>CAIYJU010000107.1 GCA_903926565.1 uncultured Bacteroidales bacterium
TAAGTGTTAAGTGTTAAGTGTTAAGTGTTAAGTGGCTACGTGTTAGGGCATTTTATGGCAGTAAATTTCTTTATTACATTCCACGGGGGATGGTGATCCGAAAGGTTGTTCCCAGAGGGCCTGACAATTGATCGGCGTTGGAATCAACATGAATTTTTCCCTTGTGCATTTTAACAATCCCGTATATCAGGGCAAGTCCGAGTCCTGTGCCCTTTCCCATCTCTTTTGTGGTAAAAAAGGGGGTGAAAAGTTTATCCATGTTCTCTTTTTGAATGCCCAGTCCTGTATCCGTAACAATAAATGTAATTTCTTCGGCGTCGCCTTCAACGCCAACGATCAGTGTTCCGCCGGAAGGCATTGCCTCGATGGCATTCTTCTCCAGGTTTGTCAGGACCTGCATCATCTGATCGATGTCAAGTCTGGCGATGGGATCGGCGATCATCGGATTAAATGAGCATTGAATATTCTCAGGCTTAACGATTGAATTCAAACTATGCTGCATGAACTTAACTACATCTGTTTCAGTGAGGGCGACCTGGTTTTTACGGGCGAAATTAAGTAAGCCGCTGACAATTTTCTTGCACCGTTCTGCCTGTTCAACGATCAGTTTCAGATCCTCGCGAACCGTATCACCTTCCTGGGCTTCATCCATGAGAATATTGCTGTACATGGTTATGACACCCAGCGGATTGTTTAATTCATGAGCGATTCCTGCCGAAAGTTGTCCCATGTGGGCGAGCTTTTCCGATTGTTTCAGAGCGGCTTTTGCCCGTGCGAGCTTTTCGTTGGATACATTCAGGTTGTTGATCGAATCGTGCAGCTTTTCAATTGAAAATGGCAGACACATCTCTGTCTCGGCAAGGCCATTGACAATGGCGCTTGCATGGTCAACGCAGGTGTCGTAGCCACAGGCGCCGCAATTCAGGTGATCCTTGGGAGCGAACTTTCCCATAGACTGCAGGGCGTTTACGACGTCAACGTTGTCCGGAGGGGCTATTCTTCGGTCTTCGGGTGTGAAAGTTTGTGACAGATCAAGGGTTTTGTATTCTTCAATATCTCTGACCCACGCCTGTCTGTCCAAAACTTCGAGCTTCCGGGTAACATATTCTCCTACCGCACTGCTGCGGGCGAAGCGTTTCCCCCCTGGAGAGGTGCCAGGCCCCATGATGCACCCTTCGCAACATAGCAGCATCAGGTGTTTCTTTCTGATATACCCCTCCTCAAACTCACGGATGGCCTCTTTATAGTTCACCTGCCCTTCGGCGATAATGACCCTTTCTTCGGGGATGGCTTCCTGGTTGTTGGCGGTACAATACAGACCATGGCTTACAGGAAAAATAGCGCCCTTGCCGCTGTGCGGAGGATCAAATCCGGAGGGATCGGTGTTTTCCGGACGAATGTTCAGGTTGTCGAACATCTCACGCAACTCCCGAAACGTGAGAACCTCATCGACTTCCGTCGTCTCAGCTTTCTTTGCAAAACATGGCCCGATAAACACCACTTTCAAATCGTCTCCATGTTTTTTCTTCATAACCCTCGACATTGCAACCATTGGCGATGCAATGGGGGCAAGATAGGGAACCATGTCGGGGTGATAGTGTCGGATGAAATAGACTATCGCAGGGCAATCGGAGGATATATCACCTTCGTAATCATTCCGCTGGATCATTTGTTCGTATTCCCTGGCGACCAGGTCGGCTCCAAAGGAAACTTCTGTTACAAAGTCGAAACCAAGTTTCCTGATCATGCCTGCCAAAATCCTGTAATCCTGAATTTCATCAAATTCGGCAGGGAAGCTTGGCGCGATACATGCAGCAATTTTATTTTTTGATAAAAGAAGTTCGTTAACTGCATCGACGGATCTAAGCGGGATTTTCGCCCCCTGGCTGCAAACCCTGACACAGTTGCCGCATCCAATGCAACGGTCGTTGATCACTTCGGCCTGCCCGTTAATAATTTTAATTGCTTTAACAGGACACTCTCTCACGCAGGTGAAGCATACCCTGCACCTGTCTTTAATCGTGAAAACCAGCTGCCTGTGAAATGAATGGCTCATAATGTATCTGGTGTTTTCCTTTGAATATGAAGCAATTCCCGATTTCTTTCACTACCGGGTTTTGCCAGGAACTTGTCATAAAGATCAACAACAACCGGGTTTTTGTGCGCGACCTTGATCATCTCCTCATCATCAACATCATACAAAGCCTTCATCCTTGCCTTCAGGTTTTTCTCATCCGAATTCAATTTTTGCCCTCCGCCGTTTATACAGCCGTTTGAACAAGCCATGACTTCAATGATGCTGAACTCTTCACGTTGTGCCTCAATGTCATCAATGAGCGCCTTTACATTTGGAATACCACTGATTGCAGCAACTTTAAAAGTCGTCTTTCCTATTCTCACCCTGGCTTCTTTTCTGTTCTTTAATCCGCGTAAATCATTTATTTTCAACATGCTCATTTCCTGGCCGGTCATCATGAAGTGAATGGTTCTCAGTAGCCCTTCCAGGTGTCCTCCCGAGATGCCAAATAAGTTTCCGGAGGAACTCCGCATGCTGTAATGGGGGTCGATGGGTTCAGGTTCAAGACTGCTGAAGTCTACCCCCAGTAACCGGATGATTCTGACAAGTTCCCTGGTGGTGATTACGGCATCTACGTTCATGGTTGTTTCATCCTTCATCCGATCCAGGAATGCCTCCTGTTTCTTGGCTGTACAGGGCATTACCGAAACTACGAACACGTTTTCTGCTTTTTGACCCGCCGATGTGGATATGTAGTTTTTGATAAGCCGGCCCATAATCTGCTGTGGCGATGCAGGTGTTGATAAATTGGGAAGCAATTTCGGATTGAATGTTTCCAGGTATGAGACCCAGGATGGGCAACAGGAAGTGATCATCGGCAGCTTTTCATGTTTGCCGAGCCTTTCAATGAAGTCTGCCGCTTCCTCCATGATCGTGAAGTCAGCAGCCATTGATGTGTCAAATACCTGCCGGAATCCAATCTTTTTCAGGGCAGCCCGGAGCAGATTCAGGATATCCTTGCTCGCCCTGATGTTAAAATCTTCCCCAATGGAAGCGGGCACGGTAGGAGAGAACTGAATTACAGGGAAGAGTTCAGGGTTGTTCAATGCATTCAGAACAGCCTGAATGTTTGATTTTTCCGTGAGGGCTCCTGTCGGGCAAACCATGATGCACTGACCGCACCTGATACAGGTTTGCGCGTTCAATCCTTTATTATGCGTCGTACCAATCCTGGTTTCACTTCCCCGTCCGATCATGTCAATGGCAGAAACACCGATCACCTCATCACAAACACGAATGCACCTTCCGCACAAAATACATTTTGCCGGATCGCGCACAATGGACTGGCATGCCTTGTCAATCTGAAGATTCTGTCGTTTGCCATGGTATTTACGTTCACGGATGTTCATTTCACCGGCAAGGTCCTGCAGGCCGCAAAGTCCGCTGCGCTCGCAATAAAGGCAATCTTCCGGGTGGCTGGCAAGTAACAGTTCAACCAGTACTTTCCTGGCCTTCAATACTCTTGGCGAATGTGTCTTAATCTTCATCCATTCAGTAACAGGATGTGAACAAGAGGGGACAAGTTCAGAAATCCCATCCACTTCAACCACGCACATTCTGCATCCACCGGTTGGGGAGAACCCGGGTAAATAGCATAAAGTAGGTACATGGATGCCAATCCTGTCAAGCACATTCTTGATCGTCTCGCCTCGTTTGGCGGTTACCAGCTGGTTATTTATATCAACATCAAATTGCATTTTACAGGTTATTTGAAGTAAATGGCATTGAATTTACAACTGTTGAAACAGATTCCGCACCCGGTACACTTCGATTCGATGATGAAATGCGGAAGTTTAATTGAACCGATGATCGCATTCTCGGGGCATTTTTTCTGGCAGATGTTGCATCCGTTGCATACTTCGGTTTCAATGAAAAAAGTTCGGAGGTTATGGCATGTTCCGGCCTGGCATTTCCGGTCGAAAATATGTTCTTCAAATTCATCCCTGAACCACTTTAAGGATGATAATACAGGATTGGAAGCATTCTGACCCAGCCCGCACAATGAAGTATCACGAATCACTTCGGCAAGGTTTTCGAGCTCAACAACTCCTTTAAACCGTTCAAGTGTTTCGTGTGTGGTTTCATCCTTGGGACGTCGTGTTACTTCTTCAAGAATCTGCAACATTCGCCGGGTTCCTTCCCGGCATGGGATGCATTTTCCACAGCTCTCTTTTTGCAGGAATTCCATAAAATATTTTGCCAGGCTAACCATACAGGCATCTTCATCAAGGATGATCAATCCGCCAAGGCCGATAGACGATTCTATCTCATGCATGGTTTCATACCCGATGGAGGTTTCGAGGTTTTGTTTTGGAATGCAAACTCCGGATGGACCTCCAAGTTGAACTGCCTTAAGGAGTTTTCCGTTTTTCACTCCTCCTGCAATCGGGTTTACGATCTCAGAAAGCGTCATTCCCATCGGAATTTCTATAAAGCCGGTGTGCAGTGACATGCCTGCGATACTGAAAACTTTTGTTCCCCTGCTCTCTTTTGTCCCGACCGACTTAAACCATGATGGCCCGTTCTCCAGAATCGAAGGGATATTCGCAAGGGTTTCCACATTATTAACGATGGTGGGATATCCGAACAACCCCTTTTCAGCCGGATAGGGCGGTTTTGCCTGTGGCATGCCCCTTCGTCCTTCGATACTGGCAATCAGCGCTGTTTCTTCACCGCACACAAACGCACCGGCCCCCTGGCGAATCTGGATGGAGAGGTTGAAGCCGCTTCCAAATATGTTTTCACCAATCATGCCATATTCCTTTGCCTGTCTGATGGCATTTTCAAGGATGATCAGTGATTGTTTATAATCTGACCTGACGTATATGTATGCATCGTTTGCTCCGATGGCGTAGGATGCAATTGCAATTCCTTCGATGATACGGTGAGGGTCGGCTTCGATTATGGCCCGGTTCATGAATGCTCCGGGATCGCTTTCGTCGGCGTTGCACACGAGGTATTTCTTATCGCTGCCCGTCCCCAGTGTGATGAGCCATTTTTTTCCGGTGAGGAATCCACCGCCGCCCCTGCCGCGCAACTCACTCTGGTCAACAATCTCACAAACTTTGTCGGAGGTGTAGTTCAGAACAGTTTTATACAATGATTTATATCCCCCATTGGCAAGATAATCATCGATCAGAAAGGGGGAGATGATGCCGGCATTGCGGAGAATGATCCGGTGTTGTTTTGCAAAATAGGGGAGTTGCTCAATCACAGGGATGCCAGGCCATTTTTCAAGGGTGTCGGAGGTGAATTGGCCAAGTAATTTCTCTGTCAAAAGGGTATGATGGAATACGGAATTGAGAAGGTCTTCGACTTTATCCTCCGTGGCATGATGGAATGACACCCTTGCTTTTCCGGGCAGCTGGACATCAAGGAGGGGTTCTGACGAGCATAATCCCAAGCACCCGACCCTTACGACATCTCCTTTAAGATGATGATCTGTGAGATATTTTTCAACAGCTTTCAGTGTTTTATCTGCTCCGGCGATCAACCCGCAGGTGCCCATTCCTATATAGATGACTGGCTTGACTACCTTGGTGCGCCTGATGATGGAAAGCTGCTCAAGGGTGCCCTTGTCAAATATATTTGAATGGTTTTTCAGAATTTTTTCAACCAGGAATTCCCTGGTTTCGTTGGAGGTAAGCGTGGCCATCTTATTCTGTTTTTTCTTTAAGCGTGCGGATTAGCCTGTCAAGACCGGCAGGCGTAACATTGGAGTAAAAAGACTCGTTTAATTGTACGACCGGCGATGAGTCGCAGGCCCCCATGCAGTTGACAATTTCAAGGCTGAATTTCCGATCCTTGCTGGTCCCGCCAGCCTTAACCTTAAGCTGCTTTTCAAGTTCTTCAAGAAAGGTGGAGGAACCTGCCAGGTGACAGGCTGTTCCCCGGCAGATCCGGATGTGATAAACTCCTTGCGGATGAAACCTGAACTGGTCATAAAACGTGGCAACCCCATAAACCTTATTCAGCGGGATGTTCAGGTATTTTCCGACCATTGTCAGCAGTTCGTCTGTAAGATGCCCTTGAAAGTGCTGAATCTCCTGCAATATCGGAAGTAGTCCGTCTTTCTTGTTTTCCGGATATTTGGAAAGGATATTTTCAAGTTGTTCTTTCGTCATAATCAGTAGGTTTCGTGATCTGCCCTACAAAAATATTAAATAAAACAGAATAATCAAGGAATTACTTGTGAAATATTTAGCATTGTGAATAAATAAACAAATAAATATTGATGCAATATGATGCATTTTTTTTATCATGTAGTAATTTTAACCCCGGATATGCTTAATTTTGGCGGTAATAACTAAGATATGCTCACAGATCCTCTGTTCCAAGTCTCGCACGAAACCTGTATCAAGTGTTACTCCTGTGTGCGGATCTGCCCGGTTAAGGCGATCAGGGTCGATGTGATCAGTGAACTGCCGTCGATTGTCACAGAACGGTGCATCGGATGCGGCAGTTGCTTCCGGGCCTGTGCTCCCCACGCAATTTCATTCAGGAGTTCCATTGATGAAACAAAATCACTGCTTTCATCGGGCGGGAAAATTGCGGCCATCTGCGATCCGACCATCTCCGGCGAATTTCATGATATCACTGATTACCGGAAATTTGTGGAGATGATACGGCAACTCGGGTTTACCTATGTAGGTGAGGCCTCCTTTGGTGTTGACCTGGTCGCATTGAAATAC
The DNA here is from genome assembly GCA_903926565.1 of uncultured Bacteroidales bacterium. Classification (GTDB taxonomy): domain Bacteria; phylum Bacteroidota; class Bacteroidia; order Bacteroidales; family FEN-979; genus CAIVAT01. The sequence goes on from CAIYJU010000107.1 coordinate 6,769, forward strand.
AAGGAGTTGTTTGAGAATTTTAAAGGGAGATACCACTTTACCGCAAATTGCCCTTCCGTTGTGGCCTACATTGAAAAATATTACCCGGAACTGATAACCAATTTGGCCCCGATCGTGTCGCCCATGGTTGCAACTGCCATGGTGATCAGGCAGAAGTACGGCCGGGATGTCAAAGTCGTGTTCATAGGTCCCTGTATATCTACCAAGGATGAAGCACTTAAGTTTGAAGGGGATGCGAAAATCGATTCAGTACTCACCTTTGTTGAGTTACGCCAGTTGTTCCATGAATTTAACATCCGGGAAAGCCAGCTTGAGTTCTCTGAATTTGATGCCCCCCTCGGGCACAAAGGTTCTCTGTATCCGATCAGCAACGGTTTTCTCCAGGCCGTTGACATTAATGAAAATTTACTGACAGGCAGTGTTATTACGACGGAAGGCCGGAACAACATGGTTCATGCCGTGAAAGAGTTCGATTCACGGATTGAGCACATCAGGAGAAATTTCAACATCTTTTATGATGAAGGCTGCCTGATGGGGCCCGGAACATCCGCGGGAGGGGAGAAATTTTTAAGAATGACCCTTGTTACGGATTATGCAAACAAAAGGCTCACGACATTCGACAAGGAAACCTGGAACAACGAGATCGAAGCTTTTTCTCACCTTGACCTGTCGAGGCAGTTCACGCCCGACGATCAGCGACTTCCGGTTCCCGACAATGAGAAGATCGAAGAGGTCCTGAAAATGATCAATCGTGAAGGCCATGTTGATAACGAGATTGGCTGCGAATCATGCGGCTATACCAATTGCCGCGACCTTGCCATCGCCATCTCACAGGGGCTGGCAACGACAGAAATGTGCCATGTATTCAGTGGTCATAACCGCCAGGAGTATATTCAGACCCTGCGTACGGCAAACGAAAACCTGGCCTCAACCAAAGCTGCTTTAAAGGAGTCGGAAGAGCAGGCGAAGCATGAACATGAGGCACAAAAAGAGTCAGCTGAAATCATCTCCACCATGCTCCAGAATCTTTTATCAGGTGTGGTGATTGTGGATGAGCACCTTAAAATTTACCAGAGCAATAAGGCCTTTATCCGCATTGTCGGTGATGAGGCTGCCATGATTGACGAGGTCATTCCCGGGCTGGTTGGCGCTGATCTGAAATCACTGCTGCCCGTACACTTCTATAAAATGTTTTCGTATGTCCTTACCTCCGACGAATCCATCGAAAACAAGGATGTTCAATTCGGAGATGTTAAACTGGGTGTTTCCATATTCCCGATCCGAAAACATAAATATGTCGGTGGAATTCTTCGCGATATGTACGTTCCGGAAGTCAGAAAGGAGCAAATCATCACCAGGCTTACCGAGGTGATCGATGAGAATTTTGACATGGTTCAGAAAATTGCCTACCTGCTCGGTGAAGGCGCCTCGAAAACAGAACAGATGCTGAATTCGGTGATTAACTCGTACAAGGAGCCGGCGAAGAATAAGTGAAAACGTGGGAAGTAAGAAGTACGAAGTACGAAGTAAAAAGTAAGACCTAAGTCTGGAGACGGGACTGTACAATTAAACCTTTTCAAATGAATGAAAAGTTCTTTATTGATGTGAATTGTCAGCAGAAAAGCCACGGGGAAGCCCGCGTTTGCGGGGATGTATTCATATCAAGGCGCATCAAGGAAGAAGGACGCATCATCATCGTACTGTCGGATGGCATGGGGCATGGTATCAAAGCCAACATGCTGGCCACGCTTACAGCAACGCTGGCGGTGAATTTCACCCAGGAGCATAAAAGTGTTCAGAAAAGTACTGAATTCATGATGAAAACACTGCCGGTTGACAGTGTCAGAAATATGAATTATTCCACATTTACCATTGTGGAAATTGATGTGGAGGGTGAGGTGACCATACTCGAATATGAAAACCCGAAAACCCTGGTCTTGCGGGGACCGCGTTTGCACGAACCTGAATGGACCTGCGTGGTGCTTGAAGGTGAAAAGAATGCAGGCAGGGAAGTGCTCTCCACAACATTTAAACCGCAGAAGGAGGACCGGATCGTATTCTGTTCCGATGGTGTGACCCAGTCAGGGTTAGGTGGTGAAAAGTATCAAATGGGCTGGGGCCTTGATAACCTGCAGCATTTTGTGGAAGAGACCATCCGGGAAGAGTCCGACATTTCTGCCGTTAAATTAAGCACCAGGGTCATCAACAAAGCAAATCAGAACGACAATTTTCATCCCCTCGACGACATCAGCTGCGGTGTCATCTATTTTCGTGAACCCCGCAAACTGATGATCTTCTCAGGCCCTCCCCAGGATCCGGCCAATGATGAAATGTTCACCGGACTGCTGAAACAGTTTGAAGGGAAAAAGATTATATGCGGGGCGACCACCGGTGACATGGTTGCGCGTGAGTGGGGTGAAAAGATTACCGACAGCCTCGAAATGCCCGATCCGGAACTCCCGCCGGTTTCGCACATGAACGGTGTGGATCTGATTACTGAAGGGATTTTGACGCTTAGTAAAGTCAGTGAATTGCTGAAAAAATATCAGAATAACTACCAGCTTGGAAAAGGCCCCGCCGACGAAATCGTCCGGTACCTCCTTGACAGTGATGAAATACATTTCCTGGTTGGGACCAATATTAATGTTGCCCATCAGGATCCTACGATGCCTGTTGAACTTGAACTGAGAAGGACAGTCGTTTTCCGCATTACGCGCACCCTTGAAGAAAAATTTCTGAAGGAGGTGACAATGAAGTTCTTTTAAATCAAAAGCCTGCCATATGAGAACCTGGCAGGCTTTGACCATCACTTATTAACCAAAATAAGGGAAACTAGTTACCGTATTCAGCAACTATATCTTTCACGCCTTCCGGCGAAACACGTCCGTAAACTTTTTCTCCAACAAGCACAACCGGGGCAAGTCCGCAGGCGCCGACACATCGCAGGCAGCTGAGGGAGAACTTCCCGTCGGCGGAGGTTTCTCCGACCTGGATTTTCAGCACGCGTTTAAACTCTTCCAGAACTTTTTCGGCGCCACGCACATAGCAGGCTGTTCCGAGGCAGATGGAGATCGGATGCTCTCCTTTGGGGGTCATGGTGAAAAATGAATAGAAGGTAACCACACCATAAACATGGGCCACAGATACATTTAACTCCTTTGCAATCACTTCCTGCAACTCCGCAGGAAGGTATCCAAAAATGCTCTGGGCTTTGTGAAGGACATTGATGAGTTCGCCTTTGTCATTGTTGAAGGATTTGCAAACTTCCTTCAGCTCTTCTATTTTTTTCTCTGATAACTTAATCTTTGCCATATAATTTTGGTTTTAAACATACCTGTGGAGACGCGGCATGCCGCGTCTCTATTCGATATATGTTCCTTTACTTTTGTCAAAATAATGGGTGTGAAGCAGGTGGTGGGATTTTTCGCCCAGGGGCTTGCCTAAAAACTCTTCATATAATTTGATGATGAACGGATTTTCATGCGATTTCCGGATGGGTTTGCCGGCATCTTCGCGGTAAATGGCCGCAGCACGCTGTTTAATGACTTCTGAATCTCCATGATGAAATGGTTGTCCCCCGCCCCCGATACATCCGCCGGGGCAGGCCATGATTTCAATGGCATGGAACTGGCTTTTACCGGCCTGAACATCTTCCAGCAGCTTTCGCGCATTGCCAAGTCCATGGGCGATGCCAATATTAATAGGCAATCCGTCAAAGTCAAGGGTTGCGTGCCGGACGTTTTCCAATCCCCGTAACTCATTGAATTCGACTTTTTCGAGTTTTTTTCCGGTATAGAGTTCATACGCAGTTCTGCATGCTGCTTCAATAACGCCGCCGGTATTTGCAAAGATTACTGCAGCACCCGTTGATTCACCCAGCGGGTTGTCAAAATCTTCATCGGGCAGGCTGTTGAAATCGATATTCGCCAGTTTGATGAGATGAGCCAGTTCGCGGGTTGACAAAGAGTAGTTAACATCCGGATCGCCGTTAACTTTGAATTCATCCCGCTGGCACTCATATTTCTTGGCCAGGCATGGCATGATCGAAACAACGATCATGTTTTTACGGTCTATACCAAGTTTTTTTCCAAAATACTCCTTGGCAATGGGGCCGAACATCTGTTGCGGAGATTTGGCAGTGGAGGGCACATCCATCAATTCAGGAAAATTGTGCTCAAAGAAGTTCACCCATCCCGGGCAACATGAGGTGAGAATAGGGAGTTTCACCTGTTTGTCACCCTTGAGGTAACGGGTAAGACGGTCGAGTAGTTCGCTTCCTTCTTCCATGATAGTGAGGTCGGCAGCAAAATCGGTGTCGAATACGTAGTCAAAACCAAGTCGTCTGAGTGCTGCGACCATCTTTCCCGTTACGAGGGTTCCCGGATCAAGGCCAAATTCTTCGCCAAGTGCGGCGCGGACGGCAGGTGCTGTTTGAACAACAACTGTTTTTGAAGGGTCAGCCAGTGAATTAATCACATTGCGCGAGTGGTCAACTTCGGTCAGGGCACCGGTAGGACAAACAGATACACATTGTCCGCAGTAAGTACAGGGAGATTTCTCGAGATTCATTTCGAATGCCGGAGCTACCACTGCCATAAATCCTCTGTTGACGGCAGAAAGCGCACCTACCGTCTGTACATCATTACACATCATTTCGCACCGCCTGCATAAGATGCATTTGTCAACATCCCGGATGATCGCAGGTGAAGTATCTTTCCGGTATGTTGACTGTTCCCCCTGATAGGGTAATTCACGCACGCCAAGTTGCTGTGCCATCGTCTGGAGTTCACAATTCCCCGATTTGGCACAGGTCAGACATTCAGCAGGATGATCGGAGAGAATTAGCTCCAGAACAGTACGACGTGCGTTCAATACCCTGATCGAGTGGGTGTTAACAACCATATCCTTTGCGACATTGGTAGAACAGGCAGGAGCGAGGTTACGCCGCCCGACGACTTCCACCACACAAATGCGGCATCCGCCCGGACGGTTTTCAATATTCATGTCTTTAAGCTGAAAGTAGCAAAGGGTAGGTATATCAATGCCAATGAGTTTGGCAGCTTTTAAAATCGTTGTATCTTTTTCGACCTCAACAGGTTTGCCGTCGATCGTCAGTTTTACCATGTCCATGTATTCCTCCTGATTATTTAATGAAAATCGCATTGAATTTGCATTTATCCATACATGCGCCGCATTTTATGCACTTCTCCTGGTCGATCAGGTGTGCCTGTTTGCGTTCGCCTGCAATGGCATCTACCGGGCAATTCCTTGCGCACAGTGTGCATCCGATGCAGTTTTCAGCCAGGATAATGTATTGCATCAACGACTTGCAGTTGCCGGCGCGACATTTTTTATCGCCAACATGTTCCAGGTATTCATGATAGAAATTATCCATTGACGAGAGAACAGGGTTTGGAGAGGTCTGTCCAAGCCCGCAAAGCGATGTGTCTTTGATTACATTGCTCAGATTCCGGAGTTTATCCAGATCTTCCATGATTGCCTGGCCTTTGGTAACCTTTTCAAGCATCTCAAACAACCGCTTGTTGCCGATACGGCATGGAGAGCATTTTCCGCAGGATTCTTCCACCGTAAATTCAAGGTAGAACTTTGCCATGGCGACCATGCAATCATCCTCATCCATCACGATCATCCCGCCAGAACCCATCATGGAGCCGGCAGCGATGAGGTTGTCATAATCGATGGGTGTGTCGAGGTCTTTTTCCGTCAGCATTCCGCCTGAAGGTCCGCCGGTTTGAACGGCCTTGAATTTCCGGTCATTTTTAATCCCGCCACCGATCTCATAGATCACTTCACGCAGGGTAATGCCCATGGGGACTTCAATAAGTCCGACATTGTTGATTTTACCCGCCAGTGCAAAGACCTTTGTCCCTTTGGATTTTTCGGTGCCGATACCTGCAAACCATTCAGCGCCTTTCAGGAAGATAGCTGGAATGTTTGCGTAAGTCTCAACATTGTTAACATTGGTTGGTTTTCCAAGGAATCCGGATTCGGATGGGAATGGCGGCTTAACCGTTGGTTCGCCACGCAGTCCCTCCATGGAATGGATCAGGGCTGTTTCTTCCCCGCAAACGAATGCACCAGCTCCGTACCGAATTTCGATGTCGAAATTAAACCCTGTGCCAAGAATGTCATTTCCAAGCAATCCATATTCCCTGGCCTGTTTCATGGCAATTTTGAGGCGTTCTATCGCCAGCGGGTATTCAGCGCGGATGTAGACCACACCCTTGTCGGCCCCGGTGGAGTACCCGTTTATGGCCATTGCTTCAAGTACTGTGTGAGGGTCTCCTTCGAGCACCGACCTGTCCATGAATGCACCCGGGTCTCCTTCATCTGCATTGCAGACCACATACTTCTGATCGGCCTTGACATTGCGTGTGATTTCCCACTTCAAACCGGTTGGAAATCCACCGCCGCCACGGCCACGAAGTCCTGATTTTTTCAGAATTTCGATGGTGGCTTCAGGAGTTAATTCAGTAAGTACTTTACCCAATGCCTGATAGCCGTCACGGGCGATATAATCTTCAATATTCTCAGGGTTGATGAAACCACAATTGCGTAACGCAATACGAATTTGCTTTTTGTGAAGGCCCCTGGTTTTGAATCCGCTCCCGTTTTCATGGTTCCCGGAGTCCTGGTATAGCAACCTGCTCACTTTTATGCCCTTAACAATGTGTTGTTCAATAATTTCAGCACAATCTTCAGGGGTTACCTTTGTGTAAAAAGTATTATCGGGCATCATTTTTACGATGGGACCATCTCCGCAAAAGCCAAAACAACCAGTTTTTATCACCTGTATTTCGGTCTCAAGCTTTCTCTCCATAATAACATCCTGAAAGTTTTTCAGGATAGCCTCGCTTTTTGCAGCCTGACAACCAGCCCCGCCACAAACAAGAAAATGAAATTTAATTTTTGCCATCTGACTGTTTCCGGATTTTACTTATTGTCGATTGTTTCATAATTTACGGGGATGATCCCGTCAACCAGTTCGTTGTTCAGCACATACTTGTCGATGATCCTGCTTGCTTTTTTCACATCAACGTACCCAAAGGTTATGGGTTCGTTTCCGGGTTTTGTAATTTCCACAGTGGGTTCAGCATAGCAGTAGCCCATGCAGCCGGTCTGGGTGACTACGGCGTCAATATTTCGCTTGGTAAATTCTTCAATGAATACTTCCATTACCTCTTTTGCCCCTGAGGCAATCCCGCAGGTAGCCATGGCAACTTTCACACGGATATTTTCTCCTGCGTTATCACTTCTGTTGGAGAGGCCGGTTTTTGAGTTAAGTTTTTCCTGAAGGTTTTTTAAATCGGTCAGAGATTTTATTTTTTCCATAAATGCTGCTGTTGTTGTTTTACCTGGTATTATGTGCAGTTCGGCACTGCACAGTGAATAAAATCACATCCTGAATCGGCAGCAAAGGTACCATCTCCAACATTCTTATGCAAGCATTTTCTGTGATTTATTTCACAATGTTAATAAAATAACAAAAGAAAAAATGGGATGATAATCCACAAAGGCTTCTCTAACCAATAATGATCCTGAACCCATTCCCGTGAATATTGGCAATTTCAATGGATGGGTCAGCTTTCAGGCATTTGCGCAGGCGGGCAATAAACACATCCATGCTCCTGCCATTGAAGTAATTGTCGTTACCCCAGATTTTCTCCAGCGCATCTTTCCGTAACAGGATGCCATCCCTGGCCGTAATTAACATTTTGAGGAGACTGGCCTCTTTCGGTGAAAGCTGCTGGGTGATATTGTCATGAGATAAGGTGCGCAGATTGTAATTGAACAGCAGATTGCCGATTTTCATCTCGTTAGGAGCAGTGTCGGCCTCCGGGCGAAGGGTGTTCCGTTTTAAAATAGCATGTAGTTTGAACAGCAGAACTTCTGAATCGAAGGGCTTGGTGATATAATCATCCGCCCCTGTCTTAAACCCTTCAAGCATATCTTCTTTCAGTGATTTGGCCGTCAGGAAGATAAAAGGGGTGTCGGTATTTGATTTTTTTATCTCCTTTGCCAGCGTAAAGCCGTCCATCTCCGGCATCATGACGTCAAGGATGCAAATATCAAACGGATTTGACCGAAATGCCTGGAGGCCTTGTTTCCCATCTGCCTTCAGGGTTACCTCGAAATCATTCAGCTCCAGATATGACTTCATGATGGATCCGAAATTCGGATCATCTTCGACCAGCAATATTTTCATTTTTTGGTTCATTCCTGCCTCCGGTTGTTATTTTTAACTCATCTCTTCAACTTCATTTTCCCGAACACCAGGTAAACTGATTTCAAACCTGCTGCCTTTACCTAATTCACTGACGATCGCGATGTCGCCCTGATGTGCCAGAACAATGGCCTTAACATAGCTGAGGCCAAGTCCAAATCCTTTGATATTGTGAATGTTACCTGTTGTTACCCTGTAAAATTTGTCAAAAACTTTCCGCTGTACTTCCTGGCTCATTCCCAAACCGGTATCCTGTACACCAAAGATGTATTTTCCTCCGCGGTTAAAGGAAAAAACGACGATCTCAGGGCTGGCAATAGAGTATTTATTGGCATTATCAAGCAGGTTAAGCAATACATTGCGAAGGTGGGCTTCATCTGCTTCAACAACAGCGTGCTCGGCTTCCAGTCGTGTCGTAATCACCCCCTCCCTTTTCTCAATTTGCAGCCGGTAATGTTCAACGGTTTTCTCAAGCAGGTAGTTCATGTCAACAAGTTCCGTCCGCAGTTTGAAATCACGGCTGTCGAGTAATGCCATCTGCAGGACCTGTTCGACCCGGGTATTCATCCGGTTGTTCTCCTCTTTGATAATCCTTGTGAAATTTTTGATTGTTTCCGGTTCAGATATCACCCGTGGATTGGTTATTGAATCGGCAGCTATGGAGATGGTCGCAATCGGGGTTTTGAATTCATGCGTCATGTTGTTGATGAAATCCGTTTTGATGTCCGAAATTTTCTTCTGACGGATCATGACAATGATACTGCCGCCAGATGAAAGAATGATGATCAGGGTAAACAGGATCGATCCTATCAGCAGCAGCGAAAGTGATTTTAATACCTGGGATTTCTGATCCGGGAAAAAAACAAGGAGCATGTCCGGCTTCTGAAAAAGATCATTGGGGAAAAGTGAAACACGATGTTCAGAGTTTTCATATGCTCCTTTAAAACCGGCTGACCGGATGGGTATATGGTTGCTGTCGCTCGACGGTGAGATTACCGCAAATTCAAAAGGCAGCTCAATTCCTTTATCTTTAAAAGATTTACCAAGGGTGGCCTGCAGACTTTTTTTGTTGATCCTTTGTTGTATCGGAGCAGGTTTGGTTTCAAGTGCAATCGCCATTTGTTTGATTACATCCTGTATCTTTCTTGCCTTATTATCTAATTTCTGAATATTGCTTTCCCTTATTTGCTGCCTGGTTTGGTTCCTGGGCGGCCGGTGTTGGAAAGGGACCTGCTGATTGAACAGTGGTACCCTGTACCTCAGATGCTGCGATCCGCTGCCATTGTTTGCCTCAAGGATAATTTCACTTTCATTAAAATTACCGGGATCAGGTTGCTGCTCATCAAAAGGAGGATTCACAGGAGGCATGTTTATGTTTAACATCGAATCCAGCCGTGCCAGCTGATCATCCCATTGAAAATTCATTCCACCCGCTTCCATCGACTGTACCTCCTGAAAAAACTCCTCCATTTTAACTGTGATAGAATCCTGCCCATCCTCAGCGGGAACGACATTATACTGATAGGAGTAGTGAATCACCCCTGCAGGAGGCTGATGCGCAACGGGTGGAGGCGGGTACCCGGGTGGCGGTGGTGGTCCATGTTTCAATGGCATATCATTAACCGCAAGCAGTGAATCAAGATGACTTTTAATGGTGGTGCTTGTGTCTTTTGTAAATGCCTGGACTATCCGCATGATGCTGTCACCTTCAAAGTTCCGGCTGATGAAAAACATGTTCTCACGGGCCTCGATTTTATTAACGACGCTGCCCAATGCATCGTTCACGCTCCGGGCAAATTGTGCCTCTTTAACCTGAAACGCATTTCGGATCCAGAAGAACTGTACAGTAATGATCCCTATCAGCGAAATGCAGATACTTACAATCAGGATATACAATATTCTTTTGTTCATGATGCAAAAATAGGGAAAGGAAAAGGTCTGTGCCCGATATTAACCTTTCATTAACCAACTTTAACTTTTTATTAACATTTTCAGGCACTTAGACGTCTTAGTTTTGTAGCATCAAACTTAAACACGGAGGATTCCATGAAAATTAAATCAAACATGTTCAAAATCGGGCTTGCGCTCGGGGCAGCAGTGGTCGTAGCTATTTTCATAACACGACCTGCTTTTTCGCAGGAACCTGCAAAAAAAGATGGCCAGAAAAAAATTACCATGAAAATAGTCAGCAATGATAATGGTACAACCACAATCATTGATACAACAATGGAAATGCCAGATGAAGCAATGATCGATTCTGTCAAAAGAGAGATTGATAAGGTTGTCTTGATGCACGATCGGGGTAAACGTGTAAAAGTAAAGGTTCACGGCATGCCGCAAGGGTATTCTTATGATTTTGAGCTGCCCCGGTTGCCGGATTGTCCCATGGCACTTGAAGATTTGGAAGACTTCGAACTGGAAGGAATGCCTTCATGCCGGGAAATGGAATCATGTGACAGGGAACTGATGGGACAGGGACCAGGTTGCAGGGTGATGCGTTCGGGAGAAGGTGGTCAGTCGCTTAATGATCTTCTTGGCAATATCCCCATGGACCGTGTTGTTGGTTATACAATCAAAGATCGCAAGCATGGCAAGCGGATTGTCATCGACCTGAATGATGCCCCCATGTTCGAAAGACAGGAGCGGGTTATCGTACTAAGGGACCCTGGCAAAATGCACCGGAAAAGAGATAACCAGGAGCGGCAGATGAGGGTAATTGTAGATACGGATGATGATAAATCCGTTCCACCGCCGCCGCCGCCGCCGCCACCTGCTCAGCCTGACAACAAGTCACCGAAACACCCGAAAATTTAAATCAGTCGTTCTTTATACCTACATTGTTAGTAAATGTGCGCCAGGCTGCCGTGTGATTCACGGCAGCTTTTTTTTTGCATGCCAATGTGCATTACGTGATATTGCAAAAAAAAAGCTGCTCCTGAAACCGGAACAGCTTTTCGTGTAATTGCAGCAATTTTAGTACCTCTTTCGGGGAGTATAGTGGGTATGTAATAATTCGTGTGATTTATGACCCAGTGGCTTTTCGAGGAATTCTTTGTAGATCTCGGCAATTTCAGGGTTCTCGTGAGATTTGCGGATGGGCATGCCCATATCCTCTTCGTAGATGGCCATTTTCCTCTTGGTACGAATCTCCTTGTTGGTTGGAATTGGCTGACCTCCGCCTCCCAAACATCCGCCCGGGCATGCCATCACTTCAATGAAATGGTAGGTGGCATTGCCATCTCTGACGTTCTGCATCAGGGACTTGGCATGGGCCAGGCCATTTGCAACGGCACATTTTAATTCTACTCCTTCGAGGAAACTCCATTCAGGTTTGACTTTGTCGATTTTAATGCTTGCTTCCCTCACTTCGCCTTCCGTTCCGCGAACAGGCACGATGTTGAGTCCGTCGAATGGAACTTCGCGACCGGTAACTATTTCATAGGCAGTGCGAAGGGCAGCTTCCATCACGCCTCCTGTTGACCCGAAAATAACCGCGGCACCGCTTGATGAACCCATAAAACTGTCGAATTTCTCTTCAGGAAGGGCTTCAAAGTCCAGGCCAGCCTGTTTGATCATGATTCCAAGTTCCCGTGTAGTCAACACGAAATCAACATCCTTATAACCGCTCGACCTCATTTCCGGCCGGTTGGCCTCGAATTTCTTGGCGGTGCAGGGCATGATGGAAACAGAAACAATGTCCTTGGGATTGAGTTTGCGTTTCTGGGCATAGTAGGTTTTTGCCAAAGCACCAAACATTTGCTGTGGTGATTTGCAGGTAGAAAGATTTGGCAGATATTCCGGAAAGGTATGTTCAATAAATTTGATCCATCCGGGAGAACAGGAGGTGGCCATAGGCAAGGCAACAGTTGGATCTTTGTCAACCAACGCTCTTTTCAACCGCGTTAACAGTTCATGTCCTTCCTCAATGATGGTCAGGTCAGCAGTAAAATCGGTATCCAGAACGGAATTAAAGCCAAGCCGCCTGAGTGCGGATACCATTTTCCCGGTTACGATCTTGCCCGTTGCCATACCCAGCGCTTCCCCGAGTGCAACACGCACTGCAGGAGCAGTTTGTACCACAACATGTTTGGATTCGTCGTAGATGGCATCCCATACCTGGTCGATGTAATTGCGTTCAATTAAAGCACCGGTCGGGCAGCGGTTCACACATTGTCCGCAATTTGTACAAACTACCTCAAATAAAGAGTGTTCGAAAAAAGTCGAGATTTTCATTTTATTGCCTTTGTAGGCAACACCCAGGGCGCTCACACTTTGCAGCTCTTCGCAGGTTCTCACGCAACGCTGGCAACGGATACAGCGGCTGTCATCCTTGATGATGGCTGTATTGAACATATCGATGGTGTATTTTTTATCCGGCACCAGGTCGAGGAAAAGGTGGTCGCCGGTCAACATTTGTGATGCCAGTCCCTGCAGTTCGCAATTGCCGTTTTTATAGCATTTGGTACAATCGGCATTGTGCTCTGAAAGCAGCAGTTCAACAATATGTTTGCGGGCCATCCTGACCTTCATGCTGTTGGTATGGATTACCATTCCTTCAGCGGCAGGTGTTGCGCAGGAAGCAGGCAGATTTTTGACCTTTTCCTGTTCAACAACGCAAACACGACAATTTCCGGCCACACAAAGGTCTTCATGGTAACAAAGGGTGGGGATATGGATATTCAGGCTGCGGGCTGCTTCAAGGATTGTGGTACCTTCATCTACAGTAACCTTGATGGTATCTATCGTAAGATTTATTTTTTTAGCCATAACTTGTAATTATTTTTCGTGTGAATACTGAATTAGTAGATCATTTCTTCCTTGAAGTTGTTGACAATGGAGGAGAATGAATTGGCTACAGATTGGCCCAGACCACATTTTGCAGTAATTTTCATGCTTTCACTCAATTTCATGAGCTGATCAAGATATGCCGCTTTTTTCTCGCCTTTTTTCACTGCAACGATTCCCTTGAGCAGTTGCTGGCATCCGACCCGGCATGGAGTGCACTGGCCGCAGGACTCTTCTTCAAAGAATTCGAGGTAGTTGTGCAGCACATTGTACATGGAACGGGAGCTGTTAAAGATCATCATTGAGCCGCCTGTGGGAACACCTTCGAAGCCGATGACAGTATCCTTGAATTTTTTCCGTGGTACGCAGAAGCCGGAAGCTCCTCCAACCTGAACAGCTTTGGTATCACCATCACCGAATTCTTCAACAAACCGGTCGAGGGGCATGCCAAGTTCAAGTTCATAAATTCCCGGAATAGGTGTGTCGCCTGAAACTGAGAAAACCTTAGACCCACGGGAGTCGGTGGTGCCAAGTTTTTTATATTGGTCGGGACCGAGCCGCATGATCATCAGCACGTTCACAAACGTTTCCACATTGTTGATCACGGTGGGTTTTTTCATGAAACCGCTGGTAGTAGGGTAGGGAGGTTTGTTGCGGGGCTCTCCGCGTCCGCCTTCCATGGATTCAAACAAAGCGCTCTCTTCGCCGCAAATATAGGCTCCTGAACCCATGCGGATTTCAATCTGGAAATTAAGCCCGAGTTCCTTCATGTGCTCATGATAGATGTCCAGTTCCTTCTCAAGTTCCGGAACCATGAATTTATACTCTCCACGAAGGTACATCAATCCTTTTGTTGCGCCGATGACCCTGCCGCATATTGCCATTCCTGAAAACACCTTACGGGGTACCCGTAAAAGAATTTCCCTGTCTTTGAAAGTACCTGGTTCACCTTCATCCGCATTGCACACAACATATTTTTCATCGCCAGGGGCTTCTGCGGTAAACTTCCATTTCATGGCTGTGGGGAATCCGGCGCCACCGCGACCGCGAAGGCCTGATTCCAGAATGTCTTTAAGGATATCCTCATTGGTCCGTGCCAACGTCGTGGCTAAAACCTTGTATTTCTCGTTGGAATATTCCCCGAAGATTAAGTCAACTCTTTTAAGGGTTTGATCTGACATGACTGGTTCTCCTATTTTCTATGGGTGTTATTTTTTTATGAATTCACTGATGATATCATGCACCTTTTCAGTGGTAAGGCCACTATAGGGTGTATCATTGATGAGCATTGCCGGACCTTCATGACACCAGCCGAGGCAGTTGGTCTCCAGAAGTGTGAACTTCTTGTTTGGAGTCGTTTCGCCGACCTTAATTTTAAGCATGTCTTCCAGGGTCTGAACAATCGTCTTTTTCCCATGCATATCGCAGGTGATGGTTTTGCAAACCCTTACCACATATTCTCCTCTCGGTTCAATGTCGAGAAATGAATAGAAGGTGGCAGTTCCATAAACCTGTGCAGCCGAAAGATCGAGTTCTTTGGCAATATCGGTCATGCATGTATCGGAAAGATATTTATTTCTTGCGACAACTCCTTGAAGAATAGGAAGCAAACTGGCTCTTTCCCTGCCATATTTGTCGGCTAATTCCCTAACTAATGATTTGCAATCAGTCATAAAATATATTTTAAAAAGTTAATATATAGTGTTTTATGTTCTGTTTCAGGTTTATTGTGAATAAATTAACAAACTTTGACGCAAAGATATCAATATTCTTTGTTAATTAAATAACAGATGTTGGATTGGTCACACTTTTTTCTAATTTATATAAGGTCTAAATTACCTGAATGAATCGGGTGAAAATATTTATTTACATTTACAAGGCCCAAGATTCATAAATGAGCCACTTCAGGTACTTTCTTAAATTAGCATATAACGGAACCCGTTTTCATGGGTGGCAGAGGCAACCCAATGCAGCAACTGTGCAGCAAACCCTGGAGGAGGCGATGTCGATGATGTTACGTTCGCCCATTGTGCTGACCGGAGCCGGGCGTACAGATACAGGGGTTCATGCATCTGAATTTTTTGCACATTTTGACCTAATCACTCCGTTAATAAATACCGAGCGTGAGAAACTGGTTTTCAGGCTGAACAGATATCTTGGAGGTGACATTGTTCTCCTTGACATCTTGCAGGCAGGAGTTCAGGCACATGCCCGTTTCAGTGCAATTTCGCGTACATACCGGTACTGTATTTCTATGGTTCCAAATCCGTTTCGACAGGAGTTTACACACCATATTAATGGAACAACCGACATTTCAATCATGAACGAGGGGGCTGCCATGATCAGGAAATATAGTGATTTTACATCGTTCTCCAAAGTTGATACCGACACCATGACGAATATCTGCCGCATTACTCATGCACAATGGGAAATGGAGGGTACAGAGCTTGTATTTACCATCACGGCAGACCGGTTTCTCCGAAACATGGTTCGGGCCATTGTCGGTACTTTGCTTGCCCTGGGAAGAGGTAAAATTTCCCTTCAAGACCTGGAAAATATCATTGAAAGCAAAAACAGGTCGAATGCCGGAGATTCTGCGCCTGCAAAGGGATTAACGCTGCACAGGATTGTTTATCCGGAGGCGATTTTTTTGGTAAACGGGTGACCAGTGATTATTACCACTTTCGTTTAACCTCCAACGGCTCATGTCTGGCGGCTGACGAGCCGCAATGCTGCAGACGCAATTGCCTCAGCTGTCATTCCAAATTTTTCCATCAACTCGCCGGGATCACCGGATTCGCCAAAGCTGTCCTGCATTCCCACAAAGGCCATACGCACCGGACAATTCTGAACAACCACCTCTGAGACGGCACTGGCCAGACCGCCAATTACCTGGTGTTCCTCTGCCGTGACAATGGCGCCTGTTTCACTGGCAGCCCGGATGATTGCCTCTTTATCAATGGGTTTAATGGTATGCATATTGAGAACCCGTGCCTTTAATCCTTTTGTTTCAAGGATCTCAGCAGCCTGCAGGGCCTCCCAGACCATGTGCCCTGTTGCGATAATGGTCAGATCATCCCCGGCGACAAGCAGTTGTGACTTCCCAATCTCAAAAGTCATGGTTCCCGACGTGAAATCAGGCATGGCTTCCCTGCCGAAGCGCAGGTAAACAGGACCTTTAACCTGTTCAATGGCTGCAATTGTCGCCACTCTTGTCTGGGTGGCATCGCATGGTGAAAGTACGGTCATGTTCGGTAAAATTCTCATCATGCCAAGGTCTTCAAGGGCCTGATGGGTTGCGCCGTCAGGACCGACGGAAACACCGGCATGGGCGCCGCCGATCACCACATGCAGGTTGTTGTAGCATAAGGAGACCCTGATCTGATCTGTTGTTCTGAGGGCAGCAAAAACACCATACGTTGAGAATACCGGAATCTTCCCTTCAAGTGCAAGTCCGGCGGCTACGCCAATGCAGTTTTGTTCAGCAATGCCAAGCGAGATAAACCTGAGCGGGAATGCTTCTGCGAAAAAATTGCACCCTACTGAAGTGGTTATATCTGCCCCGATACACACGACTGCCGGATTTCTAAGACCGGCTTCCAGCAACCCTTCACCGAAACCGGTTTTTGTGGGTTTGTTTCCTTTATTAATAAGGTGGTTCAATTTGCTTATTGTTTTGCAAGTTGTTCTATGAATTCTACTGCCTTTTCCGTAGTTGGAACTTTACCATGCCACCGGTAATCACCTTCGATACTTCTTATTCCTTTGCCCATGATGGTTTCAGCAATTATGACGGTTGGTTTATTCTGAGCAGTTCCGGTGTTTCCAAATGCCGACAATAACTGTTCAATACTATTCCCATCACATTCAATGACTTGCCAACCGAAACTCTGCCATTTACCGGCAAGTGGTTCAAGGCTCATCACTTCTTCTGTTCTCCCGTCAATTTGCAATCCATTCCGGTCAACAATGGCAATGAGGTTATCAAGTTTGTAATGCGATGCGGCCATTGCAGCTTCCCAAATTGAACCTTCCTGGAGTTCACCATCCCCGTGAATGCTGTAGATCCGGTGCTTTTTATGATCCATCTTTGCAGCAATCGCCATCCCAACGGCAACTGAGAGACCCTGCCCGAGTGAGCCCGCTGACAATTCAAGACCCGGCAACCCATGTTCCCTGCCAGGATGCCCCTGCAGCCGTGAACCAAGTTTTCTCAAGGTTTGAAGTTCTTCCACTGAGAAATATCCGCAATGGGCAAGAGTTGCATAAAGAACAGGGGCGACATGTCCGATGCTGAGAATCACACGATCACGGTCAGTCCATTTTGGTTTAAGCGGATTGTGTGTTAAAACTGAAAAGTAAAGTGTTGTAAAAATATCGGCCAGTCCGAGAGAACCTCCAAGATGGCCTGATTTTGCCCGGGCAAGACTGGAGATAACCGATTTTCGGATGGTGGTTGCCATTTCCCGCAACCTTACCGGATCTGAAGTTTGCCAGGCCTGCATCGTTAACGCATGTCGATGACCTCTACCCCCGGGAATTTTTTCGCATCAAATGAGAAATCCGCGTCAGTGACAGGGGTATCTGTAACGTAGGTTTTGACCTTATAGGTAAATGTATTTCCACTTTTATCGTAAAGTGTAAAGCTTTTGATCTGCTTTTTGGCTTTGTCGATTCCCAAAATGGCCTTTGTGAAGTTTTTGCTTGTATTGGGTATGAGTTCAACGGATTCTGTGGCCGGGTCAGAACTTTTAATGATCTTTGACTTATAGTTGGCATTATAAGAGGTCAGCAATTTTGAAGGAGTAAGCGCATCATCTTTATTTTCAATGGCATTCACCTGTACTTCATTCGACTCCTTGATGTAGGTCCAGATCGTTTTCCCGTCGCAAATAACTGTCTGACCGGCAGCGGCCATCTTGTATTTATCTCCTGAAACCAAAAGGGAAACAGTTTTTTCCTCGTTGATATTGGCCTTGGTATTAACCATGGAATAGGAGAGCTCCACCTTGATAGATTTATATCCTTTTGCTTTTTTGCTTACCTCTTCAAGCAGGGCAGCAGCTTTTGGGTCCTTTGCCTGGCTGAAGGCGATTATGGTGCTTAAAAAGAAGAGACTGGTAAAGATGGTTTTCATTTTCATTTTTGTCCGAGAATTGATAAATACTCCTCCAGCGACGAAATGTCTTTATAGCGAACGTCGCGGGCTTTACTGCCTTCAAATGGTCCAACGATCCCGGCTGATTCAAGCTGGTCAATGATTCGTCCTGCGCGATTGTAGCCGAGCTTGAGCTTGCGCTGAATCAGGGAGGTGGAGCCGTGCTGGTGATTTACAACAAGCCGTGCTGCTTCACCAAAAAATTCATCCTTTTCATTGGCATTGAATTCTTTGGGAGAAGAGCCGCTCTCTTCGTCAAAATACTCAGGTAAGGCGAATGCTTCAGGATAACCTCTCTGTGATCCGATGAATTCCGTTAATTTATCAATTTCCGGGGTGTCAACAAATGCACATTGAATTCGTATCAGATCGCTGCCGGTTGACAGCAACATGTCGCCACGCCCGATGAGCTGATCTGCACCTGACGAATCAAGAATGGTGCGTGAGTCAATTTTTGAGATTACCCGGAAAGCGATTCGGGCAGGGAAGTTGGCTTTGATGGTACCGGTGATGATGTTGACCGAAGGACGTTGTGTTGCAATGATAAGATGGATGCCGGTAGCTCTTGCCAGCTGCGCCAGCCTTGCCAGCGGGGTCTCTATTTCCCTTCCGGCAGTCATGATCAGATCAGCAAACTCATCGATCACAATCACGATGTAAGGTAAAAACTGATGACCATCGTTCGGGTTGAGTTTTCTGGAGAAGAACTTTTCATTATACTCCTTGATATTTCTCACCTGGGCGTCACGCAGCAAATCGTACCGGCTGTCCATTTCGATATTCAGGGAGTTGAGGGTTCTGATTACCTTTTTGGTGTCGGTGATAATTGCTTCTTCTGCATCAGGAAGTTTAGCCAGGAAGTGACGCTCAATTTTATTATAGAGAGTAAGTTCAACTTTTTTGGGATCGATCAGGACAAACTTAACCTGTGAAGGGTGTTTTTTGTATAGCAGAGAGGTGATGATCGTATTGAGTCCCACTGATTTACCTTGTCCGGTTGCACCTGCCATGAGCAAATGGGGCATTTTAGCCAGATCGGCAATAAATGTTTCGTTGGAAATGGTCTTTCCTAAGACAAACGGCAGTTCGAATGTTGTATTTTTAAACTTGTCTGTAGCCAGGAGTGATTTAATCGAAACAATTTCCGGGTTTTGGTTGGGAACTTCGATGCCAATAGTCCCTTTCCCGGGAATGGGGGCAATGATGCGGATGCCCATGGCTGCAAGGCTTAAAGCGATATCGTCCTCAAGGTTTTTAATCCTTGCAATTCGTACCCCAGCCTCAGGAACAATTTCATAAAGGGTTACAGCCGGGCCGATGGTTGCCTTAATCTTGGCAATTTTAATATCATAATTTAGCAGGGTGTTGACAATTTTATCCTTGTTGGCCTCGAGCTCTTCTTTGTTTACATTGACAGACTCTCCGCCATAATCGCTGAGCAGGTCAAGTGGCGGATATTTGTATCCGGAGAGGTCAAGTGTAGGATCATAGCGCGTTTCAAGTGTCTGATGTTCAATAATGCCTTTAACCGGGGCTTCTTCCACCACGGGTTCAATCTGGAGTTCTAGACTGGGCTGATCATCAGGTTTGGGGGCAAACCGGGAGGGTAATTCCAGGTCAACCTCCATTGGCTCCTCTTCGGCAGGTTCCTTCATGAAATTTTCGGGTACTGCCGGTTTCAATTGTGAATCAGTATCTGCAGGAAGAGGATCCTCAATCAATGATGGTTTAGCTGTTAAATCGCCAACCGGAATGGTATCACCGGCTTTTGTCTTAAACCATCGGAAAGGAATGTTAAAGGAAAGAATAAGAAAGCTGAGAGCCGTAAAACCCAGCAGCATGGCCAGTCCGGAGGTTCCAAGGAATTCGGTTAACCAGTTGTTCATCTGGTAGCCGTAAACTCCTGTGAAAATATCATTGCCAGGTGTGACCAGTGACAGCAGTATCGGCAACCAGATAATACCAAAAAAGCAATACTCCAGTGTTTTCCATAAAGGGAAAATGACAATGTGAAAAAAGTGTTTCATCCCTGCATTAAAAAGGATGATGATAAAAAAGAACGATGCAATGCCAAACCATTTTGAAATAAAGAGATATCCTGTCAAAGCACCAATTTTACCCATCCAGTTTTCAACAGGGATTTTATTGTCGAAAAAACTGTCGGTGGTAAAGTGCTTGAATACAGTATCTGTAAAACTATAATCAACCTGCCACGAAATGATATACGATGTGAAGGAAAACAGAAAGTAGAATGACATCAGGAGCGAAAAGAGTCCGAAAACCCGGAAACGTCGTTCCAAACGGGCCAAATCCTGTTCGGTCCGTACTTTTTTTTCCCTTGGTGGTTTTGGCACCCGTGCGGGTTTTTCCTTCTTTTCCCGGGATTTTTTAACCTTTTCTTCAGGAACATCCTGTATGCTAACAGTCAGGACTTCCTCATCCCTGGATTCTCCTTTAAATGTGTTTGATCTGGGCGGATTGATTGGTCTGGCCATTGGATTTATTCATTACCGCCGCCGAACTTGCTTTTCAGTTCATCCTCGGTAGTAAGTGTGTAATCTGAAGGAATTTCAAAATCTTTGGCTTGCAAACTTTTTTTCTCCACGGATGTAGCTGTAAACTTCATACTTACTTCCTGATTCTTCATCAAAAATTCGAGTAAGCCGCCATCAACATCTTTGTACAGCGGGCTGTTGAAATTTGCGAGTTTCGATCCCAATTCACTGGAATACCATGCTTCGAAGGTGCTTTTTGCTCCGTCATCATTCACGGTAACTACAACTTTCTTGCAGGTATATCCGGCAATTACCTTGGTTTCTTCCGATAACACAACAGTTGTCTGGCCTTCAGCAGCATTCTTACTTTCGATTTCGGCTGTAGTCTGTTTGATGGCATATTTCTGACCCATCATATTCATGAGAGACACACTTGTTTTATCTACATAATCTGCAATTGTAACGGTAGTCATGCCAGTCATCTGCAGGTCGGTCCTCGATTTCGAGCCTTTAATTGAAACAGTCAGTACCTTTGGGAACATGGCCAGCTGGCTTTCTGAAAACTTACTGTCAGGATAGGTGATTTTATAGGTTATAACACCTTCAAACGGTTTGCCTGACACTGCCTGGACTGAGTTGCAAATGACAGCGAACATGAGCATACTGGCTATCAACATAATTTTTTTCATGTGTTTGGTTTTTAGTGGGTATGATGCGACAAATTTACTTATTTTACGATTCTTAGCAGTTTGCTCCAGCGAATTTTTCCATCAAGCAAGGTTTTTTTCGGATCAAGGGAGAGCCACACAAAAACGGCTTTCCCAACAACGTGGTCTTCAGGGACAAATCCCCAGTAGCGTGAATCGGCAGAGTTATGCCGGTTGTCGCCCATCATCCAGTAATAGTTCATCCTGAAGGTGTATTCTTTGGCTTCTTTTCCATTGATAAAAATTTTCCCATCGGTAATCTGCAGTTTATTCCCCTCAAAAACGCCAATGATGCGTTTATAGAAACAGATATTCTGCATGTTAATCGGGATTGTCACACCTTTTTCAGGAACCCAGACCGGGCCAAAATTATCGACATTCCAGCGGTAGGTTGAATCGAAAGGAAAAATGTCAGGATCAAAGGTTCCTGCCGGTATCACCATTGGTTCGATGGAGCGTACATTGCTGTATTGTCTGAGTTTGCTGATGGCATCCTCAGAGAGTGTCAGTTCATAGGTCCCGTTGTTATCGGTCGCAATGTTTTCAGTAATATCGAGCTTTTCAAAATTTTTCTGATTGATCGGGTTTCCGTCTGTTTTTAAAATATATTTATATTGTTTGCTCCCTGGATTTTTTTCCGGTTTCCCATTGATATAAACAGTGCGGTCAACGATGCGGATGGTGTCTCCTGCGATCCCGATGCAGCGTTTGATGAAATTCTCGCGTTTATCAACCGGCCTTGCAATGATCTCTCCGAAATACTGTTTGTTGTTCCGGATATCATACCTCCCATACCTTCTGACAAGCTGGTAGTAACTGGCCTCACTTTGAAATTTGGTTGAGAGTGTATCTCCGTCGGGATAGTTAAACACAACCACATCCATGTTTTTTATATCTGCCAGACCGGGGAAACGGTAATAGGGCAATTTGACCCATTCCAGGTATGATTTCGTACTTTCAGTTAGTGGCAACGTATGGTGCACGAACGGAAAGGCCAGCGGGGTGTTTGGTACTTTCGGGCCAAAACTGACCTTGCTGACAAAAAGGTAATCACCAACCAGCAATGTTTTCTCCATGGATGAAGTTGGAATGGTGTAAGCTTCAATGAGAAAAATTCTGATGATACTCGCTGCAATCACGGCAAAGATAATGGCATCAACCCATTCACGTACAGCTGATTTGTGAATCGGTGGTTGTTTTGAAGGATCGGAATATTGTTCTTTCTTTGAGAATGCAAGCCAGGGGAGGTATACAAACGGGAAAAGCACGCCCAGCGCCTGGTCCAGGAGGCCATGTTTTTTGAAGCACTTGAGCACTTCAACGATCATAAGCAGGATCACGAAAACATTGATGAAGGGAATCAACAGAAAAACATACCACCACAAAGGTTTCTTGATGATCTGCAGCCAAACATACCAGTTATAGAATGGGATAAGGATTTTCCAGCCCTTTTCTCCCGCTTTTTCAAATATTCCCCACATCCCGACAACAGAAAGGATGAAAAATATGATGGATGCAATCAGGTAAGAATTCATATCCCGGTATTTAGATTAGCACAGTTAACGTAAAAACATTGGTTTTCTTATTCAGTGGTGGTAAAAAGTTGTGCGTCAAGAAGATTTCTCATGTCAAAAAACCCCTTTTTCCCTATAATCCATTCAGCAGCCATCAATGCACCAAGCGCAAATCCCCTTCTGCTTTTGGCTGTGTGAATAATTTCGATGCAATCCTCTTCAGATTCATAGCGTACGATGTGTGTGCCAGGTACATTGTCGGTGCGATAAGATTTAATACCCAGTTCTTCGGGGTTTTCAACGACCTCCTGGACCCATTTTTCCTTTCGTTCGGTATTTCTGATGATGTCGTTGGCCAGTACGATTGCTGTACCGCTGGGAGCATCCTGTTTGTGAATGTGATGTGTCTCTTCAATCGACACAGCGTAATCCTCCCATTTCGACATCAGGTTTGCAAGGTACCTGTTTAAGTTGAAAAACAAGTTGACGCCAATGCTGAAATTAGGAGCAAAGAAGACACTCTGACCCCTGCTGAAGCAATCCTGCTGTACTTTTTCAAGATCATCAAGCCATCCGGTAGTTCCAATCACAATCGGGACGCCTGCATCAAAGCAATGATAGATATTTTCAAAAATACTTACCGGTGTTGAAAAATCGATGGCAACATCGGCTTCAGAGAGATCATTTTCTTCATTTTCCCAATCTTCCAGACTGTCAAAAATGAGAATAATTTCGTGACCTTTTTTTATTGCCAGTTTTTCTATTTCCTGGCCCATTTTTCCATATCCAAGTAATGCAATCTTCATGGTGATTTCTTTGTTAGCGTATCAGAATCGGAGACATAGTCGCATCCCGCCGGCTGCTTTGTTGCTGTAACCGGTAGGTAAAAGGGCGGGTTCAATCTTCAGTGCCAGGTTGTCGCTGATGTTAAAAGTATAGAGATGGGCATCCACGGTGGCATCCAGAATGTTTATTGCATACCAGACTGCCGTAATCAAGATGCTGATTTCCAGATTTCTGCGATAATATTCCCGTGTTGATTGAAGGTCCTGGGTCGAATATCGCTGAACCAGGTCACTGTAGTTTCCGTCCATATTGCCATTGACAGATTCTATATAGGCACATTTATACGTGAGATATTTGTCGGCATTGGTGTAAATGAAGTATGACATGAGCCCCAGTCCGGCATACACTACCGGGACCTTCCAGTATTTTTTATTATAAGCCTGTCCTAATCCCGGAAGGCATGCAGACATGATGGTTGCCTTGGTAGGGGAGTGTTCTTTTTCCCGGATTGAATCGGGCAATTCTACAAAAGTGGTGTCAGATTGTGAAAATACCAGTAACGGATGAATCAACAGGGTGATGAATAGGAAAGTATTAGGAAGGAATGCCCTCATTTAAGAATCCAGTTTGGAGATGATCCTGTCGAAATCTTCAGATGATTTGAATTCAATAATGATGGATCCGGCACCTTTCCTGTTTAATTTTAAATCAATTTTTGAAAGGAACTTGTGATGCAGTGATGATTTTGCCTGTTCGTATTTGGCAGGCAGGCCGGTGTGCTTTGATTTCGTAGTTTTTGGCATGCCAAGGTTGCGAACCATCTCTTCAACTTCGCGCACCGATGATTTTCGTTCAAGGATCTTTTTAAGGATCAGCAGTTGGGATTGTTCATCTGTTACGTTGATGATTGCACGGGCATGTCCCATACTGATCAGGTTATCCCTCACGGCAACCTGGATTTCACTTGGCAGTTTCAGCAGCCGGATATAGTTTGAAATGGTTGACCTGTCTTTTCCTACTTTCTGACTTAAGTCCTCCTGTTTGATCCGGCATTCTTCCAGCAAACGCTGGAAACTAATGGCAATCTCGAGCGGATTAAGATCCTCACGCTGGATATTTTCGACCAGCGCCATTTCAAGCATCTGTTCGTCGTTGGCAAGCCTTACATAGGCGGGCACCTGTGATAGGCCAGCAAGTTTTGAAGCTTTCAGGCGGCGCTCACCCGAAATCAGCTGATATTTGTTGTGGCCGATTTTACGGATGGTGAGGGGTTGAATGATGCCATGCTCTTTGATGGAGAGTGACAGTTCCCTCAGTTCATTTTCATCGAAATGCACCCTTGGCTGAAACGGGTTTGGTTCGATTTGTTCAACACGGATCTGAGCAATATACTCTGCTGTATATTCTCCGGAAATCTCTTTCTGGGGATTTTCAGTTTCAGCATTATCCAGCAGTGCACTGAGGCCTCTTCCCAAGGCTTTCTTTTTCCCGTGAATATCAGACATTGATCTCTTTTTCTTGGTTTGTAAGCCGTGTAAGGTCGTTATTTTGCAGGATCTCCCTTGCGAGGTTCAGATAGTTGATGGCTCCGGAACTGTTGATGTCATGCAGCATGATGGTTAATCCGAAACTTGGCGCCTCCCCGAGCTTTGTATTCCTGTTGATGATGGTTCTGAACACCATCTGCTGGAAATGTACTTTCACCTCTTCCACCACCTGTTTTGCAAGGCTCAGCCGGTTATCAAACATGGTGAGCAGGATGCCTTCTATGTCAAGCGTGGGGTTGAGCCTTGACTGAACTATTTTGATCGTGTTCAAAAGCTTCCCAAGGCCTTCCAGGGCAAAGTACTCACATTGGACAGGAATGATCACTGAATCAGCTGCCGTAAGAGAATTAACGGTTATCAATCCAAGTGAAGGCGAACAATCGATGATGATAAAATCATAGTCATCCTTGATGCCGGCAATGACCTTTCTCATCATTTTTTCCCTGTTGGGGAGGTTGATCATCTCAATTTCGGCGCCAACAAGATCAATATGGGCAGGCAACAGGTCAAGAAATGGTGTTGTGGTGTTGAGAATGATATTCTTTGCTTCAACATCGTCAATGATACATTCGTAGATGCTTGTTTTGATGTTTCTCGGATCAAAACCTACGCCCGAAGTGGCATTGGCCTGAGGGTCGGCATCAATGATAAGCGTTTTGTGCTCCAAAACGGCAAGACCCGCAGCCAGGTTGATGGCAGTGGTGGTCTTCCCTACACCTCCTTTTTGATTGGCAATCGCAATTACTTTCCCCATGTGGTATTTTAAACAAGTTCACAAAATTACAACGAAATAGCAACACCTTGAGGAATGTTGAAAAGTTTTCTCAAGAAACAACTCTCCCGGGAGAGAGCGGTAGAATAAACCAGATGATATTTGTTAGTTTGTGTCGGGATCGTGTGACAGATCTTCAAATTCAATCGTTCTGGAAGATGTTCTGATAACTTCCGGATTTTGATCTGAAGCTGTATCATAATCGAATTCAGGCCTTTCCGGTGCTTTGCCGGTACGTATGTATTCAATCACATCACTTAAGCCATTCGCGAATTTATCGAAATCCTCTTTATAGAGGAATAACTTGTGCTTCTCATAAAAAAACTTGCCCTGTTCATTGTTAAATCTTCTCTTACTCTCAGTGATTGTGATAAAATAATCTTCACCGACGGTAGATTTTACATCAAAAAAATAGGTTCGCTTACCCGCACGCACGGCACGTGAAAAAATTTCTTCCCTGTCGCGTTCTTTGTTTTCCATTTCCTCCATCCTGCAGACTGTTTATTATAAGTGCATCAAATTCGTTTATTTCAGCGCTCGCAAAAATAAAAATATTATCCGAATAAATTTTATTTCTTATTTCCGTAGCTTTGCAACCGCTAAATAGTCAATTTAAACATGTTCTTTTCATAAATCAGCAATGCTCGGCAGAAGACATTATCGTATCAAAGTGCTCCAGGCATTGTATGCCTATTTTCAAGGTGGAGAAGCCAGGATAGAAGTGGCTGAGAAAAATCTTCTGAACAGTCTTGATAAGGTTCATGAACTCTATTTTCTCCAATTTTCGTTTCTTCTGGAAGTGCTCCATTTCTACCGTTTCAGGATGGAAGAGTCCAAAACGAAATTTTACCCGACACCCGACGAAGTCAATCCAAGCTACAAATTAGTCGAAAACCGGCTGGTACTCCAGTTGCAGGAAAACCGGCAAATGATGGATGAGTCACTGAAGTATAAAATTTCATGGACTGAAGAGCAGGAGATGGTCAGAAAGGTTTATCAGAAATTGAAAGCCAGCAAGGATCTCGCTGATTATCTGGATTCAGGGGAGAGTTCATATCGCGAAGATCAGGATTTTTTAGAAAAGCTGTTCCGGAAATTTATTGCCAAATCGGCCGACCTGCAGTTTTATTTTGAAGAACGCAATATTTTCTGGGAGGATGATTTTGAAGTTGCTGCTGTCTTTATCATCAAAACGATCAAGCTCATGACTGAGTCCTTCGGGGAAAGGGATTCATTACCAGCTTTGCTAACCAAAGGCCTTGAAGAGGATCCGGATGATGACAGGAAGTTTATTCTTACTCTTTTTCGTAAGACGATCATGAACAGCGATGAATCTGACAAACTGATTGATGAACGGACCCGCAACTGGGAACTCGAACGGATTGCCCTTACGGATGTATTGCTGATTAAAATGGCGTTGACTGAACTGACCAATTTTTCCCAGATTCCCGTTAAAGTTACCCTGAATGAGTACATTGAGATTTCAAAGCAGTTCAGCTCGCAGAAAAGCAAGTCGTTCATCAATGGCATCCTCGATAAACTGGTGTCGGATCTCACGGAGCAAAAAAAGATCAAGAAAACAGGCAGGGGATTGATGACCTAGGGATCAGCCAATTTCAAAGTGCAAAATTCAAATTTTATAATGCAAATGCACAGGATATTTGACAACGGGATTGAATTTTGATCTAAGCTAAAATATTTTGTCTCGTTTTTCGTTTAGAGAACACACTAAAAAATCAATCGTGCACCACATCATACAAAGAACCGCTCTGATTTTTTGCCTTTCCGGACTTTTTATCACCCTGGCATCTGCACAGATTGGGGGTAACGGCACCTATAAGTTTCTTGGTTATTCAAATTCTGCGCGCATTGCCGGTATGGGAGGGAATTTTCTCGCCATCAATGACAATGACATCACGCTCACACAGGGGAACCCGTCACTTATCAATCCATCGATGAATAATAACCTGGCACTCAGTTATGTAAATACTTCAGGAGGGATTAATTACGGGTTTGTTGCATTTGCACACAACTTTGAAAAAGTAGGTTGTTTTGTCGGGAACTTCCAGTTTCTCAATTATGGAAAGTTTACCGGGGCCGACGCTGCAGGCAATGTAACCGGAAATTTTTCAGCGGGAGAATATGCGCTGAATGTGGGTTGGGGGAGAAAACTATCACCTGTTTTTTCTATCGGGGCGAATGGTAAACTGATCTATTCCCAGCTTGAAACGTATCAGTCGTTTGGCATTGCCGTTGACGTGGCCGGATCCTACATGTCAAAAGATGAATCCTTTACAGCATCTTTGATTGGGCGTAACATCGGCACCCAGCTGGTTCCATATCTGCCTGGCAAGTATGAGCCATTGCCATTTGAACTGCAGATCGGGATGTCTCAGAAACTCAAACATATTCCACTCCGTTTTTCACAACTTCTGACAAACTTGCAGAAATGGGATCTTACCTATGTTGATCCGGCTGATCCGGCAAATATCGCAGATCCCATCACCGGTGAGACAAAGCAAAAAACAGGTGCCGCAAAAGTAGCGGACGGAATTATGCGTCATGTTGTATTGGGTGCTGAACTTACCATTGCGAAAATTCTTGCCATCCGTATAGGATATAACTACCAGCGCAGGCAGGAACTTAAGCTTACAACCAAATCAGGACTTACCGGTTTCTCCATGGGGGTCGGGTTGCGCGTTAAAATGTTTAACCTGAGTTATACTCGTGCTTCCTACACTGCCGGAATTCCAATGAACTATCTCACGGTTGGCGTAAGTCTCCAGGAATTTGTTAAAAAGCAATAGGGTTGCAGGTTACCATTGATCCCCATTCCGGCTTTTGCTTTGGCGTGGTCTATGCCATAGAGGTTGCTGAACGCGAACTGCAGGAAAATTCCCTGCTCTATTGCCTGGGAGATATTGTCCACAACGACAAAGAGGTTGAACGACTGAAGTTGTTGGGACTTGTCATCATTACGCATGACGAATTCAGGCTGCTTCACGATTGTAAGGTGATGATCCGGGCCCACGGAGAGCCGCCAGAGACATACAGCACAGCCCATCAAAACAATATTCAATTGATTGATGCGTCATGCCCGATCGTTCTGAACCTGCAAAATCAGATAAACCGGGGTTACCTTGAAATGCAGGGTAAGAACGGCCAGATCGTGATATATGGCAACGAAGGACATGCCGAAGTGAATGCCTTAAAAGGGCAAACAGACAATACTGCCGTAGTGATCGGGAATGAAAAGGATCTGGCTAAGATAGATTTCAAACGGCCGGTAAGGTTATATAGCCAAACAACCAAAAGTGTCGAAGGATTTCATGCCATGGCAACTCAGATCAGGAACAGGATGGTGGAAATTTCATGCGGTCAGCCAGTTGATTTTGAATCGAATGACAGTATTTGCAGGCAGGTTTCCAATCGTGTTGATCAGTTGAAGGAGTTTGTTTCAGGTTTTGATATCGTGGTTTTTATCAGTGGACTGAAGAGCTCCAACGGGATGGTACTCTACCAGCATTGTAAAAGAACAAACCCGGTGACTTACCTTGTTTCAAGTGCAGCTGATGTGGAACCAGCCTGGTTTGAGAATATGCGATCGGTTGGAATATGCGGGGCAACCTCCACGCCAAAATGGCTGATGGAAGAGATAGCTTGCGAAATTCGGAAATTCAATGACTGAAATGTACCTTCAGAGGCTCATCCTCACCGGTTTTAAAAATTATACCCAGGCAGAATTTTCTTTCTCAGCGAAAATCAACTGCTTCATCGGGAATAACGGAGTCGGGAAAACGAATTTACTCGATGCAATTCATTACCTGTCATTCTGCAAAAGTTACTTTACGAGTCTGGATTTACAGAATATCAGGCATGGTGAAGAGTTTTTTGCGATCCACGGGAATTATCACCGTGGTGACGATACGCATGACCTTGTACAGTGCATACAGAAGAAAAATCAGCGTAAACGTTTCCTGATCAATAAAAAGGAGTATGAACGGCTTGCCGATCATATCGGAAATTTCCCTCTTGTGATGATTTCTCCGTACGATCGCGACCTGATCAACGAAGGAAGCGAATTGCGCAGAAAATATATCGACAGTGTGATCTCCCAGTTTGATAAGTTTTACCTGGATGATCTCATCCAATATAACAAAGCTCTTGTACAACGTAATGCACTGCTGAAATCTTTCGGTGAACAACATTACTTTGATGCGGTAATGCTTGAGCCATGGGATGATCAGCTGATCCGGCTCGGGGAACTTGTTTATACCAAAAGAACGCTGTTCCTGGAACAATTCATCCCTTTGTTTCAGCGGTATTTCCGTTTTCTGAGCAACGGTTCTGAAACTGTAGATATCCGGTATGTCTCTCAAAATGCTGAAAATTCCTACGGTGACGTGTTTAAAGCAGCGATTGCCAGGGATCGGGCTGCCCAACATACGACCATGGGTGTTCACAAAGATGACCTTGAATTGATGCTCGACGGCTATCCTGTCAAGAAATTCGGGTCGCAGGGACAGCAGAAATCATTTGTGGTTGCTGTCAAACTGGCCCAGTTTGATTACACCCGACAGGTAAAGGGATTTAAACCTATCTTATTACTGGATGATGTTTTTGATAAGTTAGATGACCTTAGAGTTTCGCAATTGATCAAAATGGTGAGTGAAAACAGTTTCGGGCAGGTTTTCATCACCGACACAAACAGGGAACGGATTATCTCTATCTTTGACTCTATGGATATTGAACATGAGATTTTTAATATACCGCTGAAGAATAATGAATAACGAATAACGAATAACGAATAACGAATAA
>CAIYJU010000108.1 GCA_903926565.1 uncultured Bacteroidales bacterium
GCTCTCTTTTTTCTTCATCATGATCTTTCTTCTCATGAGTGGTCTTTTCACTGCCATTGAAAGTATGCCCCCATGGGCACAGTGGGTTGCTCGTTTCAATCCCGTAACCTCCTTTATTGAAGTCATGCGCATGGTCGTGCTTAAAGGCAGCGGATTTGCCGATATAAAAAAGCAACTCCTTACTGTAAGTGGCATGGCTGTTTTCTTTAATACCTGGGCAATCCTTAATTACAGGAAAAGATCTTAGGTTCCTGAAATTCCTGTCATACAGTGTCATGACAGCAGGTTGGCAAAGTTGTAATAAAAATAGTGATTCTTACCGGATAAAATAGTTGCCGGTCCCTGCATCTGACTGCTTTGATTTCATGAATGGGATATGAATGTGAGGTTGGTTATTTTGAACCGGTCATGATACCGTATTTTTCACCCATAAGTATATGCTGATACGATTGGCCGCTGCCCCCACCAGCAGGTTCCAGGACAAATCCGGCTTTCTGCTGAAATATCATTACAATATCTGAACCTCCAAAAAGGAAGCATCCCATCATATCACCCTTCTTTACGATGGTACCTGTGTGAAGATTATCCTCAAATTTTATCGAGCATATCTGCGACATGCCAATGGGAAGTATGGCCACCAAACCGAAATCTTCGGTATCAATAATAATACAGCCTCTTGTTTCAATCGATTGCCAGCCGGGAACTGTGGGATCAAACATGTATCGTTGGATTGCCGAATCCCAGGTAATAATCCCGCCAACGGCGTCCTGTTCCGCAATATTTCTGATTTCCCTGATAATCCCGCTTACCGGAAAATGGAAACGATGATAGTCCTGCACATCGAGAAATGTGTGGGTCATGATCCCGCTTGCAAAATCATTTTTATACTGACTGTCATCTCCGATTAGTTTCACGATGGAGGTTAATGTGCCTGATTTGATCGACACCCCTTTTTTCAGAACTATGTTTGAGTTACCATCTATCTGCCATACACCCTGAGGTATTGCATCCGCCGGGGATGTAATAACAGAACTGTCTGCAGGGGAAGTTACAGGACGTTTATCCGGTGAAACAAGATATCTTGAGAAAAACTGGTTAAACGATTTCCA
Organism: uncultured Bacteroidales bacterium; assembly: GCA_903926565.1. Taxonomy (GTDB): domain Bacteria; phylum Bacteroidota; class Bacteroidia; order Bacteroidales; family FEN-979; genus CAIVAT01. Next base: position 1,110 of record CAIYJU010000108.1, read on the forward strand.
ATTGGAAGGATCTTCATACCAACCGGCCGATAAACCAAATTTATCATCCGTCCTGGCCAATTGATAATAGGCATCATTCCAGGAATTCGGTGTATCCAGATAAAGACCCCAGGCTTTATTGAAACTTACCAGCCAGTCGCTGTAGGGCTTGATGTATTGAAGGGAGTTATTGTACAATCCTTGTCCCTCCAGTTCCGTAAGCGGTTGGTCATTGATGAAATAGAAATAGTTTAAACTCTGATCTATTTTATCATATAATGTTGAATACGGCGTAGTTGGAAGGATGCTCCAGGGCATACAGGTCTCTGCCCATGTAACAAATTGATAGTATTCAGCCAGGGATTGAGCAGGATTTGTTTTTTTATCCGGATTGACGGTTTTTGCCTGAGCTATAGACTTGATTAACAGTGATTTTATGGTAGGATTACTTTCCACAATGTTAATCAGCTCTTTCGTTTTATTCCCATAATTTGGGGTGCTGGGAGAATCATCGCGTTTACAGGATAACTGTATCGTTGTTAAACCCAAAAAACATACAACTACAAGAATGGCAATCTTTTTCATAAATTAAAGTTTTTAAATGATTAATAAATAGGGAGTTCCGTTTTTCATGCTCTTAGGTAAAAACTGACAGGTCACCATCGTTCGCAGATTATGGTAGAATACCCTTCTCCTAATATGTTCCCATGTATACAAACTGATAGCCTGAATACAATGTAATGCCGGCGGTTGCGGCAGTGGCGAGATTGGCCGTCTGGTAATAATACTGGATCCCCGGCTGGTATTGTGTATTCGTCTTCAACGAGGTCATCTTCCCAAACCCGCTGTTCCAGGTTGTGCTTCCCGCCTGGTCATGCCAGTTGGTCCTGATAACATCAGAGCCTATGGTATAAATGTAATAACCGGGTTCCGGCCACTGCTGCTCGCTGCGAAAGGTGCCGATGTTCACCGTCAGGTCATTTCCGCCAGTACCTTTCATAGTGTAGTTTACCTTATACCACGCCCATGCCTGAAGCGATCCTCCTGTATGGGGAACATTTGCTCCCGTTTTTACAGTAGTCAGATTCCCGTCGATGATCACGTAATAGTTGCTGGTTGTACCAGTGGTTCCTCCGCAATTCATCACCCCCGGTGTATTGTATAAATTTGTCCAGGTGATCACCCCGGTTTTTTGCGCGGTTAATTCCCCCGAGTTGCTGCTGGTGGAAGCGGATGGCACTTTTACCGAACTCCGGTCAATGTTGCTATTGTAGGATGTCAGGTCAAACCACCCGCTGAATGGCAGGTTGTCGGTGGTTTTAAACCAGCCGGCAATAGGAGAGTTGGTAAGCTGAAGGTATCCCCATTGCCAGTTGGCCGAGACATAGGCAAATTCAAATGTATTGGTGGAACTTGATGAGGTGGAATGCTGGTTCGGATTTTGGGGGTTATAATATAATGGGGTGACGGTTCCGGATATTGTGCCATAATTCACCCATGGCGATTGATTCCCGTTTGTAATCACCGTGACGGTCTGCGTGGTTGTGGGTAAGAAACTGTAAGATTTTCCGAGGGTCCCGAACCTGTATATGTTCCACGTTGTATCTGGTTCGCAGACAGCAGGTTTTCCTGACCAGCAGGTGTAGGGGACCACGCTTCCCATTTGAGTTGGGACGGTATCCATCGTAACACCGCCAATGGTAATTTTCACTGATGGCGCATTCAGGTTACCTGTGGTGTCATACTTTCCCGGCGTTATCATGTGGCCGGAAACCACCGGGTAAGGCATCCCAAGCGCATCGTACAGCAGGCAGGAGATGAATTGTGCCCGTGCCAGCACGTTAATATTGACAAGATCCGGTGCAAGTCCCAGGCTGGCATACTGCATGTCATTTTTGAACCGGGTCGAATCCCGGTAGTCGCTCAGGTTGATCACCATGCGGTCAACATTACCCAGAAAACTAGTGATTTCCTCAGTGATATCCGTCCTGAATTTCCCGGTGTAATAGAGGTTGGCGTAATAGTCTCCTGTGGCGGTATCATATATTTTGGCAGCATTTGTGTAACATGCAACAGCCTGGAACTGGTAATTTACCACCTGCAGGAAATAGTTCTCCAGCAGCCGGTATACTGTCATCATGGTTGCGGAATCGGAAATCTTCAACGGACTGGTCAGGGTGATGATCTCACTGGTGTATGTGTCCAGTGCGTTGCCGGCCCCGATACCCGGAGTAGGTATAAGCAAAGAGTGCAGCTGGGCAATGTTATTCCTGGCATCCGTCGGACCTCCACCGCCTGTGGGGTAGTTCCCCGTTGGAAAAAGTTGCGCTAAGGAGGAATCATTCCTGATCACATTCAGCGGTAACTGGCCCGCCTGCCATTTCCTTCCTTCTGCAGCAAAGAACATCAGCGATTCGGTAGAAGAGGTATCTGAATAAGACTCCTGGATATTTGTAATCCAGCCACTGATGGCCTCAGAAGCCATGTAATTTTCTAACTTACCGGGTTCTAATTGAAGAGCGGTGGTTAAGGAGTCAATGCCGTTTTGCAATACGGAGATCTGGCTGTTGATCTGTGTTAAGGCTTTGCTGACATTGTTATAGTTCGTTTTTGAGGTCTTGTAATCCGAGATGCCTGTCAGGATATCTTTAATATCTTTGAACGGATTGTCTATGTCCGGGTCTGCATCTGAGATCAGGCCATTCCCCATCCTGTTGATGATGTGGCCCGGAAATTCAATATTTTTGGCAATTTCATCATCAGACATCATGTGCAACGGCCTGTTTGTGAAAACAACCGGCACGGCAGGCGGATGGACAGGTCCCGGCGGGTCCGGCGTATCGTTCTCATCCTTTTTTCTGCAGGAAATTACAACCAGTGCGATCATGGACAACAACATGGCAAAAGAAAAGAGTTTCCGCAATGTTAATTTTATATTCATGGTCTTGGATTTAGAGTGCTTTTCAGAGAAGGTGAAAAAAAACTTGCGTGTAACTGCTGTATATGATTATGATGACGGAATAATATCCTCTCTTGTTAAGGAGGGCAGCCTCTGGTTTCATTGCCAAACGGCATGAATTTCAATGCTGTAATGCCTTGTTATAATACTCTTCAAAGGTAATCTGATTATATGGTTAATTACATTGTGTATTTCCGGATTTCCTGTAGGGCATTGTCTGATTTTGCTGTAGGTGTTTGCCCTACACCAGGCTCTCAATTATTGAGTGTCAGATTGGCCACAATACAATTATATGTCTTGATGGAATTATGCCCGGAGTTAGTCCGGAAAATTTCAAATTGTTTTAAGAAAAAAGAAAATTTAAACAATTATTCGTACTATTGCAGGGTATTTAATTGCAATTCAACTTGTTATATTATTAACAGTTAGTTCACTGCCATGAAAAAATTCGTAATATATCTGTCGGTATTGTTTATTACCGCAACGAATGCCCTTGCCCAGGTAGCGATAAATTCTGACAACAGTACACCGGATAATTCCGCTATGCTGGATATCAAATCAACTACAAAAGGGATGCTTGTACCCAGGATGACTGCGGTACAGAGGGATGCAATCAGCAACCCCGCAACCGGATTGCTGATATATGTAACAGACAATAATCAATACTATACAAACAAGGGGATCCCGGCAGCACCTAATTGGGTGATGACCAGCAGCCAGTGGCTGAATTATGGAAACAATATTGCCTTCACCCCTGGAAATGTCGGAATCGGCAATTATAACCCTGTATTAAAATTACAGGTCACCGGAAAGATAGGAGCCGAATGGGGATCACCAACGCAGGCGAGTTATGTTTTCGGAGATGGATATGAAAATACCGGCTTTTCGAGTCCTGACGTCGGTACGATAGCTGTCATTAACAGCGGCGTTGAACGCGTGAGGTTTACCTATGATGGGAATATGGGGGTAGGCACTGCTTCTCCAAACAGTTCTGCATTGATTGATGTCTCATCAGTCACGAAAGGATTCCTCCCTCCAAGGATGACCACCCTGCAACGAAATACAATTGGAACCCCTGCCGAAGGGTTGGTTATTTACAACACCGATGAAAAAATGTTGAATGTTTACAATGGGATGTCCTGGAAGTCAATGATACCCACCCCTGAATTCGCCTGCGGTTTTACCCTGGGCATCAACCATGCGGTTGCGAACGGCGCTGCACCTGTTAATAAAACAACAACATATGGCACGGTTACCGGAATCCCGGGTGAGCCTGCAAAATGCTGGATTACGTCAAACCTCGGCGCCGACCACCAGGCCACAGCCGTGAACGATGCAACTGAGCCTTCAGCTGGTTGGCACTGGCAATTTAACCTTAAACAGGGTTATAAACATGACGGAACAACCCGAACTCCAAATACGACCTGGATCAGCAGCATCACGGAGACTTCAGACTGGATATCGGTCAATGACCCATGCATGATCGAACTTGGCAACGGCTGGCGTGTTCCGACAGTAACCGAATGGACCAATGTAAAGGTAGGCGGTGGCTGGACCAACTGGTCAGGTCCCTATAATTCCGATTTAAAACTCCATGCGGCCGGGGGCCTGTTCTCTGGTGGTTCACTCATGTCCCGTGGCTCATACGGCTACTATTGGAGCAGTAACGGGATGTCAAGTGCTACCTCCGCCTCGTTTCTAGACTTTCACAGCGGCGGTATTATTGTGACTATGACGCTCAAAACCATCGGCTGTTCCGTCCGCTGCGTTAAGTAGTAAGGAATACTATTTGCGCAAGGCGTGTATTCATTTATAAATAATGGTTACAGGTATTGCCCGGGAATCAATATTTATTTAGCTTTGACCGTTAATCAATGAAACATAAGTCACTCTTCCAATCAACCTGCAAATGAGCAATCCATCGCATACCTCAGTTTACGACATCACAATCAGGATGTTTATCCTTATTCTGATTGTTGGCTGGTGCCTGATGATCATGTACCCGTTTGTCAGCATCATATTATGGAGTGTGGTGCTGGCACTGGCTCTCTACCCGCTTCACAAAAGTATGTCTGACAAAATGGGAGGAAAACCAAAACTGGCCTCGGCCATCATCATTGTGATGGCCCTGGCTATCATTATTCTTCCCACCTGGTTGCTGATCGGTTCTCTATTCGATGAAGTGAAAGTCCTCAAAATGAGTTATGACAGCGGAACCCTGGCAATTCCTCCTCCGTCTGAACAAGTTAAAGAATGGCCTGTTGTCGGAGGAAAGCTATATGATTTCTGGCTGGATGCCTCTAACGACCTTGGAAAGATTGTTGTCAAGTACCAGGACCAGCTATTACAGGTTGGCAGTACGGTAGGGAAGGGGATATTAAGTGCTTTGGGTGGCTTAATTCAGATTATGGTGGCGCTTTTCATTGCAACAGTACTTCTCGCAATTGGTGGCACTGGTGAAGAGATACGCAAGTTTTTCAGGAAGCTGGCAGGCGAAAAGGGTGATGAATTTGCCGATATGACGGTAAAAACAGTCGCCAGTGTTGTAAAAGGGGTTATTGGTGTCGCCTTCATCCTTGCACTTCTGAACGGAATCATTTTCTTGCTGGCTGGAGTCCCTTATGCAGGAATATGGACGCTGCTTGCCTTTGTTCTCGCTGTTCTGCAGATGCCATTGATTTTTATTACCCTTCCGGTAATAATTTATTTGTTTGCAGAGCGGGAACTCATGACAGCGATCATCTGGGCTGTATTAATATTTGTGGCAGGCTTGTCCGACAATATTCTCAAGCCCATCTTACTTGGGAAGGGTGCGCCAGTCCCCATGCTGGTGATTTTCATCGGTGTGATCGGTGGTTTCGTATTATCCGGGTTTATCGGGCTCTTTACCGGGGCAATCGTGATGTCATTGGGATATAAGCTATTTGTGGGCTGGATAGATTCCGATGATGAGGTTCCGGTAACTAAATGACAGTATTTGTAGCTGTTTTCTTCCTATAAAGTCGCTATGTTGTGGTACATGATATATCAGACAGAACACTGATTTTCTGAAAAAAAACTTATTTTATTTTTTATTTTCAAATAGCTCGAAGTTTTTTTTCATATTTGCAGTTCCTAAAATTTCCTTTCCACCTGTTTAAACCAATTAATCTTTGCAATTATGACCAAAGCTGAAATTATTGAACAAGTCATTGCCCAGACAGGCATAGAAAAACCCTCTGTCACTGTTACCGTTGAAGCCATTATGGAAACAATCAAACAGTCGATGGTGAAAGGTGAAAATATTTACCTTCGTGGATTTGGCACATTCCTGCTGAAAAAACGGGCAGCAAAGACTGGCAGGAACATCACAAAAGGCACCAGCGTAAAAATTCCGGCTCATTTCGTGCCTGCATTTAAACCCTCGAAGGAGTTCGCGGCTGCTGTAAAGGCAAAGGTAAAGGTCAAGTAGATCATTGATTGCAAATTTTTACAGATTTGCACATTTCAATGAAACTTCCCGACAGCGCAGAATTTATGTTTTAGGTTTTTTTGCAAAGACCATAAACCGGTTCCCCATGCGCATTTCGTAGTTTTTCCTTGTCTCGGCTTCTTTACTTTTGTCCGAGATAAATATGGTCGTTTTCCCTCCATCCAGGATTACAGGATATTTCCCTGCAAGTGATCCGGTCAGTAATTTTGAATCAGGAATTTTTAAACGTTGCCGTTCCTGCATCATCCTGTATTCCAGTGTGTCTTTTTTCATGATGGGGGGTTGTTAATTGCAAAACGTTGCGTTTGCAATATTCCGACAAGGTACGGCTTATTTAATGATTTTACAGATTTAGTTTTCATCCGCCATCCCCATGCCGTTATGTTACGGTCTGTTAGGGCGTTAGAAATTAAATTTACTTTAAGCATCATTTTTATTTCTGGTTAACCGCAGTATGTTTTTATGGATTTTGCCCATTGTAAAATACCGATCATGGGACTACCTTTAGTCCTGAAAATTAAAAACTTACGTCCATGAAAAAAATTACTTTGATGCTGTGCCTGCTCTTCGTGTTTTCGATGCGGCTGCTTTTCGCTCAAACCTTGCATCTTCCACTTATTATTGAAGAAAAAAGCGATAAAAGCGAATATAGTCTTGTGGCGGTAGCTTCTTCACAGGTTCCCATCCCTGCTGAAATAAACGCCACAATCGCTGTTATGGATAAAATAGCCATGACCTCCAGTCCCAATCCTTTCACAACCCGGACACAGGTAACATGTTGCCTGCCATCAAAAGGCAAGGTAAGCCTGGGAATACGGAACATGTTTGGTGAAACTGTTAAAACCATAGAGTCAAATGTGGAACAGGAAGGAGATTGTGTGCTGGAAGTGACTTCGGAAAATCTAAGGCCCGGGGTCTACACAGCCATAATGGTTTTTAAAACGTCTGACAATGTTCTGACAAAAACCATCAGGATTGTTTATAACCAATAGATAACCAAATATCCTTTTCCTTTGCACAATACCCCACCCCCGGCCCCGCCCCAAAAAGGGAGGGGAGCGGTATGCTAATATACATTGATGGTAGATTAAAAGGGATAAATTTGATTAGAACAACTTCCCCTTCCCTTCTATGGGGAAGGGGGCAGGGGGATGGGGTCAAAGAGTGCCAATGTTTTGAAGCAGTTTCATTTGATCAGGGTGAGCAGATCATCCCCGATGCCAATACGGTAGCCTTCAGAGAGGTACCGGATTACCCCTTTGGAATTGACCAAAAGTACAACAGGCAGATTTTTTGCCCCTCCGGGTTTTAGTTTGAGTTCTGAAAGTTTTACCGGGAAGTCAGACTGTAATGCACAGCTGATATTTTTCGGAAGAGAAGCCTGTTCCGACTTCACAAAAGATTGAAGCTGCTCCGCTGAACTGATGACCAGCGTGATGGTGCCTTTCCAATTTCCGAATTCAGGTTTCTTTTGCCGGAGATCTGCCAGGAGGTGCCTCGTGGGCTCTTTCCCCGGATCAATCCAGGCGATGATCATTCCCGGGCCGATCTTCCGGCCGAAAACAGCCGTGTTCAGCACTCCATATTCCTGCGGTGGCAGCTGGTTCTGCCGCATTTCGATGGATTGTGTTGTTGCTGATCCTGAGCCCACTTCAAATATCGAGAGTTTTGACAATACCGTGCCATCGCTAAGCCGGGTTCCTGTAACCATCAGGCAGGGGCCGAGGGGTATCTCCAGTGAGCAGGGATAGTCCTGTACCAGGGGACTCCCTTCGTAGTCGAGGGTCCTGAAAAATCCTTGCTGGTATTCCTCCAGTGTATAATGTATGGTGTATTCAGGCTTTTTATTATTGGTGGGAGCACTCTGAAGAATGACCAATCCCTTGTTCCCTGCATTTTGTTTCTTCTCAAACAAAAACACATCCCTCCATTCTCCCTGCAACTGGTATTGCGGAACCCTGGTTGCCGGGTCGAGCCTGGCAGGAATCCCGAAGCTGCGGCAAACCGCAACAAAGAATATATCGGCAGAATGTCCATCAGCAACCTTGAGCTCGTAAACTCCTGCAGGGGTGAGCGGGGCACGGCTGTAACTGGCCCCGTTGTTGAGAACGATGTTGGTTCTTATCCATGCTGCAATCTGCATCGGATCTTTTTTTGAGGCATCAATGAGCTCCTTCCCGATATTAGCCTGGAAAAACTGTTTGTAAGGTTTCAAAAACTCGTTATCCACTCTCGGTGATAAAACATATTTGTAGAAGTCAGCCCTGTTGACAGCATTGGATGGGTATTTCTCAGAAAAGTTCAGGTTGTCGCTTAAAGCAGATGTATCAATGTCACGGAGGTCTTTTTCGGAGATGTTCTCTAACAATGGAAAGATGAGTTTCCGCTTATCCGGAGCGGCCTGGGTAATGAATGCGGTCAGTTCACGCCAGTTCCCCCTGCTTTTCCGGAAAAACATCCAGAGCGTATCGGGGTTCAGGTTAACCAGTTGTGCAAATCGAACGCTCTTTGCGGAATCGATAAAAGTCGCTTCATAACTGCTTCTAAGCCTGTCTTCAAACGCAAGGCGGTCGTTGTTTCGCTTTTTTGCAGAATCGCTCACGGTAACTGTCAGATCAAGTTCTGCAGGAGGGATCAGATCAATTTCGTCAACATAGGACCGGCCGGGTTCATGGTCAAGTTGAACGGTTACTGTATCGTACTTCCTCACATCCAGCTTCTGATACCCGTATTTTCCGTTTTTTGCAGCCCAAACCAGCAGATCACCAAGGCCGGTTTTAAAGGAGCAAAGGCCATCTTTTCCTGTCACCGTTTTGAAGAGCGGGTAAAACTCAGCGTAGTTATAGAGCTGAAATTCGACTGTTGCACTGTCGATCACCGTGTTGTTGACATCCGTTATCCTTGCAAATACCTTTTTAGTCTGAGCATAGTTTTCGAGTACATTGATCTTTGTGAAAAGCGGGTCCTTCTGAAGAACATCTTCGGGGCCCTCGTAATCTCCGAAAACAGTTGTGTTGACAAGCATTGCACGTTTTGCAGGTTTTGTGAACCAGGCGAGGTCGAGACCGGCATCGGGCTCACATGCGCCGATAAAGTGCCACTTCCCGTCCACCCAAACCTCAACCCAGGCATGGTTGTCGTCGCTGTGCGCCCATCTTGGGGTATAACATTGCCTGGCAGGGATCCCGACGGACCTTAACGCAGCTACGGTAAATGTTGACTCCTCCCCGCACCGGCCATAGGCAGTTTTCACAGAGGCAAGGGGAGAGGATGTACGGCTGTCGGAACCGCGATAGGTTACCTTTTCATGGCACCAGTGGTTCACCTCGAGCACGGCCTCTTTCATGGGAAGCGTTTTAACCCGGTCTTTCAACTCGTTAAAAAACACCCAGCGGGAAGAGTCGAGGTTTTCATTGTTTACGCGCACCGGAAGTACAAAATGGCGGAATATCACTTCCGGAATGATTTTGCCCCAGGGGAACGAATCTCTTGCTGCAAAAGAAGACCTTATGTTACGGAGGAAGAAATCTCCGTCATAATCTGCCAGGTCGCTCAGGGAGCTGTATGCATAGAGGAATTTCAGGGCCCCTTCTTCGCGGGTCGACATATCCTGATCGAATACCTGAAAGAGTTGCTGAGAACGATTTTTTGCCAGCTCCTTCTGCTTTGCAAATTGAGTTTCAACTTTGGTGCGATAGGTTTTGTCGGTGATAAACTGGTCGTTGGAGCACCCGGTAAAAAGAAGAGAGAACAGAAGGCCGGTGTAAATTATGTTTTTCATAAATTTTGATTGGTGATCTGAATCATCGCGAAATTAATGATCATGAAACTTATCAACAAACCTATCACTTTTTCGCGGATTGGTGATTAAGCAGGGAAAGAATTGTTGTTAGAGAAGTGCCTATTGTGGTAATTCGAATCTTATCTCTTAGTAAGTCATAATGAGCACATCACCATTGCCCTCAGGGATTTCTATACTCCGCTCATTAACAGATTTAAGTTTAAGCGAATAGTCCTTACCGGCAGCACGAACAGTCATCACATCATCAAATGAATGGAGGATTAGCCGGATCGTGGTGAATTTTGACGAAAAACGCCCTTCAGCCTTCGAAAAACGAATCGTTCTGCTTCCCGGGTCAAATGTGATTGTCCTGCGGAAATATTCGCCCTTCTCAAACTGGTATGTTAACCCGTCATCCTCATAATAGACGAATGAATTGGGTTTGTCGCCGTTGTAAATATGCAAATCCAGTATGGGCGATGGTTTTTGTGCTGTAAATTGAATATCGGATTGCATCGGCAGTATCCCGGATGCCTTCACAAATACGGGAAGGTCGTTGAGCGGGGCATCCACTGTGACCTCGGAATTCCCCTTATAAAACTCCCCGCCGGAGAGGCGGTACCAGCCGCCTGCAGGAAGATAGACCTTTGCTGCCAGCTGATTGGCAGAAACAGGCGCAATAAGCAGGTTGTCCCCGAAAAGATACTCATTCTGGTATTTCCACCAAAAGACCTTCTCATCGAACGTGTAGTTGATCGCCAGGGCGCGGGCAACAGGCAATCCACTGACGGTGGATTCGTACATGGCGGAATAAATGTAGGGAAGCAGCCGGTAACGTTGTGCGATCATCTCCTTCACGGTGCGTTCCACGTTAAGTCCGAACGACCAGGGCTCCTTGCTCTTTGTATCCCAGGCGGAGTGACTTCTGAAAAATGGTGCATAAACCCCCAGCGACATCCAGCGTGTAAAAAGCTGTTCGGTGGGATTGCCCATGAAACCACCCACATCGGAACCAGTAAACGAAACACCGGAAAGTCCGAGCCCGGTTATCATCCTGGCCGACAAGAGCATATGATCGTCGGTGGCGTCGTTGTCGCCGGTCCAGACGGCTGAGTATCGCTGAATTCCTGCATAGCCTGCACGGGTAAGTATCAGCGGGCGGTTGCCTTTAAGAAGGGCTTTTGTGCCCTCAAAGGTTGCCCGGCACATCTCCAAACCATAAATATTGTGAGCTTCGGTGATGGATCCTTTCCGCCCCTCGAAATCGAATTGAACGATATTCGGGATGTTCTGGCCCCAGGCGCTGGGCTCGTTCATGTCGTTCCAGAATCCTTCAACGCCCGGATCAGCAAGGGTACTGAAAGAAGCTCCCCACCATTTCCTCACCGGCTCTTTTGTAAAATCAGGGAAGTGACATCTGCCGGGCCAAACGCTGCCTGTATAGTTGCTCCCATCGGGGTATTTTGCAAAATAATTATTTGCAACACCCTCATCATAAGCAAAATAACCTTTCTCAATTTTGATGCCGGGATCCACGATGGTTACCACATGGTAACCCATCCCTTTTAATTTATCAATCATCACTTTAGGCTGAGGAAACCGTTCCTTATTCCAGGTGAAGATTTTATAAGAATCCATGTAATCGATATCGAGGTAGAGTACGTCGCATGGAATCTGCTTGTCGCGAAATTGTTGTGCAATACCCATCACCTGCGATTCAGGAAAATAACTCCACCGGCATTGCTGGTAGCCAAGGCTCCAGTAGGGTGGGAGCGACATCCGGCCGGTGAGCCAGGTGTAATCGCGGATGATTCCGGCCACGCTGGATGATCCAAAGAAATAGTAGTTCATCTCACCATCTGCGGCAGAAAAACTGGTGAAATGCTCATCCGTTGATCCCCCGAAATTAAACTTCGTACGATATGAGTTATCCAGAAAAATGCCATACGTTACCTTGTCATGAATGCCGATGAAGAATGGAATGCTCTGGTACAGCGGATCGTGGTTGATGGCGTAGGCAGGAACATCTGAATTCCAGTTTTCATAGGAGCCTCCCCTTTTATCCAGGTTCCCCGTCTTTTCGCCCAGTCCAAGGAATTTTTCATCGGGGAAGAGTTTCCTGTAGCAAGTCACCTCTGTTCCGAGCCATGACACTGGGAATCCGGGCTGTTCTTCAGATATTAATGCTCCATCCGGTTTTTTAAAGGCTACCCGGAAAGGTTTCCTGTAAATGACTATTTGCAGGGAATCACTGGATAACATTATGGAATCAGCGTGATCAGATGTAATTTTCAATATGGATTCCGGTGTCCTGACGACAGCAAAGGAATAGTCGGTCACAGGCTCTTTGCGGGTTATCCGGATTCGGATCACAGTAGGAGAGAATGCGATAATCCGGACAAAAGCATTCTCTGTCTTTACCATAATACCATTTTCGACCTGACTAGCCGACTTAACGCTTCCCGGAAATACCGGTAAATTGCCCTGTCCCCTGAAGGTCAGTGGAATGAGACAGAGAAGCACCAGAACCATTTTATTTGCCATGGAGTTCATTCATTAATTCGCTTCAAATGTATGAAGAAATCAATTCTGGTTAACAAGATCTCCTTTCAGGGTAAGGATGCCATTATTTGAGAGTGTCCCCCCGGGCTGAATGGTAAGATTTCCATGAACAGTGATGTCAGAACCAATTATAAATGTCAGGGTTGCCCCAGTGTTGATGAGGATGCTGCTGCATACAAGTCCGGCGGTTCCCCCGGAACAACTGTATAAAGTTGCCGAAGGGAAGATCAGGTTATCTGTTGCAGCCGGAATGCCGGAAGGGATCCAGTTTGCACCATCTGTCCAGTCGGTGGAAACAGAGCCGTTCCAGGTTTTAACAGCCTGATAAACTGTTTCAAATGCACCCAGTGAAGGGTGAGTGATATCCCTGAGCAAACCATTAAAATCAGTGGTAATGCCTGGTACCGGCGTGCCTGCTGCCAAAACCGGTGAGCCGGACTGTGGGGCCAGGTTCGTTGAGGATGTAAACAACGGATCAACCGCCAGTGAAGCTAAGTCCTGTAAAGTAGCTGCCTGCCACTGGCCGATGTCGTTTTGGTTGGTGCTGCTGAAAAATCCGGTGTGACCAATTGCGGTTCCTGAAACCAGAAAATGAAGGAGGTTATAATCCAGCGTGCTGCCGGAGTACGTATTCAATGTTGTATAATGTGCATAATGGTGATTTACTCCTGAAGGATTGTTGCTGTTCATGTAAAAAATGTTATTCCTGAGATCAATGTTTGATGTATTTGCAGCATTGACCCCCTGGCCGTTTGAAAAGCAAGCCGACATGCTGCCATTGGAGGAGCCCGACTGGTTGAGTTGGCCAGAGAGATAAACAGAGTTGAAGTAATACTTGTCTCCAAACCCGTTAACATTGTGAATTCCAATAACATTATAATATGAGCTTTCACCATTCGATGTGAGGTCATAGATTACGTTATTGGCATAGACATTCTCCGAAGGATTGCCTGCAGTGTTATATGCCGGAGAACTCTGATAAATCCCGTCAACCCAATATGAGGCACCTGGCATGGCCTGCCGGAGGCCATGAATCGTGTTGGCAGAAATATTCATGCTTTTCGAGTTTAACACATGTATTCCGGTAACCCAGTGAAATTGATTGTTGTAAACGATATTCCTGATGTGATTTCCTGTGATGAACCCTGCCGTTTGGTTTTCAATTACAATTCCCTGGTTGGTAAATCCTTCACCGGCAGACTCGTTGCCCAACTGGTTGTTGATGATCCTTAAGCCCTCTTCAAATGTGGCAGTTGATTGGCCCAGGCAGACAATTCCGTTTCTTGCCCAGCAGATAGAATTGTTTTCGATTGTATTGTATGAATTTGGTGAAAGTGCATAGAAGTTATTTTCAATTGAAACGGGACCACCTGAAAAAATTCCTGCATAGGTATAAGTTGTTGGACCAGATCCACGGATCACGCAGTTTTTTATGGTGTTGTGGGTTGCCCCGTTAATTTCTGTGGCACTTGCAATCCATAACACGGCGGTATTTATTCCGGAGGCAAGGTATGAAAGGGTAAGATCTTTGGATGAGGAACCATTGTTGGAGCCATCCAGCGTAAAGTAGTCAACACCGTTGAGTTTCATAACGCTTGAATTTGTGGGTGCGCTGATAACATGGGCCGTTCCTGGTCCCGGTTTTAAGGTAATGGCATTCAGCGGACCAGTGCCAACAACCGAATTCAACCGGATGGGATAAACCTCCTCTTCCGAAGGCAGGTAGGTACCGTCAAGGATTAAATTTACAGCACCGGTAACTTCCTTTCCTGCCCCCAGGATGGCTGTAGCTTGTGCTCCGGAACCATCACCGGTGATGATAACATCAGGTGGAAAGAGGTAGTAATCACCGCTATAAGTTAACATAACCGATTCAACCATGTCCCCTGAGAGGTTGGCATAAGCTGTTGCGCCCAAACCACCACCACCCTCAACCGATACGGAGGCATACGTATAGCCGCTTCCTCCGCTGTTAACATCAATCCTCCTGATGACGTTGTTCACATCAGCAAAGGCTTCCGTGATATCAACATAGGTGCATCCGGGAGCAGGTGTTGAACCGGTGCCGCCGATCAGGTAGTTGCCGGCCGGAAGTGTGCCAACAATCCGGTAACCATGGGTTGGGGAAGGAGGATTTGAACAGGCAGGAGGATTTGAAGATAGTCCGTCAGCACCCCCGACAGGGTTCACCGCCACGTTGGGAATCAGAAACCCATCCTGCGCACAAACAAAATAATAGACAACATCAGCAAGGACCACCCCGCTGCCGAAAGTAAATGTGTATTGATCAATTCCAGTCAGCGAGCCGACTGCACTGCTCCAGGTTGCTGCATTGTTGATTTTCCAATATAAAACAGGTAATCCCGGAAGTGAGGATGGTATGCCTGATTGCAGGTCGGTAATGCTGGCAACAAGTGTCCTCGGACCAAACGAAGAAGTGTTTTCCAGCGGAAAGTAGCTGATCACAGGTGGATTCACGTCGTTGGGAATACCGCCAAATTCATCAGCCCCGACGTCAGGGGCAGAAGCAGTATAAGGGAAAGGACTTGCAGGATATCCCGCATTCGGGTATCTCGGCTGATCATCAAAATCACCGGTAACAGCTGGTGTTGTGATGGTTGCAGCTCCACTCTCGCATAGAGTAGGTATCGAAGGGGAAAGACGGACATCATAAGGCGGAGTGGCAACCTGGATAAAAGGAGGGTTTTCTGAAAAGGAGAGGGCATCCCGCGGTGAAACCCTGGATTTGAAGTCGTTAATGGTCTGATCTCCTGAAGTTCCATTGTAAAAGATAAAGTTGTTCGGCCCCGGAACTCCTGCATAGAAACAGTTGTTATTACTGGCAGATGAATAGTTCGCAAGGGCTGTTCCGGATCTTCTGTAGGCTACGGTGTAACCTGTTGTGCCATGTGAAGAAATATTGACCAGGATGTTGTTACGCAATACGATGGAAGGGGTGGTGGAAGTGTAGAGCGCTGCAGTGCCGAAGGTGGTTCCGGTGCTGGATGCATTGAGGTAAACAGTATTGTAATATATGTTGCTGGTGGTGCCACCTGCTATGTATATTCCAAAAACTGAGGGATTGTTTGTTGCCGCATTTGCATTCAAACCGGCAACCATGTTGTTGTATATGTTGGCGGTTGCAGCTCCCTGGTTAAAAATCCCATTGACGACGCACGCTGCGGTGCTTCCATTGTTGCTGACAAGGTTGTTCAGGCTGTTTCCATAGACGTTCCAGGTTGGGGTGGTAGTTACATACATCCCATATACCGTTCCACCATTGCCGGAACAGTCATGAAGGTCATTGTCAAAGCAGTTGGATGTTACAAATGAAGACGTATAGATGAGCGTCATTCCCCCTGTGATTGAGTTGGTAAGGTTGTGAATGAGGTTGTTATTGATGAACTGCGTTCCGCCGGAGGCATCCGATCTGATTCCAAAATGGGATGCAGTACCTGAATAGCTCGCGCCAGCCACCTCATTATTAAATATCCTGACGGTATCTGCACCTCCGTTATTTAATATGCCGTAAATGTTACCTGTTGTTGTAACGGGTTGATTGCAGTTTTTAATGATGTTATCATGAATTTTAATACAATTCTGGGAAGGAATTCCCCCGAATTGATTCCAGATGCCATAAAGATTGTTCCCATTGGCGGTGCTCCTGGTTACAGAAATATAGTTCCCGGCGATCTCCGCACTTGCGCCTGAAGCCGTCTGCAGGAAAATTCCTGCAACGATGCTGGTCGTGCCGGCCCCTCCTGCAATGGAATCGTTTATCACTTTGATTGAATCCTGGTAATTGGCATACACTCCATAAACTCCTGAGGATGAACCGCCAAAATTGTATATCCTGTTTTTTCCTGACCAACCAACCCGGTTGTTGTGGTCGTACAAGGAATAAGGGGCTGAAGCATTAAAACCGTTCAGGCTCACCCCTGTATATACATTTGATATGGTGTTATTCTCGAACATGCTGTTGTTGCATGCGTCGGTTTTTGCCTGAATGCCAAGTTGCGAAACCGATGTTGCGATGTGATTTCCGCTATAGATGCCAACAGAATTGACATTCGTTTTATTCAGGGTGATCGTGCAGTTTCTAATTCTGACATGCTGACAGCCATCGAATGGGGTCGTGTTTTGCTTTTTCACCAGGGCAAATCCCCATTCGGTCAGTTTTGTTGCCGCTGTGTTGGATGGGTTTTCCTCCAGGGTGATCCCATCAAATGAGATGTAGTCACCTCCTGCAATTTTTATGATCCCATCTGTCGCTGAGGAAGTTGCTATAAGAAAGGATATGACCTTCGGGTTATTTCCGGTGGTGGTTGGATTTTTGCGGAATACAATGGAATCGGTTGCAGTTCCGCTGGCCGTGATAACTCCTGCAGTGCTGTTCGCCAATGTTTCAACATGATTCGCATCAATGTTGAAAATAACACCATTTGTACCAACGCCCTGTGTGTTCAGGGCACTGATAGCCAATTGAATGGTTGCGTAATCAGCCGGGATGTTTTTAACCCCGGTAAGCGGCTGGGATTGCAATGATCCCATTACGGCCAGCATAATACTGGTAATCAATAATTTATCCATCTCTGAGATTTTTGTGGTTGAACCTGAATAAAAGATTGTTCAAAAAGATGTTGTAAAATCATGTATTGTATTACCATGTAAGTAAATACAAATGATAAATGTGTTGTTAGTCCGGTTTATGATGTGTTTATTGACATTCAAATATAACACATTATTGTGAAATGTTTATCAATAAAAAACACAAAATTTAAGGACCCGGGTGTTCAATAATATCAATTTGGAATTGTTACCCTACATTACGGTAATTGTCATACATTTGCCAGGAATCCCGATGCGGGGAAACCCGGAAAACCAATCATACACCCTAAATAATATTCCTGTAATAATGGAGGACAATATTATTGGCGGCACAACTGCCTGTCTCCAGATAAAATTCAATTCAGAGAGTATTCCATGAAAATGAGAACCTTATTCTTGTTGGTTTTCATCATGGCTATACTCCGGTGTTCTTTTGCCCAGCGGGCCGGATACCAGCTATATACGGTAAGTGATGGCCTGGTGCAGTCGGAGGTGACTGCACTCCACCAGGATAAAAAGGGTTTTCTCTGGATCGGAACCAAAAATGGCATCAGCCGGTTTGACGGGCATACTTTTCATACAATCCGCGATTCTGCAGGCGTTTCAGAAGCCTGGGTGAAGTACATCTGTGATCTGAATGACAGTACTGTCTGGTTTTTCACCACCCGCGGATGTTTGGTTTATACTTACGAAAAAACAACAGTTTCAATCAGAAGCTACCCTCTTAATGACGGATCAACAGGGTATTGGACGAAGGACGGGGCCGGTTTCTTTGTTACTGATGCACTTGAATTGTACCAGGTGGATTATCAGGGACTGAAGCATGTGAAAACCAACCTCTTCGATGGGATCAAAGCGGTTATGCCTGAAAATGGCTGGGTTGATCTTACCTATTCGAAAATTGACGGGAACTTCTATTTCAGAACAAAACAGGGTTCATTAGGTTGCCTGAGGAACAACAGGATCAGATACATCCATCCGGGTTCATTTGGCAAGTTATGGACAGGTCTGGACGATCGTATCTACTTTTTCAGTCCGCAAATGGAGTTGCTGAATTTGATGATGAAAATACCCGCGCAAGCCCTTGAACCAACCAGGTTATACTGTATTAGTGACACCCTTGTATCACCTGTCGCTGATTTCGGAAGAAACACCGACCTTCTTGAAAACTATATGCTGGTTCTGAATAAAGATACTGTATATCTTGCCTCACCGAATAAGTCAGTGATTCAAACATACATTCAGGGCAAGGTTACAGAATACAGGTATCCCTTTGCTTATATAAATGCCATGCTGATTGACAATGAACACAACCTGTGGCTTGGACTTGCAACGGGGCTTGCCAGATTGCATTCATTCAGTTTTACAAATTTCAATGAAGCGGATGGTTTACATAAGAACCTTCAGTTTGTGGCAGAGGATAAGTATCAGAAAATAATCGTGGGCGGTTATGACAAAGGAGTTCAGAAAGTGGAGGATGGCGCTGTTACAAATATTCCGATGCCTGCTTTTCAGGGTAAATCTGTAGCCTGGCAGATATATCCGGGATGTATGAAGGACAGGTCTGGTGATCTGCAGATCAGTATAACACCCTATTGCATAATCAACTGGGATGGAAAGAGGATACGCCATGACCCGGCATTGCCTATTATGGCATCCTTCAGTTTTTACGAAGATACCTTAAGGCAATTATGCTACAGCGGCACAGATCAGGGTTTGCTGGTACACAAGGCGTCGCCTTCAGGTTATACCTTGCTGAAAAAATTTCCCGGTGATAATACAAACAGGGCTGTTTCATTGGTCATGGATAATGCCGGCAGATTGCTCATGGGAGGATTCAAGGGGCTCTCCTTTATGGAAGGGGAAAATTTTACGGCACTTCCAACCCGGGAGTTTCCCTATTCCCAGGGCGCCAATGCCATGGTAAAGGATCACCGGGGAAACATCTGGATCGGGAATTCCCGGGGACTCTGGCTGTTTGACATGAAGCGGTTTCGGAAAATTCCCAATCTTTGGTTTAACGACATGGTTGTGAGTTTATGCCGGATCGATTCAACAAAATTATTCATTGGAGGGCTCCATGGTATCGGTTTCCTCGACCTGGACACATTTTATAAAACAGATAGTGCGATCATCCGGTATTTCAATGCCGACAATGGGTTCACAGGCAATGAATGCCAGCAGAATGCGGTTTGTTACGACAGTCGCGGAATATTGTGGGTGGCGACAACTGATAATCTGCAGCGGATCGAACCGGAGAATCTTCCATCACCCCTGGCGGGTCCAAAAGTTTATATTGAAAAGATAAGTTTGCTGGATGAAACCATGCAGCCGGAACCGCTGGTCATTACTGCTGTTGCTGCCGGCACACTGCAACTCACCCATGACGAGACGAACCTGCGGTTTGATTATACAGCTCCGGTATTTCGCGGATCTTCCTTTGTCAGGTTCAGATACCGGTTGGAAGGGCAGGACGCAAACTGGTCGCAACCGACTACAGAAAGGTATGCTGTATATACCAACCTTGCACCGGGAAAATATAATTTTCGGGTAATCGCCTGCAACGATGCCGGGAACTGGTCAGCCTCGCCTGCCAGTTTTACCATTATTATCCGTCCTGCACTTTGGCAAACATGGTGGGTAATAACCCTGTTTGTGATCCTGATGGCGGGGTTCTTTTTCTGGATGGGAACCCTGGTGATGGGGCACCGTAAGCGATTGATGCAGGAAAAACTCGAATCTGAAAAGAAGATTGCAGAGTTACAATTGATCGCCATCCGGAATCAGATCGATCCCCATTTTACTTTTAATGCCATGAATTCCATCGCCTCTGTGATCCTGAAGGAGGAGAAGGAAAAAGCATACAGCTTTTTCGTGAAGCTTTCCACCCTGATCAGGCAGGTACTTACTTCAGGCGATAAAGTTACGAGGACCCTGGCTGAAGAGCTTGTGTTTGTTCAGAATTACCTTGACATCGAAAAACTGAGGTTTCGTGATTCATTTAAATTCAGAATTGACATCATCCAACCGGTCAACCTCGAACAGGAGGTGCCTAAAATGGTAATTCAGACATATGCCGAGAACGCCCTGAAGCACGGACTGCTGAACAAAAAGGAGGGGATGGGTGAACTTTTGATCACCATTGGTGAGCATGATAACAGGCTGCATATCGAGATTGAAGACAATGGGATCGGCCGGGAAAAAGCAAGGCAGCTGAAACAAAGTTCCACCGGCAGGGGCATGATGATCCTGAATTTTTATTACGATTTTTTCGACCGCTATAATGAACACAAGATCATACATGAGGTGACCGATCTTTTTACCGAGCACAAAAAACCCGCAGGCACAAAGGTAACCGTGATTATCCCGACGGGCTTCAACTATAAAATTACCGCGAATGACGCCAACTGATAAAATCAGGACCATTCTGATAGACGACGAGGACCAGGCACGCGATGTATTGTCGATCCTGCTTCAAAAACATCCCGGAATTGCCATCGTGGCCATGGCCAATGATGCTGATTCAGGATTGGAACAGATTGTAAAGCATCGACCGGACCTGGTATTCCTCGACATACAAATGCCGCGGAAAACCGGGTTCGATCTTGTTGCTGAACTTCGCAGCCTCAATCTTCAAACTACCATCGTATTTGTGACTGCCTATGATGAATATGCGATCAGGGCATTCAAAGTGGCTGCTTTTGATTACCTGCTCAAACCTGTCGACCCGTTTGCCCTTTCCGATACCCTGAGACGCTACACGGTGATACGTTCCGCTGCCGATTTTTATCAAAAAGTCGACCACCTGCTGCACCATCTTCATCATGACGACCGCATCAGGCTGAACACCCGTGCCGGGTTCCTGCTGATCGATCCGATGGATATCCTGTTTGCCACTGCTGATGGCAACTACACCGTGATCCATTTTTCAGCCCTGCAGTCGGAGGTGGTTACCGTGAATATAGGAACTCTGTTTGAACTCTTACCCACAGGGCATTTTTCCCGCATATCGCGCTCTGCCATGATCAACCGGTCATTCCTTTACCGCGTCGACCGGAAAAAGCGGATCTGTGAACTACGGAAAGACGGGGCCAATACCCAGCTGGATGTCTCCGCAGGGTTTATCCGGAAGCTGGAGTGATGAGTATCCGGCGCCATGCAGATCCATGGTGCAAAAAAACAACTGCATCCCACGACTGATATGATATGATGAAATTGAAATATGCCCTGGTACTATGCCTGATCCTGTTGAGCCTGCGGATTTCGTTTGCCCAGCATGCCGGCTTCAAACTGTATACGGTCGCCGACGGCCTTGTTCAGTCGGAGGTAACGGCCGTCCACCAGGATAAGAAAGGATTTATCTGGGTCGGCACCAAGAGCGGCATCAGCCGCTTCGACGGGCATTCCTTTACGACAGTATGCGATACCAATGGAGTTTCAGGCGCATGGGTGTACAAAATTGAAAACCTGGATGACAGTACGGTTTGGTTCCTGACAGCAAAAGGTTGTTTGCTGTATACCTACCAACCCCACACGGCATCCGTGGTGAGTTACCCTGTCGACGGCGGCTTTGAAGGTTCCTGGATCCAGGATGGCAAGGCATTTTTTGTCAATTCGGTGAAAAAGGTTTTCCAGGTGGACCATCAAGGGATTAAGATCGTACAAAATGCCCTTTTTGACAAGATAAAAGAGATGTCGGACAAGGTATCGAACAACCTCACTTATTCGAAGCATGACGGCAATTTTTATTTCAAGACAAACCAGGGGAAACTTGCGTGTGTTTCCGCCAAAAAAATCGTCATTCTCAGAAGTGATTCATTCGGAACCCTCTTGACAGGTAATGACGACCGTGTCTATTTTTTAAGCCCGGATATGGTTTTATTGGAAAATCTGTATAAAAATCCAACCCGGTATTGGAAAAATTTCCATGGGCTTTTACGGCAACCGGCACGTCTGTTTGGCCTTCATGACACAGTCGTGATACCTGTGGCTGATTTTGGCATGAAACCGGAGAACATGGATAGCCGGCTCCTTGTAAGGAATGCCGACACCCTTTTTTATTCATCACCCTCTGCACCTGTTCTTAAGTGCTGCATCAAAGGAACAATAACTGAATATAAATTGCCCTTTACCTCCATCATTCCCCTTCTGCTTGACAGGGAGCAAAATCTCTGGCTTGGCTCATCCCTGGGCCTGGTCAAAATGGCACCATCTGCTTTCACCCACTTCAATGAACGTGATGGATTATATCAAAACACGCAGATTGTGGGTGAGGATAAAAATCACTGCATCATTACGGGAGGCTGGGATGACGGCATTCAAAAACTGGAAGGCGGCCGTTTTACAGCTATTCCTGTACCTGCCTGTTACGGTCCCAGCGTGCAATGGCATATTTATCCCCACTGCGGGAACGACAGCAAGGGCAACCTGCTGATCAGCATCAATCCCTATTGCATGATCAAATGGAACGGGGAAAAGCTTGAAAACATTCCGGGATTGCCGGTTGCAGCCTCCCTGTCATTTTATGAAGACAGGCAGCAAAATACGTTTTTTTATGGAACAAATCTTGGCGTGCTGAAACAAAAAGGAACGGTAACTGACTATGCCCTGATGAAGATTTCACCCGGAAACAAAGGCAATAAGGTCGTTTCCATGGTGATGGATAAAACCGGGAGGTTGCTCCTGGGCGGTTTTAAAGGTCTTTCTTTTCTTGAAGGTGAAAAAGTGACCCATCTCCCCACCAAAGAGTTGCCTTATGCGCAGGGAGCCAATGCCATGGTCGGGGATACACGTGGAAATGTTTGGATCGGGAACAGCGATGGTTTGTGGATGTTTGACCTTGTGAAATTCCGCAAAGTCACCAATCCATGGTTCAAGGATATGGTAGTAAGCCTTTGCATGATCGATTCTTCAAAATTGTTCATCGGAGGCCTGCATGGTATTGGCTTTTTGGACCTGAACACGTTTTACCGGAAGGATACTGCCATTATCCGGTATTTTAACTCCGACAACGGTTTCTCCGGCAATGAGTGTCAGCAGAATGCTGTTTGCCTCGACAGCCACGGAATGTTGTGGGTTGCCACGACAGACAACCTGCAGCGGATTGACCCGAAGAATCTGCCACGACCTTTGGCCGGGCCACAGGTATATATTGAGAAGATAAGCCTGATGGATGACAAAATGAAACTGGTTGCTTTGGTAAAATCCTCCGTTTCAAAAGGTTGCCTGGACCTGAGGCATGATGAGTACAACATCCGGTTTGATTTCACCTCACCGGTATTTCGCGGCAACAGTTTCCTGCAGTTCCGGTATCGCCTGGAAGGTCAGGATAACGACTGGTCGCAACCCACGTCGGAAAGGTTTGCCGTATATACCAATCTTGCACCGGGCAGCTACACCTTCAGGGTGATTGCATGCAACGATGCCGGGGCATGGTCGGCGTCGCCGGCAAGCTTTAGCATAATAATCCATCCGGCTTTCTGGCAAATATGGTGGGTTTTGGCCATTTTCCTGGTGATGCTTGCCGGTTTTTTCTTCTGGATGGGTTTCATGGTAATGAGCCGGAGAAAGCACACCCTGCAGGAAAAACTCGAATCCGAAAAAAAGATCGCGGAATTGCAGCTGATCTCCATCCGCAACCAGATCGATCCCCACTTCACCTTCAACGCCATGAATTCCATCGCCTCGGTGATCCTGAAGGAGGAGAAGGAAAAAGCATATGGTTTTTTTGTGAAACTTTCGAACCTGATCAGGCAGGTACTGATTTCAGGTGATAAAGTAACACGCACCCTTGCCGAAGAACTGGTATTTGTTCAGAATTATCTTGATATCGAAAAGCTGCGGTTTGGTGATTCATTTCAGTTCAGGATTCACCTCATTCAACCGGTCAACCTGGAACAGGAGGTTCCCAAGATGGTAATTCAAACCTATGCCGAGAATGCATTGAAGCACGGGCTCCTGAATAAAAAGGAGGGTGTGGGCGAACTGATCATCACCATTGGGGAATATGACAACCGGCTGCACATTGAAGTTGAAGACAATGGCATAGGGCGTAAACAGGCGAGGAAGCTGAATCAGACCTCCACCGGAAGAGGGATGATGATCCTCAATTATTATTATGACTTCTTTGATAAATATAATGAACAGAAGATCTACCATGAAGTATCAGACCTTTTTACAGAAGACAATGAACCCGCGGGGACGAAGGTCACTGTAATCATACCTTCAGGGTTCAGATACAACATAATAACGAATGAGTCTGTCCATACATAAAAACGTGGTGTCCATACAATAACCCGTCATTCGCATTGTCATGTCGTAGGATTTGGATAACATTGTTTTCCAAATACATTGCGAATGAGAAATCCAATACGATTGATCCTGTTACTCAGCATGGGTTTCCTCAGCCCGGGCATGTATCCTGCAACCGGAACCACCACAGGCAGACCGGGCAGAGGCTTCACCGAAAACAAAGGCCAGTTCCGCGACCAGTCGGGCAAACCCAACCCCTCTGTGCTCTTCACCAAAGATTTCGGCGGCATGAAGGTGCAAGTGAGCCAGAACGGGTTCAGCTATGAAGTGTATCAGGTGAAACCAAAATGGGTTGATCCGGCCACAATCCTTTATAAGGTTATGACCATTACCAGTGAGGGTGATACCAGTATCAGCTGGCCGGGAAAGGAAGAAGCCTTGAAAAACTTGATGTACCATTATCACAGAGTGAATGTCAGACTTGAGGGAAGCAACCAGTTTACAGCCATCTCACCTTTGTTTAAAGATTCCGTCAGGGAGCGATGGTTTAACCTACGAGGCAGTCTGGCTGCAGAAGTTAATATATACAGGCAGGTAAGATACACTGATGTATATCCGGGCATCGACATGCTTTTTTATACAGACAGTGCAACTGGTGGATTCAAATATGATTTCATACTTCAACCCGGGGCAGACCCGGCTTTGATTGCCCTAAGTTATACCGGTGCAGAACGTATTGGACTTACACCAGACGGGAATCTCGAAATAACAACCCGCTTTGGTACCATGACGGAAAGCATCCCTTTATGTTATTCCGAAAATGATGAGGAAGTGCGGAGTAGAATAACAGGCATCAAATACCAGTTGACAGGTAATGTAATCAAATTCACAGGAATCCCACAACAAAACCAGAAGATGGTGATCGATCCTGCTGTGAATCTTTATTGGGCTGCCTTTTTTGGAGGAGAAAATGCCGATATATGTAAAGCAGGAGTTACAGATAGTTTAGGTAATAACTATATCTGTGGAAGTACCAGTAGCTATAATAATATTGCAACGACCGGTGCGTATCAGGATAGTTTATTGTTCCCTGATGATGGATTCATTGCTCAATATTCGGATACCGGCCAATTGAAATGGGCAACCTATTTGAATGGAATGATTGCCAATGACTTGGATATTGGATCGTCAGGGGAATTGATTATCACAGGCGATTTGGGATTCATGAAATTTGACAGCACAGGGTTCATGCAATCGTTTGTAAATTACCCATATACACAAACAGCAGTGACCTGTGATCAAGCCGGAAATATAATAACAGTCGGTGATTCTGTTCGTAAATTCAATTCTGAGGGAAATTTATTATGGAAAATAAAATTTGGCAGTCTTGGAACCACCATTAAAGATGTGGATTGCGACTCTGCCGGGAATATATACTTCGTCGGTCTTACGACCGATTCAACGGATATCAGCACAGCCAATGCACATTTGCCTGCTTATAACGGTACTTTTCCAAGCTTTACGGGTTGGGATTATAACTATGAACTTATTGGTGGAGCAAGATCTGGAGACGGTTTCATTGGCAAATTGAATTCCGCAGGTCAGTTGATTTTTGGAACTTATTATGGAGGGAAGTATTTTGATATTATTAAGAAGATAGCGGTAGATGATAATGGCGGTTTTGTGATTTGTGGTGAAACCAACAGCCGCACAGGAATTGCAACATCCGGGACATTTCAGGAATCTCTAAATCCCCAGATGGCGTATGGGTTCTCACTGATTTTAGTGGGTGGACAATGGCATTGTGATGACCCAAATGCCTGGGCATTGATTGACACTTGCATCGTTGGCCCGTATTATCCGAAACCTTATGATACC
Source organism: uncultured Bacteroidales bacterium (assembly GCA_903926565.1). Lineage (GTDB taxonomy): Bacteria > Bacteroidota > Bacteroidia > Bacteroidales > FEN-979 > CAIVAT01. Next base: position 27,600 of record CAIYJU010000108.1, read on the forward strand.
CGTTGTCAAAGCACAGATGGTTTCATGGCAAAGTTTTCATCTGACGGTACCCGGCAATGGGGCACGTATTATGGCGACACCGGCAGTGAATTCAGCACATGTATCTCCTCAACATCCGGTGGTGACTCAACATACATCGCTGGAATTGCCACTGCAAATGGATGTATCACCTACTGGTCAGATTGTCCTCAATGGCGACTGGCTTCAAATTATGCGTATATGAAATTCACGGACAATTTCTATTCAGGGCCTCATGGATACCTTGCCATTTTTGATTCAACGGGTAATCGCATTTTAGGAACTTATTTTCTAAAAGAAACTGATGTTCAGCCAGGTAGCTCTTGTCGATTTTCCATTGCTGATATAATGCAAGGAAACGATGATTTGGTTATTGCAGGTACAACCCACAGTGTGTGGTCACTTAGCTATCCAGAGAACGCTTACATATTCACATTCAATACATTGAATATAGATACAATTTATCAACCCGTTCATTCCAACGAATGTTCTGGTGATTCAACTGTTTTGAAGGCAGGAGTTCTGACAAATCCGTTGACGAACCTTGATTTTCAATGGATGAAAAATGGACAGACTCTTACAGGTGAGACAGATAGTATTCTGATAATTGCATTTACTTCAGCTGCAGATACTGGCATCTACTACTGCAGATTAATGCAAGGTGCATCCAGCTGGAAATCGGATAGTATCAATGTAATGATTAGATACAATACTTCATTTCAACGAATTACAATAAATAATCAGGAACTCTCGCTGCCGGATGCCCGGCTTTTGGCTGATATGGATAACCTTGGAGACTATGATGTAATCAGACAGGGAGGTATTACACATAATGACGCTCTTTCTTTCACCAGAAATGATTCATTACCTTCACTTAATTCCGAAGTATCTGTAGTCGATTTGCTTAACGATAATCAACTTTTTGTTTTTACAAATGAACCGGGTTGTACTGATTGGCCTTCCTGCATGAGTCCGTCAAAACTAATGCGATTTCAGAATGGTCAGCTATATAGTTATGAAAATGAAATGCTTAATGGTGTCTTGACTTGGGCTGATTTTGACAATGACGGGAAGCCGGAGGGTATTAAAATAGTTCAGGGGCAAAATTGTACCGGATACTGTTCCTTGCTGTATCTTGTGGAGTTTGAAAATGACTTGTTTTTTGCCAGACCGGCAGGAACAGTTTCATTTAGCATAGTTATATGTAATAGCCCTTCAATTGATATTGCTGATTATGAAAATGATGGTGATGTTGATATCTTGTTCACAGGTAGATGGGTCGAAGGTTCGCCATTTTATTCAACGTCAATCCTTGTAAATTCCGGAGGTGTGTTTCATGAGTTGCAGATGCCCGAGCTGATTCAGAACCGGGAAACCGATGTCAGATGGTTGGATGAGGATGCAGATGGTAAAATGGATATCCTGTTTAGTCATACCGTTTATACTGGAGGCATCACATCCCTTTCAAAAGTAATCGAGATATATTCAAATGTTTCAGGTAGTTTTATCCTTACACACACGCTAACGGTTCCATTACCTTTTAATGAAGGTTCTCAGCTTAACCCTGTAATCACTGATTTTAACAACGATGGACTTCATGACATAGTGTTTAAGACTTTTTTATTTCAAAATACCGATACTGGTTTTGTTTTAATGCCATCTTCGTATGGATTATCACATTCAGGCCTGACAGAAAGTGCGATTTTTAGTGGAGATATTGATAAAGATGGTGATTTGGATATTTTAGGGGAGAATCGGTTGTTCAGAAATGATGTTTGCAATCCTCCCAACAACCTTCCATCTTCCCCATCCGGTTTGTTAACCGCCATTTTCAATGATACCGTCACTTTCTCGTGGCAAAGATCAACTGACCTCGAAACCCCTCTGATGGGGCTCACCTATAATCTTCGTATCGGCACGACCCCTGGAGGGAACAACATCATGTCATCCATGTCTGACTCCACTGGTTGGCGAAAAGTTGTCAGCATGGGCAACGTTTATCAAAACTCCGGCTGGTGGCTCCATAATTTACAACCGGGTACCTACTACTGGTCCGTTCAGGCCATCGACAACTCATTCGCGGGTGGTCCGTTTGCCCCGGAGCAATCCTTTACGATTTATCCCCAGGTTCCAGCCATTATATCGGTTCCGGATGAATATATTGGCGCCGGTGAAACCAATTGCTACGATGCTTCGCAGACCATTACCATTGGTGGGGGAACCATCGGGTTCAAAGTGCAGTCAGGCGGGTATGCGACCATGATTGCCGGGCAGAATATTGTGTTCCTGCCCACCTCACAGGTCGATTCTTCCGGTTACCTGCACGGGTACATCACCACAACCGACGAATACTGCTTTACGCTGATGCAGTATGGCCCGGCAGTTCATGCAATTGTGGATGAGATGAAGACAGAACCTGATGGTAAAGAAGGTGAAAACAACGGCTGGCTTCTACAGGTTCATCCCAACCCCACCAACGGCATCCTTCATCTGACGCTGCAATCATCCGATCATTTAATTCCCGTTCAGTTAAAATTGTATAACCTGCTTGGCGAAGTGGTTTATTCAAAGGAGTTATCCTGCATAAATACCTGCGAAATATCACTGGAGGATAAGCAGCCGGGGTTGTACCTGCTTCAGGTGGTGCAGGGGAGGAGGAGTGAGGTGGTGAAGGTGGTGAAGCAGCAATAACCGCTTATCACGCATCAAAAAAAAATAGAATGAATAAACGAAAAACAGCATTAATGGCGGTTTTAGTCACAATAACAATTGTCTTGTTTAAACCTGCCTGCTCACAGCATGCCAACATGGAATTGTTCCAAAACCCGCAACCAAATCTTGAACTGGCCCCTACAAGTGATGCTACTGACATCATCGCCATGGATTCGCTGCAATCACCTTTCAACGATTATCGCTATGCCAGGGTTAGAGGATACCTTGTCCCGCCCATGTCTGGCTATTACAAATTCCAGTTCGACACATATGGTCCCGCCTCATTTTACCTGAGTCAGGATTCTACTGAGTACCATAAAAAATTAGCATGGCTTTATCAGTGGTTCTGTTGTCCACAGGTATACTTTGACAGTGTCTACCTTGAAACCAATAAACCATTTTATTTTGAAATTTTCGGGGGCATCTGGAGGGGAAGTCAGTTACGCCTTCAATGGATGCTGCCAGGGGAAAACATGTATCAGAACATCTTGGCAAACAACCTCAGGCCTGCACCACCCAAACCCCGAAGGGAATTGGTATCCTGGGATATTTTTCATGATCAGCCGGCAGCTGATTTCTTGATGCTGCGCGGTACAGATATGTTGCCTTCCCAATCATACCTGCTCGATACGCTGAATGTTAAGGACTTCAAAACCTCGCTGGATTTTTTCTCATCCAGAATTCGCGGATACCTGATCCCGCCTGTCAGCGGAAACTATACCTTCTGTTTTGCAGCGGACGATCAGGCACAATTCTTTCTGAGCCCCGACACATCATCTGCCAGTGCAGAGCTCATGATCAACATTACATCACTTCAGCCTGACTGGAATCAAAGTCTGTCGCTGCATTATCTGGTGGCGGATGAACGCTATTATTTCGAGATCCTGCATCACGACTCTGTTTACAGGAATATACTGAAACTCGGATGGAAATTTCCCGGAGATTTATTACCAGTTGTCATTTCCTCGTCATATATGACAAGCATTTATGACAGCACCATGGTCACCAACATCCGTTTTGCCGAAAACCATCTGATCGCATATCCCAATTTCTCATTGACACCCGGGTATGTTGTATCCCCCTGGAATTCTGATGATAAAGGAGTACAATGGATTTGCAGCAACACGGCTGTGGCAGTCGTGAGTGCAACCGGAACAATTTCCACTACAAGTCCGGGTGAATGCCAGATCGTGGTCAGATCTATTCAGGATACAACGAAATCTGACACGCTTGTCCTTACGGTTACCGATTATCCCGGGCCCTATTTCGTAAAGCAGGATGCCGCCCCAAACGGTGATGGTCACTCCTGGGACAACGCCATAAGCCTCACCGCAATGCTCGACATCCTTAAACAGGGCAGCCTGACGCAGCAAACCGATGTTTTTATTGCTGGCGGAGTCTATAAACCAACCACTACCTTAAATCGCAACAACACATTTCTGCTGAACAACCTGAATGTCATGGGAGGATTTGATCCGACCCTCAGTGGAACCGACACAGCGAACCACGACTATCTGCTTCATGAAACGATCTTCAGCGGCGAGATCGGCATCCCGGGAGAGACGATGGACAACAGCTACCATGTGGTAACAACCAGGGGCCATGTGACGATAGAAGGGATAACCATCCGTGACGGGCGGGCAAACAGCAGAATGTACGGTCCGGATCCCGTATGCGGGGAGTGTAGCATCGGGGCTCCGGATAACCAGGGAGGGGGAATCTATATGGAATCTCCGGGGTTAAACAGTGGTTTGGCAACCAACCTGGTTCTGATCAACTGCAGGGTGACCAACAACTCAGCATTCAATTCGGCGGGTGGGATCATCTGTAATTATAACAACGACTACCTTCTGTACAACCTGACGATGGAGCACTGTATGGTCGACAGCAACAGGATACAGCAAAATATACCGACAGATTCGGGGATGATCATCATTTATGTAAACGGATTTGGCGCCGGGATCAGTTTTTCAGGCCAGACCCTGCGACTCAATGATTGCAGAATATTTTACAACAATACCCCCATGGGCATGAGCAGTGCAATGATGATTTCTGGAAGTTGCGTGGCAAATGTCGAAAATTCAACTATCTTCAATAACTCCAGTCCATTCTCAGATGTATGCACCCGGGGCTTTGCCACCCTGAACATGAACAATTCAACCTTGAAAGGCAGGTTGATGCTTTACGGAGTGCATGCTACCGGGAATTTAACGAATTCGACGATCATTGGCGGTTATTACCGAAGTGAGGAAACGGTTTACCTTGCCCTTGACAATACAGTCTGGACCGGTGTGACTCTGGCTGAGCTGCAGGGCTGGACCGGTGGTTCCAATGGCAGTCTCCAGGTGAAATACAGCATTATTGGTCATGAACTGGTTGGCCAAGACATTTCAAATATCCTCTCCAATACAATACCTGATTACACTTTCTGGCTCGACACGCTGGCTTACAACGGGGGTACCACCCCGACCATGCGGCTGAAAAACATACCAGGTAACCCTGCAAAAGCCAACGGCAATCCACTTCACCTTGGCACACCCGACCAACGCGGCTACACCCGCACCGACACCGTCAGCATCGGCGCATACCAATGGACATGGCCATCACAGATAACCATCAACCCGCAGCAGGCCTCCATCGCACCCGGCGACTCGCTGCCTTTCTCCGTTGCTGTATTGCCTGTTTGGGCCGACGATAAAACATGGAGTGCATCAGCCTCCGATTCCACCATCGTCGGAATCGCCGCTAATACGATGGTAGCACAATCCGAAGGAAATGCCCGGGTGATGGTTCGCACCAACGACGGCAACCGCAGGGATACCTGTTTCGTGATGGTGATGACCGACAGCGTCGGCGTAAACGGGATCGTTCACAACGGCAATTCCAACTGTTACAGCGCCCTGGATGTCATCACCGTGGCGGGCAACGGAACATCGTTCGTGATGCAGCCCGGAAGCAACAGTGAGATGATCGCAGGGGAGAAGATCTTCTATCTGCCCGGCACCACTGTGAAGGCGGGAGGTTTCATGCACGGGTACATCGCGCCGGAGGGGCCGTGGTGCCAGTCAACGAAAAGCAGTTTCGCGGATGAGGGATCTGCTGAAATCGGCCAGGTACAGGAATCCAATCAGGACAATGAATTCGTCAGCGTCTGGCCAAATCCCACAACGGGTAAGATCACCCTTGAAATTGAGTCCCCTCAAAGGATTTCACCGGTCCTGATAAGATGTTATGACCAAATGGGAACATTGGTTCTGAAGGAAGAATTCTCCCTTCACCGCCATGAAATGAATTTGGAAAACCAGCTTCCCGGCATCTACTTCCTGCATATACAGATGATAGAAGGGAGTAGGGTGGTGAAAGTGATAAAGTATTAAGTGTTAAGTGTTAAGTGTTAAGTGTTACGTAATTAAGCGGGAATTGTCGAAACTCATACCCATGAAAAAAAATACCCTTATCCTGATCTTCTGTCTTTGCAGTATTACCAGCATTTTCTCAAATGATGGCATTCTAAATAAACAAGTTTTCCACAACCGGTTTGCCCCACGCGACATGTTATTCGAGGACACGGGGTACACAGCAGACACATTTTATTGCGGGATGAACATCCCTGTCATTCATACCACCCTGCGTCAGGTCGCGCCGGTAAATAAAACAGTTACTTACGGAACTGTTACAGGTATTCCCGGAGAAGAGGCGAAATGCTGGATAATACAAAACTTAGGCGCCGGCAGACAGGCTTTGGCGGTGGATGATTCCACCGAAGCTTCGGCAGGATGGTATTGGCAGTTTGGTCGCAGGCAGGGATTTAAACATGACGGTTTTATACGGACACCAAATACTTCATGGATTAATCAGATATCTGTCTGGCCAACGTCTGACTGGACGAATGCCAACGATCCCTGCGGAATAGAAGTCAATGGATCCTGGCGTATTCCAACTGTTACAGAATGGTCAAATGTAGATGGTGCAGGTGATTGGGCAAACTGGGATGGTCCATGGAATTCAAACCTGAAATTGAATGCAGCAGGTTGCCTTGACGAAAATAATGCTGGTTTGTCCAACCGTGGAAATGCGGGACATTACTGGGGTAATGCAAACATTACCGGCACCTGGGCAACAAACCTGAACTTTTCCAGCGGGTTCAGCGGACTGAATTCATGGTACCTGACTGCCTATGGTTATTCGGTGCGATGTATCAAGGAAGATACCTGTAGAGTTTATTCGTTGGTTGAAATTTCCATATCCCCGTCGGCCAACCCCGCCTGTGAGGGAACCATGGTTACATTTACCGCCACTCCCTCCAACGGGGGAAGCGCGCCGCAGTACCAGTGGAAAGTGAACGGCAATGATGTCAGCGGGGCTACCGGTATTTCATACTCGTATAAACCAGCAAACGGCGATCTGGTTACCTGTGTTCTGTTTTCAGATGTGGCATGTAAATCGACCAATATGGCAATTTCAAATGTAATTACCATGGACGTGAACCTTGCTTGCGCCCAGGCGGCCACCCTGGAAAATCCATGGAATCCCCTTCCAAATGTGGAAGAAGCCCTATCTATAGGTTATACCCTCCTCGATTCGCTGGAATTTAACCCCGGCAGTTATTACTTCAGGGTCAGGGGATACCTTGTTCCCCCGGAAACCGGGTTTTATAAGTTTTTCATGCTTTCTTGCGTCTGGGAATCATTTAACCTAAGCTCAGATTCTATGGAATATAATAAGCGATCCATTGTTACAACTGATCGCAGTTATCCGGCCACGAATAAAACATGGCCTGATACTTTCTCATTAACAAATCATCCGTTCGTGACGTACAATATAGACAGCGTTTCTCTTGTACAGGGACGTCCATACTATTTTGAACTGATCCATCCGGGGCATGATGGAAACTTTTGGAATTTCGGCCTGCGCTGGACCCTTCCGGGCACAAACCACCTGACAACGATCAAACACGGGCATCTGAAGCCGCCCATCCCGAAACACCTTGGGAGTGAACCTGTCCGGGAAATTTTTGAGAATGAATTTACCTGTGATTTCAATGAACTGAAAAACAGAACTGAACCTCCCGATCAGAAAACACTGTTGCATACAATGACCACCGAGGGCCTGCCAAATTCATTGGATCACTACTCCTCGCGCACACGGGGATATATCTACCCTGAAGTGAGCGGTAACTACTCCTTCTTTTTTGCGTGTGACGAATCCGGCCAGTTCTGGCTGAGCCCCGATTCAACCGAAACCGGAGCGCAGTTGAAAAGCAATATCCCAACCCCACAACCTGACTGGAAACAGCATGTTTCATCGCAATACCTCCAGGCACAGCATAAATATTTCTTCGAAGTTCTTCAGCATGATTCTATTGGAACCGATTTCTTTAAGTTGGGCTGGGGACTTCAGGGAGACACCCTGCCAACCGTGATCAGTTTCACCTGTTTATCGAATTCCTTAGTCAGTGCGCAGGTGGATTCGGTATGGCTGACCAGGGAACGTATTTCGCTGATGCCGGGTAAAACTTATGCAGCAGTCGCACAGGTACGACCATGGAATGCACCAAGCACTGCTTTTCAATGGTTCAGCAGTGATTATTCTGTTGCATACCCTGACGGGAACGGCGTGATTACAACAGTGGCACCGGGTACATGCCGGATCATTGTCAGGCTGGCTTCCAACCCGGCGCTGGCCGATACGCTGGATGTCAATGTCAACCAGCTTTCCCTTGAATTGTTCAAAGACCGGATGGCCGTAAACTTCGACACGTTGAAAACTACGGCAGCATTGCCCGATGAACGTGTGTTCCTTACCGGGATCAATACCCCGGAACACCTCTCTTCACTGGATCATTTTGCTTCGCGGATGAGGGGGTACATTGTAACACCTGTAGGCGGGAATTATACGTTTTTTATGGGTTGTGATGACCGGGGGCAATTCTGGCTCAGTTCAGATTCTCTGGAAACCAATGCCCAGTTAAAAATCGCAACAGATACTTCCACGTATGACTGGGGTCCGGTCACAGCGTCACAGTACCTCGAATCCGGGCATAAGTACTTCTTCGAACTCCTGCAATACGATTCCGTATACAGGGATCGTGGAAAAATCGGCTGGATCTTCCCCGGCGACACGGCTAAAACCGTGATCGGGTATCCCTATATTTTGGGAATCGAAGATGAAGTGCCGGTAAGCGGAATTTTCCTGAGAGACCATTCCATCTCTGCCTACCCCGGCTGTTTATTCACACCCTGTTACACGATGTCTCCATGGAATGCGACCGATCAGCAGGTCAAATGGCTCAGCAGCGACAATGCCATAGCCTCTGTTACACCCGAAGGGGTCATCACGACCCAATCTGCAGGAAATTGCCGGGTGATCCTGTCCTCAACACAGGATTCGACGGTGTTTGATACCGTTCATGTCACCGTGTCCAGCCTTTCGGGTCCCTTTTTTGTGAAGCAAAATGCATCCGGAACCGGCAGCGGCCATTCATGGGATAATCCCATTCCGCTGATGAAATTACTGGATTTTATAAACCAGGGAGTTAATCCTCCGCCGTTGAATATTTTTATGGCAGAAGGCACTTACAAACCTGGCGAAGGCATCGACCGAAATAAATCATTTGTTTTCAATAACCTCCGGATCATCGGAGGCTTTGCATCGAACATCCCCGGTACCGACACCGTCAACCGCGATTTCAATCTGCATGAAACGATATTAAGCGGGGAAATCGGAAATCCATCAACGACTATCGATAACAGTTTTCACGTTATTGTCACGCGCGGTACGGCTACCCTGGATGGATTGACTATCCGCGACGGACGTGCCAACAGCAAACACTATGGTGATGATAACTGGTATTATTTCCTGACCAACAGGGGAGGTGGAATCCTTGCCCAGGCGGTAAAAACAATAATCTATAATTGCAAAATCCAAAATAATTCCGCCTTCGATGTGGCCGGCGGAATTTCCCTGGATGGTGGCCAACTCATCATGCAACATTGCCAGGTGACCGGGAACCTGATTCAGCAAAATGTACTAAGCGGGGTCCAGTTTCCTATTTATTCCAATGGATACGGGGCTGGTATGAGGCTGAAGGGAACCAGCCAGATAGAAGACTGCATTTTTACCAATAACCGAGCCTGGGCAGCTGCCAGTGGCTCTTCCATTGCTTCCGTTGATTTTGGCACAGTTACAACAGTTGAAAACAGCACTTTTCATCATAATTTCTCGAATCTGAATGCAGATTTGTTCAATTGGCAGGGATCTACCCTCAACCTTAAAAATTCCACCTTGAAGGGATCTGTTTATGGAGTAGGCTGGACCAATATAAATGTAATAAATTCCACTATTGAAGGAGGGGCAATTGCCAACTTCGAATGGGATCATCTTTATTTCGAAAATTCAATATGTACCAACCCCAGCCTTCCAAATTCTGCTGCCCAGCCTGACAACGGATGGCAGGCGAGGTACAGCATCCTGGGAGACAACCTGTATGGTGCAGGCAAAGACAGCATTCTGATCAATACTTTGCCTTCGTTCACCACCTGGCTCGACACTGTGAACTTCAACGGGGGTACCACACCAACCATGAAACTGAAAAACATCCCTGCCAACCCCGCCAAAACCCACGGCAACCCTGCTTACATCGGCACCCCAGACCAGCGGGGTATCCCCCGAACCGACACTGTCAGCATCGGCGCGTACCAATGGGTGTGGCCGTCACAGATCACTGTTTCCCCCGATCATGCAAACATGGCGCCCGGAGATTCGCTTTCATACAGTGTTTCGGTATTGCCCGCCTGGGCCGACGATAAAACTTGGAGTGCGTCAGCCTCCGATTCCGCCATCGTCGGAATCGCCGCTAATATGATGGTAGCACAATCCGAAGGCAATGCCCGGGTGATGGTTCGCACCAACGACGGCAACCGCCGTGACACCTGCTTCGTGATGGTGATGATCGACAGCGTGGGCGTAAACGGGATCGTTCACAACGGCAATTTCAACTGCTACAGCGCCCTGGATGTCATCACCGTGGCCGGCAGCGGAACATCATTCGTGATGCAGCCCGGCAGCAATGCCGAGATGATCGCCGGGGAGAAGATCTTCTATCTGCCCGGCACCACCGTGAAGACGGGAGGGTCGATGCACGGGTACATTGCGCCGCAGGGGCCGTGGTGCGCGATGTTTAAGGAATCTGCGACGGGTTCGGAAACAGAAAGGATATCGGACGATGATAAACAGTCCGGGTTTGTTGAAAGCGGCTTCAGGGTTTATCCGAACCCGACGGGCGGTATATTCACGGTCGAACTGTCGGCAGATGCAGATAATGCTCCTGCTACTATCCAATGCTACAACATGACCGGATCTCTTATCCTGCAAAAGGAGATCATCAGCGGCAGGAGACTGGAAATGAATATTGCCGGCCGGGAGCCGGGGATCTATTTTGTCAGGGTGACAGCGGATAAATGGTCGGACTATAGAAAGATAATCAAAACCAATTAGTTGAAAAATCTATACCTGTTCAGGAATATGAAACTGTTTTACGGTTGCCTGAACTTTAATGCAGCTAATACTTTAATAATAAAGTGTTTATGAAATACAAATTTTTTCCTGCAACCATCAAAGTTGCTGTTTATTTCATCTTTGCAATGATGAGTAATTTGGCCGTTGCGCAGATTACCTATGTAACTCCTGCCGGGGCCGGGCTGATGGATGGCTCATCATGGGCCAATGCGCTCGACGGGAATACAGCGAATTCAACAGGGTCAACCCGGCTTGCGTTGGCCCTCAAATCAGCAACCCCGGGCACATGGTTCTGGATAGCAGAAGGAACTTATACCTGCTCAACCAATGACCGTGATCAATCTTTTGAACTTAAAGAAAATCTGAAACTTTACGGTGGATTTGAAGGGACCGAATCGGATACGCTCCAGCGTAACATCTCACTTCATCCAACTATTTTCAGCGGGGATATCGGGGTGCCGGGCGACAGCACCGACAATACAAAGGTCATCCTCAAAACCGTGGAGGTTCCATGGACGAATTATTCATTTATAGATGGTATTTCTTTTAAGTACGGCTGTAACGGCCAGGAGAATGCAGTGGCTGCCGGTATTTTTAATTCCGGCTCCGTTCGAATCAACAGCTGCAATGTTGCACATAATTTAAACAATGGAAATGGTTCAGGTATTTATAGTACTGGCAACCTTCATGTTGTAAATTGTACAATTGAACATAACACGGCTTTAATCGCAGGCGGAGGAATTTATAACACAGGTTATGTTACCGTCAGTAATTCTGATATTTCTCAAAATGCGGTTAAATATTACGGTGGCGGTATATATAATTCAGGTACAGGTCTTTGCAATATTACAGCATCTTCCTTCTCATTCAACAGTGCGAACGGCCCGTATACCTGGATCAATGCAGGTGAATATGGCGGCGGAGGAGCTTACAACCTGGGCGTTCTCAATATTGAGAAAAGTAAAATATGCAACAATGAGACCCAATGGAGTGGTGGCGGGCTGTTTCATCCGACTCTGGTTAAGAACTGTCTCATTGCAAATAATTCAATGGGGGGAGACCAATTCCTTTCTTATTATTATTCAACAACAGGCGGGGGCATTCGCATTAATTCTGGTTTTCAGGGAATTTTCAACTCCACCATTGTAAACAACATCGGCGAAGGAATAACCTCATTTCAGGTAAACGACAGTGGATATTTTATAGCTATACCAGACACCTTTGAATTGCACAATTGCATCCTCTATGGGAACTATAAACAGACCAGCGGTCATTTTAATGCTTCAAACTCCTGTATTGAAGGGGGGTATAATGAGGATGACAATATATATGTGAAGTGGGGTTCAACTTTATGCCCTGACGGAGGACTCGATGAAAATCACAACATCTGCGATTACCCGGCATTTATCGCCCCATCTGCCGGTAAAGGCCATACATACGACGGCCTAAATGCAGACTGGAGTTTGCCAGGCTGTTCTGTGTGCATCAACATGGGCGACAATGCATGGCTTGGAGAAGGTGATTCACTGGATATTTCCGGTGCGCCGCGCATTTTTAATGAGGTTGTCGATATGGGGGCTTATGAACTTCAGGCCGGGCCTGTAAACCTTGTTGATTATGGTTCGGGTATTGTTTATGTGAACGATTCTGTTTCACAAGGCGGGTCGGGAACTACCTGGATGAACGCTCTGTCGGGAAATATGCCGAGTTGCCGATATACTGGCTATACATTGCTGTATGAAGCCATCAGGGATGTCCCCGATTCCTGCCGGGTCTGGGTTAAAAAAGGAGTATATAAACCTTGCACAGACAATGATCGTTCGAAATCGTTTCACCTGTACGCGGGAAATAAACTGTATGGCGGTTTTGGGGGAACAGAATCGGATTTTACGCAACGGGAAATCAACATGAATCCTACAGTTCTGTCGGGTGATATCGGCATCGCCGGCGATAGTCTGGATAATTCCTTTCACATCATCACTTCCCGTTTTAAGCCAGGATCCATAAGCGACGAAGCATTTGTTTCCGGTTTTACGTTTCGTGATGCAAATGCGAACGGGGAGGTTGAAAACAGCAATGGGGGATGTATATTAAATGAAGTGAATGCCGAAATTCAGGTCGAAAAATCTATTTTCAACAACAATTTTGCCACCACGGGCGCGGTAATATTCAATCTTGGTTCCGCCTTCCTCACATCCTGCAAATTGACCGAAAACCAGAGTTCAGGATCAGTAACCAATGGAATTTCAGGAATATTTATTGGAGACAGCCTGGAAATCGGCCCGGAAAATACGAGATGCATTTTAAATCTTGGCAGTTTGTTCCTGAAGAATTCATCTGTCACCGGAAGTTTCACGACAAACTGGTGGAATGATGATGCATCAGCATCAAACCGGGGAAATGCGACTTTTCTCAATTGTTCAATCCGCAACATTTCCGGATGTGCACTAAACAATAGTGACTCGCTTTTTTTAAAGAACTGTAGAATTGACAGCACAAAATCCTCAGGGGGCGCATTTGTCAATTCCGGGTACACGGAAATGCAGTATTGTTCCATGTCTCATGACTCAGCAGGCACCTTGACGCCATCATTTTACCAGAGTGGAAGTCCGGGAGGTATTTTAAATTCAGGAACACTCCGAATGAAAGGTTCCATTATGAAAAATAACGATGCTGTCGGACCCGGCGGAGGAATCCAAAATTCGGGAAATCTGTGGATTGACAGCTCTTATTTTGAAAAAAATAATGGCGGAGTTCGCCCCCCTTACTACATTGGCGGAAATCTTTGGGTTACTTTCATTGCTGCTCATTTTTCAGGTGGCGCTATTCACAACAGTTCGGGTCAGGCTGTTATTACAAATACCATTTTTAACGGCAATCGGGCAGATTACGGTGGGGCAATAGCGAATATGGCCGGAAAGGTAACACTTTCAAACTGTAAGCTGGTCAATAATTTTTCACTGGTCAGCGGCGCTGCGCTTTTTAATCACAGCCAAATGGATATACGGAACTGTTTGTATGCAAATAATTATTCGGATGCAGCAAAGCAAGTCGGAGGCATCATCGCCTGTGGAAAAGGAGGTAAATATCAATTCAGAAATTGTGATATTGTAAACAACACCAGCTCCAAATTCCTGGTTACAGGTGTAGATGAATACGAGACATACCAGTTTGATCCGAATCTGACACCGGATACTGTTTTGATTTCGAATTCGATCATCTGGGGGAATGATACGCTGGTCAACAATCCAAACTCGTCACTTATTTCAACGAAATACAGCTGCACACAGCAAATTTTCCCCGGAACCGGAAACATCCATGCCAACCCGGTATTTCTGAATCCTACTGCCGGCAACGACACCTCATACAATGCGCTGGTGGCCGACTGGCGCCTCTCTGCCTGCTCACCCTGCATCAATGCCGGCGCTGATTCATTATGCAGCGACTCTCTTGATCTTGCGGGAAATGTGAGAAAATACAACACAATTGACATGGGGGCCCTGGAAATGAAGTATGACAGTTCAGTCACTGCTGTTTGGAACAGCAATACAACCACCACAACCGCAGGACTTCACTGGAGGAGCCGCGTAAAACCTTGTGAAACGGTGGTTTTTATCAAAGATACCGTTGAGGGTGAACCTTTACCCGTTCCCGGAACCATCTACAATGCAGATTCCGTTTTCGGTTCGGGCAGCGGCCAGGAAGGCTGGTACTGTGTCTATAAGGGGATGGATTCAACGGTGATGATCACCGGGCTCACCAGGAACACTACCTACAGGGCGGCAGTATTCAATGTTATTCTCGATAGTATATATGATGTTCCTGCACTGTGGAATTTCACCACTCTTTCCATTGACGAACAGGCATTTATAACAAACGATACGGTAATCAACGGTGAGTCGGTTTGCTTTGATGCAATACAGACCATCACAGTTGCCGGCAATGGAACCACCTTTAGGATAAATAGCGGAGGGTCGGCAACCCTGATTGCCGGTGAAAATATTCAAGTGCTTCCCGGCGCTTCTATCACAGAAGGTGGTTACCTGCATGGATATATCAGTCCGGGCGGTCCCTGGTGTCAGATGCCGGCCTTGCCCTCAATCATTTCCTCAACATTCAAAACCAATGAAGAGGATAGTCCGGGTTTTGCAAAAGAAAATGGCTTCCGGCTCTACCCTAATCCCACAACAGGCTCATTCACGGTCGAACTTTCAGCAGATGCGGATAAAACCCCTGTCACGGTCCAATGCTTCAATATGACAGGATCCCTGGTCCTTCAAAAGGAGATCGTCAGGGGAAGGAAACTGGAAATGACCCTTGCTGGTCGGGAATCGGGAATCTATGTTGTCAGGGTAACCGGGAATGAATTTTCCGGTTTTAAAAAGATTATCAAAACCAACTAGTTAAAACAATCCGATAATTTGAAATTTCACCTCTGCCAACGATTTATAAAATCTCAGTAATGAAAAACCATTTTTTCCCCTCCACCTTAAAAATAGCTTTTTGTCTCATTCTGGCAATGATGAGCCATTGGGCTTTTGCGCAGGTGGTATATGTGACCCCGGAGGGTGCCGGACTTATGAATGGCTCTTCATGGGATAACGCCCTTGCCGGGAATTCACCTGCCGGAAACGGTTATTCCAGACTGGCCGATACATTAAGGCAGGCGAACGCAGGGGCGTATTTTTGGATTAAAGAAGGGACATATCTGCCATCCACCGACAACGACCGGGAAAAATCGTTCCAGGTACCGGAAGGAGTTTCAGTATACGGTGGTTTCGCCGGAAATGAATTAACGGGGGAGGAGAGGGACTGGAACGATCATTTTTCCGTATTGAGCGGGGATATTGGTGTTGCCGGATCAGATTCGGACAATACTTTTCATGTGGTCACAACCATTGGAAATGAGTCCGGTGAATACATCCGGCTCGATGGCCTGACCATCTGCAACGGAAACACCACGGGAGCCCCATACATTTATACCAGCATTTACCATTTTGGCGGTGGAATATTAACCGGATACAAAACCCGGATTTACAATTGCCTGGTAACAAACAACACATGTGTGCAGATTGGTGGCGGAGTTTATGCAACCGGTATCACGGAAATTGCGGGTTGCACGTTTACCCACAACCTGGCAGATCAGGGAGGAGCAATCGGGGTAAGTTATTTGGGGACAGCTTCTATCAACAATTGCCGGATCTCTCAAAATTCCGCCTTGGCTTACGGAGGTGGAGTCGGGAACGACGGTTCCTGCAGTATCACCAACTGTATAATCGTCAACAACGGATCATTGAACGGGGGTGGTGTCCTTATCCGCGGTGGAACAGCCATTGCCAACTCTACCATCGCCAACAATACAAATGACAATATTGTCTTCTGGATGGACTCCTGGGGAACGATAAAAAATTCAGTTGTTTCAGGAGGTGGGATCAGTGTGTGGAACGGTGCGTCAATGGACTGTCAATTTAGCTGTACCGATGATGCAATACCCGGAGAGGGCAACATACGCCAGAACCCGCTATTTGTTGCACCTACACCGGAGCGTGGTACAGGTAGTAACGGAATGGAGGCCGACTGGCATTTGCGTTGGTGTTCACCATGTCTCAATATGGGAAACAACAATATGATTCCCAATGGAATAACAACAGATATTGATGGAAATCCACGCATTTTATACTCAACAGTTGACATCGGAGCCTATGAAACAGATTCCTCAGGTTCAGTTCATAATGTTATCGGATTCAACAACAGCCGGATCTGTATTTTCAGCAATGCGCAATATGTCGGATCGGGCGGCACCTGGGAAACGGCCCTTGCCGGTAATGGGGAGAGCTGCAAATACCCGGGACAGAGTTTACTCTATGAAGCCATGAAGGACGCAACGAGCGGCACTGAGATCTGGGTCGAAAAAGGAACATACAAAACCAGCCTGTATCCCGACCGCAACCACGCCTTTACAGTTGGTCCGGGTGTGAAAGTTTACGGCGGCTTCCTGGGAAATGAAACCTTGCTGGCGCAAAGAGATCCTGTAACCAACAAAACCATTTTCAGCGGCAACATCGGGGATACAACAACTGATGCAGACAACGCCTGGCACATTTTGAATATTAACCCTTCAGGCAGTGCCTATGCTGATTCCGCCATGATTGACGGTGTTGTTCTGGAAAAGGCCAGGACTGAAGGAACGGATGCTGCTGCCGTGCTCATTCACACAGGTTCAAAGATTTGCATAAGCCGGACATTGGTTGCCGGTGACACACTTTTGGGCAGTGGCGTTGGGTTTATGATCAAATCCGGAGCCCGAGTGACACTGACGGACGGAACGGCTGAAAAATTTGCCCGGGGAGGAATTTACAACGAAGGAAAACTCCGCCTCGGCAATTTCACTGTAAAATCCAATCTCTTTAGCGGTATTCAGAATTTCGACAGCCTGGCGATGTACGCTTGCAACATCGACAGCAATTCAATCCTGCCCTACAATTACGATGCCAGCGGCGGGGCAATTTGTAATGCAGGATACTGCACCATTACCGGGGGTAACATCCGCGGCAACATGTCCTATTTGGATGCCGGCGGTATCCGGAATAAACCCAATGCAGTAATGCATATTACCGGCTGCAATATTTCGGGCAATAAATGCAACGCCTATGTACTTGCCTCAGGAGGAGGGATACTGAACGACGGATATCTGGAAATCACGCAAAGTTCCATCAATTACAACGATGCAAGAGCTGCCGGCGGAGGTATCTGCAACTCACAGGGGGCAACCTGCACTATTGCGGGCTCTGCCATCAGCAACAATGAAACTATGGGTCCGGGTGGCGGCATCTATAATCCTACTTCCGTTAGAAACTGCATCATTGTCAACAATAAAGGAGGAAACGGATACGGGCTTGCCGGCGGGGGAATCTATCTCGCAACAGGATGCACAGGAATCATCAATTCAACGATCATGAACAATATCGGTGAAGGGATTGCCTCGGTATTGGCAGATACGATTGAGATCGGCAATTCAATCATTTATGGAAATGATCTGTCAATTTCAGGTCGGTTCAACGCATCTTACTCATGCATTACAGGATTAGTGCCTGTAAACCATAATACTCCACACAACCCCCAATGTATCAGCCCTTCTGAAGGAAAAGGCCCGGGATTTGACGGCGTATCGGCCAACTGGGGACTGTGGGGTTGCTCCCCATGTGTAAATGCAGGAAGCAACGCTTTTCTGCAGGCCGGTGATTCGGTTGATGCTGCAGGCGGATCCCGTGTGAAATGGAACGTGGTTGACATCGGCGCCACGGAGTTGCAGACCGACTCTCTTTCAGGAGATTGTCCCCCGGGGATATCCCACAACATTATCTGGGAGATATTCAAACCCAAAGTTGACTGTGTTCAGTCAACCACCGGTGCACCTGATCAATCGGTTTACCTGCCAACCCTGGAGACGGAATTTTCCGAAGATATGAATTCGGTGTCCCGGTTAAGGGGATACCTGATCCCTCCTGTATCAGGCTACTACAGGTTCTGTTTTTCTGCCGATCCCTTTGCTTCATTTAACCTGAGTAC
Source organism: uncultured Bacteroidales bacterium (assembly GCA_903926565.1). Classification (GTDB taxonomy): domain Bacteria; phylum Bacteroidota; class Bacteroidia; order Bacteroidales; family FEN-979; genus CAIVAT01. The sequence continues at coordinate 46,416 of CAIYJU010000108.1, forward strand.
GGATTCGTCAGATATAAACATCCGGCAAATCGGGGGCACGGATTTCAATGGAAATTATCAATGGCCCCAAAACCCTGTTATTACCGACAGCGTCCACCTGGTACAAGGCAAACCTTATTATTTTGAATCCTTCTGCCAGGGTTATTACTGGAACAACTGTTGCAATCCATGGATAAAAACACCCATGATAGGAAATTACCTGAAGATCGGCTGGGTGGTTCCGGGTACCTCCAATCTTTCTGTCATTCCATGGAATTGTGTCAGGCCGGCAGGGCCTGGAACAGTCCGTGGCGTCCAGTGGGAAATATTTGAAAATCAGGCGACCTATGATTTTGATGATCTGAAAAATGCAGCGTTTGTGCCGGACTGGGTTGTACGGCTTGATTCTTTGTCAACAACGAATTTCTCCACGACTAAGGACCATTTTTCATCAAGGATCAGGGGATACCTGCTGGCACCGGCTACAGGGGATTACACATTCTATTTCGCATGTGACAACGTTGGTCAATTCTGGCTGAGCTCCGATACCCTCCCTGAAAATGCCCAAATGAAAAGTGCCATCACCTATTGCCAGCCCGACTGGTGGCAAAACACCTCTGTCCAGAGTCTGGTGGCAGGGCAACGTTACTTTTTCGAGATCCTCCATTATGATACAGTTTACACCGATTTGATCCAGCTGGGATGGAAAATCCCCGGAGATACGGTACCGCGGGTTATTAAATACCCTTTTATTTTGAATTACAATGACGGTATTACAGTACAATCCTTTACACTCCTCGATCACGAATTCACCGCTTTCCCCGGATGGACTGTCACACCGCGCCATTACCTGGCACCGTGGAATTCACCTGATAAAAGCATCCGGTGGACATCAGGCAACCAGTCGGTTGCCACGGTGAATGCCGATGGGATCATCACCATGGTGGCATCCGGGGTTTGCAATATAGTCGCCCGGCCGGCCTCCAATCCGGCACTTTCCGATACAGTCAGGGTTACGGTAACCAACTATTACGGCCCCTATTTTGTTAAGCAGAACGCTGCCGGGGACGGAGACGGTCATTCATGGGAAAGCGCGATCCCGCTGGCAAAACTCCTGAACGGTCTAAACCAGGGGGAGTTGAATCAGCAGGTAAAGGTTTTTGTGGCCGAAGGAACCTACAAGCCTACAACCACCATTGATCAGAACAAGACTTTCAACCTGAATCACATCAGGATTGTAGGCGGATTTCCTAATTCTGTCACCGGGAATGATACCATCACCCGTGACTATACCAATCATGAAACCATTTTAAGCGGGGAGATCGGAACACCCGGTGAAACGATCGATAACAGTTATCATGTTGTCACGACCCGCAACAGTTGTACAATAAATGGATTTACGATCCGTGACGGGCGGGCCAGTTGTTCCTCATATGGCTGGACACCGGGCTTCAGTTATTTCAAAAGGGAAGACAACGGAGGTGGAATTATTACCGAGGGATGTAATCTGACCATTGAAAACTGCAAACTGACCAATAATTCTGCCTGGAACAGTGGAGGTGGATTATATAGCGGAGGATCGAACGTGAAAATTGAGAATTGCCAATTCTATCAAAATTATACCGTTTCGGAATTGATCGGAACCGGAGGGGTTTTCTTTTTGCTTATCAACACATATGGCGCTGGGATTTCTGCCTCGAGTAATACGGTGATTAATTTAGCGAACACCACAATTTTTAACAATGTTGCCATGGGTCAAGCGGGAGCCATTTTTATGCAGAGCAGTGTCGTAAACCTGACAAATTGTTCTGCTAAAAATAATCCCGGCTTTGGTGGTTATGCGTTTTATGCGGCCAGTGGTTCCACTTTAAACTTGAACAATTCAACTGTTGCAGGAACTATTCAGTACTATTCTTATCCCTCCGGTATTGTCAGCAACACTACCATCGACGGGAACCTCCTGGTTGCCAATTGCTTTTCCAAAAATGCCGTGTCACTCGATAACAGCATCATCACCGGGTTCGACTCATTTACGATTCTGCCATCCAGTGGAAACAACCTTTCAGATTCTGTTTTTTCTGCAAAGTATTGCATCCTGGGCAATTCGCTTTTTGGGGCCAGTAAAGAGGTGCTGATTTCCGACACCGTACCTGATCATACCAACTGGCTCGACACCCTCGCCTGCAATGGTGGGAATACCCCCACCATGAAATTGAGGAATCTCCCCGGAAATCCTGCCAAAACCAGCGGAAATTCCGCATGGATCAGCACCACCGACCAACGCGGCTACACCCGCACCGACACCGTCAGCATCGGCGCCTACCAATGGACATGGCCCTCACAGATAACCATCAACCCGCAGCAGGCCTCCATCGCTCCCGGCGACTCGCTGCCTTTCTCCGTTGCTGTATTGCCTGTTTGGGCCGACGACAAAACTTGGAGTGTGTCAGCCTCCGATTCCACCATCGTCGGAATCGCCGCTAATGCGATGGTAGCAAAATCCGAAGGCAATGCCCGGGTGATGGTTCGCACCAACGACGGCAACCGCCGTGATACCTGCTTCGTGATGGTGATGACCGACAGCGTCGGCGTAAACGGGATCGTCCACAACGGGAATTACAGCTGCTACAGCGCCCTGGATGTCATCAGCGTGGCAGGAAACGGAACATCTTTCGTGATGCAGCCCGGAAGCAACAGCGAGATGATTGCCGGGGAGAAGATCTTCTATCTGCCCGGCACCACCGTAAAGGCGGGAGGTTTCATGCACGGGTACATCGCGCCGGAGGGGCCGTGGTGCTCTCAGGCCAAGATCAGCATTGCAGAGTCCGGACAAAATGAGGCCAATCCGGAACAGGATCTCAGATCCCGCAGGGAAGCGGTTAAGATCTGGCCCAATCCGACCAACGGACCGGTGCATGTTCTGCTGAACCTGGGTGATGCTTCAACCACCGCAAAGATTGCTGTTTACAATGTTTTCGGGCAGCAGGTTTTTACCAGGGAGATGCCCGCCAACGCTTCCGTGCTCATCAACCTTGGTGGTCTTAATCCGGGGTTGTATGTGCTCACAGTCACTCTGCCGCAAAGGAAAGATATTATTAAAATAATTCTGAAATAACCAGTATACCTGATCTTTAAAAATAAAAACCCATTCATGAACAAGATATTTCTGACCTTTTCCCTTCTGCTGTGGATGATCATTACCGGCTCAGCGGTTGTTTGTCAATCCACCTGTTCCGTCACAATCAGTGTCTCAGCAAATCCCGTCAGAACCGGGGAAGCGGTCACATTCACCGCCGCCGGGTTAAGTGCTTTGCCGCCGGGCTCTCTGAAATGGTTTGTCAACGGCGTTTGCCGCTCGGGTGGCAACATCGACAGCGGAATGGTCGCCTTCTACCCATTCAACGGCAATGCCAACGACTCGAGCGGGAACGGGAACCACGCAGCTGAAGTGACCGCATCGCTGACCACCGACCGCTTCGGAAATCCTGATGCAGCATATAATTTCGGAGGGGTGACCAATCAGCAATACATCAAAATCCCCAATAGCCCCTCTCTTCAGTTCACCGACCAGGCTACATTTTCACTTTGGGTGAAAATGAACAGCTATTACGGCCTGCATGGTTGGGGATATTGGACAGATCTCGGGTATCATATTCTGTTTGCAAAAGATGAATTGGGATGCTGTCTGAGTCAGGGAATCCAGGGACTTGCCAATGGAGAGTTTGTTGCCGATATTTCTTCGAACGGTGTAAACTCAGGCATACAATTCTCTGATACAGTGTCCGGTTCAGCTATCGGACAATGGATGAACCTGACCTGGGTTTACACTGCGACGCAGGCCAGGATGTATGTGGACGGCCAGATCCGGAAAACCACCGACGGGGTTACCTCTTTTACAAATGCAAACCTGAAAGAGCTCTATTTCGGACGCCAAAACCAACAGCGAGAATTCTGGCTGAATGGTCAACTTGACGATATCCGTTTTTACAACCGCTCCCTCAGTGATGAGGAGATCAGACGAATTGCTGACAGCTTCGATTCCCTGTTCCGGTATACGCCGCAGAACAACGACATCGTATATTGCGTTTATCAACCGTTTGGCAGTACTACAGCGGATACATCCAATGCTATTGTGATGGCGGTGCTGCCCGTTCCGGTTTATGTCATTTTTATTACCCCGGATGGTGGCGGTTTGATGAACGGCTCTTCATGGGATAACGCTATTGCCGGAAATTCCCCGGCCGGAAACGGATACACGAAACTGGCAGATACCCTGAGGCATGCCAACGTCGGTGCGCATCTCTGGATCAAAGAAGGGTCCTACTTGCCCTGTACCGACAACGATCGCGCAAAGTCGTTCCAGGTTCCTGAAGGGGTTTCGGTTTACGGCGGTTTCGCAGGGAATGAAACCTCGGAGGAGGAGCGGAACCGGAACGATCATCCTTCCGTGCTGAGCGGCAATATCGGCGCTACAGGATCAACCACGGATAACACCTTCCATGTGGTTGCCACCATTGGAAACGCTTCCGATCAATATATCCGTATCGACGGACTGACCATCCGCGACGGAAATACGGTCAATGCCCCGTACCCTTATGGTGGCGGAATTTTAACCGGATACAAAAACCGGATATACAATTGCCTGATAACCAGCAATAATTGCGAACAAGGCGGTGGTGGAGTTTTTACTACCGGAATCGCTGAAATTGTTGGATGTACGTTTAGCGACAACCATGCGGCAACAGGAGGCGCAATAGTGGTGAGCCTTTATAGTACAGTTACCGTCAGAAACTGCATGATCTCACAAAATTCGGCTTGGTCCTATGGAGGAGGAATCGAGAACGATGGTACCTGTATCATCAACAATAGTCTTATTGTCAATAATAGTGGTGACGGTGGGGGGATCGCCACATGGTGGATGGGGGCGTCATATACAGTAACCAACTCTACCATTGCCAATAATTCACCTGAAAACATTCTCCTCGGGTTTTCCGCAGTCGGTACGATAAAAAATTCGGTTATTTCAGGGGGCGCTATCGTCCTGTGGCCCGGTGCATCACTGGACTGCCAATATAGCTGTACCGATGATTCTATCCCCGGGGAAGGCAACATCCGTCAAAACCCCATGTTTGTTTTACCAACACTGGTAAATGGTACCGGA
>CAIYJU010000109.1 GCA_903926565.1 uncultured Bacteroidales bacterium
ATGCGTATGAATTTAAATGGAATCCGGATAAAAAGGAGAGGGTTCCCCTGACTTTTTCAAAGGCTTATCCTAACAGTAAATTTAATTTAATCAATCCCAAAACTTTTGAATCGTTTGTAGAAAAATAAAGTATAATATTTTATCTAAAAAACACAACAATGAGTAAATTAATCATAAACAGCTTTCAGGATTTCGAGCAGTATATCGGAAAAGAACTAGGTGTGTCCGATTATCTGAAGATCACCCAGGAGCAGATCAATAAATTTGCGGAAGCCACCCTGGACTTTCAATGGATTCACCTGGATGCAGAAAAAGCTAAAACAGAGAGTCCGTATAAGACCACCATCGCCCATGGATATCTGAATCTTTCTGTTCTGCCCTATTTATGGGGACAGATTGTGGAGGTGAACAATATCAAAATGCTGGTGAATTATGGCATCGAGAAACTCAGGTTCAACCACCCTGTTCTGGTTGACCATGAGGTAAGGGTACGGGCAAAACTTGCATCACTCATCAACCTGCGCGGAATCGCCAAAGCGGAAGTCAATGTTTCACTGGAGATAAAGGACAACAAAAAAAGCGCATTTGATGCCACGGTGGTTTTTCTGTACCATTTTGTCTGAAACAGAACAATCCCGGAACCGGCAATGAAGCGAGGGAAAAGTGATTGATAACCTGCAAATATGAGCAAGAGGAACAAAGCTGTCAATGAAATAACCGATCAGATGGTTGCCCGTCACGGAACTGCCGTTGATGCTGTTATTCCCTTGTTGCAGGATATCCAGCAGGAGTTCAACTACCTTCCCGTGCCGGCCCTTCAGCGAATTTGCGAAACTACCGGGATCACACCTTCCCGTATTGCCGGCATATCTTCATTTTATGCTCAATTCCGGCATTCTCCAGCAGGTAAACACAGGATCAGGGTTTGCACAGGCACCGCCTGTCATGTAAAAGGCGCCCTGTTTGTATATGAAGCCTTCCGGCGCGAACTTAAACTGGAGGAGGAAGAGGATACCGACGCCTCCATGATATTTACGCTGGAGAAGGTCGCCTGTCTTGGCTGCTGTACCCTCGCACCCGTGGTCAGGATCGATGAGGTCACCTACGGTCATGTGGTCCCTGAGAATGTCGAAGGCCTTTTGCGCGACTTTCTTACTAAGCATCAGAAAGGCATTGACCGGCAGCCAGTGTATCAGGTCAGCCAGTCCAACATACAGGGTGAAATACGCATCGGGCTTGGGTCCTGCTGCGTTGCCAGCGGCAGTTCAGAAGTTAAAAGCCAGCTGGAACAAACCCTTGCGCAGGCAAGAATCAGCGTAAATGTCCGGGAGGTCGGTTGTGTCGGTATCTGCAACCAGGTACCCATCATGGAGATTATAAAGCCGGGTGAAAATCCGGTCTTTTATGCTAAAATAAAGCCGGAGGATATCAGGGGTGTGGTACTCAGCCATTTTAAGTCGGAAGGATATATCAACCGTTTCAAAACAGGATTCTTCAATCTTTTTGAAAACATCCTTTCAGACGGCATGCCATCCTCCTTCAGGAAATACCTTGAAGAGCAGCGTGATTCGCCACTTTCCGGATTCCTTGGCCCGCAGGTGAACATTGCAACGGAGAACCGTGGCGTGTCAAATCCACTTGATCTGGAGGGCTACCGGCAATCGGGAGGTTTTGAGTCACTCAGAAAATGCCTCACCCGGATGACGACCCAAAAAGTCATTGACGAAGTCACAGCCAGCGGTCTGCGCGGCCGCGGAGGAGCCGGCTTCCCGACAGGCAGAAAATGGCAGCTGGTAAAAGACCAGGCTGATGCTGAAAAGTATGTGATCTGCAACGGCGATGAAGGCGACCCGGGGGCCTTCATGGACCGCATGCTCCTTGAATCCTACCCATTCCGCATCATCGAAGGAATGCTGATTGCAGGTTATGCAACCGGGGCATCCAATGGCATCTTTTACATTCGCGCTGAATATCCGCTGGCAGTGACACGCGTCGGGGAGGCCCTGCGGATTTGCAGGAACAGCGGGCTCATCGGGACATCCATCTTCAATTCCGCCTTCTCCTTCGACATCAGGATCTTCGCAGGTGCCGGCGCCTTTGTTTGCGGGGAGGAAACTGCGCTGATCGCTTCTGTTGAAGGCAACAGGGGGCTTCCGCGGATGCGGCCTCCCTACCCTGTCGAAAAAGGGCTTTGGGGCAAACCGACACTGGTAAACAATACGGAGACATTGTCCCTGGTTCCGTGGATCATTCACCATGGAGCGAAGGCCTTTTCAGGAATCGGAACTGCCGGCAGCAAAGGCACCAAGGTTTTTGCGCTTGCAGGCAAGGTCAAACGCGGCGGATTGATCGAGGTACCCATGGGAACCACCATCCGGAAGATTGTGGAAGAGATCGGGGGTGGCATTGCCGGCGACAGGAAATTCAAGGCTGTACAAATCGGCGGCCCGTCAGGCGGATGCCTGCCAGCCTCCATGGCCGACCTCCCGGTCGATTTTGAAGCTTTGAAAGAGGCGGGGACCATGATGGGAAGCGGCGGGCTCATCGTACTTGATGAGACAGACTGCATGGTCGATATTGCCCACTATTTTCTTTCGTTTACACAAAGTCAATCGTGCGGACGTTGCACCTTCTGCAGGATAGGCACCCGAAGGATGCTGGATATTCTCGATAAAATCCGCGAAGGAAAGGGAAAGCCTGAAGATCTGACCATCCTTGAAAAACTTGCCCGGAGCACCATTCGCGGCAGCCTGTGCGGGTTGGGGAAAACGGCGCCAAACCCGGTTCTCACCACCCTTCTCTATTTCCGGGAGGAGTACGAAGCCCATTTAGCCGGCCATTGCCCTGCCGGGAAATGCCTGCCGCTGATCCGGTACGAAGTCACCGCCGATTGCATCGGATGTACCAAATGTGCCCAGCGGTGCCCGTCGGATGCCATTGCATTCAAACCTTACGAACTGCACACAATCGATGTGGAGAAGTGCATAAAATGTGACATTTGCAGGCAAGTATGCCCGGCTGATGCCATCCTGATTCTTTGATATGATAAAGCTGACGATCGATCATCAACCCGTTGAGGCGCAGGAAGGAACTTCTGTGATGGAAGCTGCCTCCATGCTCGGAATTACGATTCCGTCGATGTGCTATATGCAGGGGTATTCAAACCATCCGTCGTGCATGGTGTGCCTGGTAAAGGACCTTGACCGCGACAGCCTGTTTCCCTCCTGTGCCATGCCGGTTTCGGAAGGGATGAACATTCTCACCGTTTCTGCCGAAGTGGAGGAAGCCAGGCGCGAGGCACTTGAACTGCTGCTGAGCGACCACCGGGGAGATTGTGAAGCCCCCTGCCGGCTCTCCTGTCCGGCATTTATGGATATTCCTTTGATGAACCGGCTTATTGCTGCCGGTGATTTTGACCAGGCGATTCGCGTGGTGAAAGAGGAGATTGCCCTGCCGCTTGTGCTTGGATTCATCTGCCCTGCACCCTGCGAAAAGGCCTGCAAGCGAAAACCCATGGACCAGGCGGTTTCGATATGCCTGCTGAAACGGTCAGCCGCCATCTATGGCACTTCAACCAACACTGTAAAACCATGGTTACCCAATACCGGCAGCAAAAAAGTCGCCATCATCGGCACGGGACCTGCCGGGCTCTCAGCTGCATTTTACCTGCTTCGTGCCGGTTATGCCTGTGTTCTTTACGACCAGCATGAGAAGGCAGGCGGTGCGATGCGATATGAAATTCCCGATGATCATCTTCCCAAAGAGATGCTTGATACAGAAATCGGTGAGATTGTGAGAATGGGTGCTGAATTCCGCATGGGAAATCCGGTAACCCGGGAGTCGTTTCAGCAAGCCATTCTTCCTGATTTTGATGCAATAATCCTTGCTGCCGGGGCCCGAAAACCGGATACGGCAGGCATCTTCGGACTGGAACCTGATGAGCATGGTGCCTTTTTCAATAAAAGCAACTTCTCCACCAGCATTCCCGGTGTTTTTGGCTGCGGAAACATCCTCAGGGAGCAAAGAATGGCAGTACATTCGGCCGCACAGGGAAAGATGGCTGCCAAACATGTGGAGGATTACCTGGAAGGAGGAATTTCAATTGAACATAAAGAGTTCAGACACACAGTTGTCTCGGTCACGGGGACCTTGCAAAAGTCGGAATGGAATGAATACCTGAAAGAGAGCATCCCCGAGCAACGGGTTGAGCCCATTGACGGGATCCTGAAAGGCCTGTCCGCGGATGAAGCGATACTTGAAGCAAAGCGTTGTCTGCATTGCGATTGCCGAAAGCCTTCCAGCTGCAAACTCAGGGATTACGCAGTAACTTATGGTGCCCACAGGAAAAGGTTTGCCGGCCCGGAACAGAACCTGGTGACAAAATCGGTACAGCACGATGCGATTGTGTATGAAACAGAGAAATGCATCCGGTGTGGTTTATGCGTGGATATTACCGTGAAACACGGGGAGTCGTTCGGGCTGGCCTTTGCCGGCAGGGGATTCGATGTGCGAATTTCGGTCCCCTTCAATGAAACAATCAGGGAAGCCCTCACCTTCACCGCCGGGGAGTGTGTGAAGGCATGTCCCACCGGGGCCCTGGCATTTAAAAATCAGGAAGAAAGGATTCCAGAATGAGTATTCCCAGAAGGATTTGGCAGTGCATTCTTGCAGTTTACTGGATAATCGGAATTTCCACTTTATCCGCCCAGGTCAAAAGTGCCGATTGCTGGCCATCTTTTCGAGGAGATCCGCAGCAAACGGGCAATGCACCTGTATCCATCCAGCCCCCGTTTAAACTTTTATGGACTTTCAAAACCGGTGATGCCATTAAATCATCTCCCGTGATCTGGAACGGCACAATCTATATCGGATCCAATGATGGATTTGTTTATGCAGTAAACAGCTCCGGAGGACTGAGATGGAAATTCAACACCGGCAATTCGGTGGAAGCACCTCCACTTATTCATGACAATATGGTTTATGCCGGGAACCTGGCAGGTGTTATGTTCGCCCTGGATGCAAAAACCGGCGTGCTGAAGTGGAAATATACGGCTGACGGACAGATTTCCGGCTCAGTCAACCATGCCGTGAGCAGGGATCAAAAAACAACGTCGATCCTCTTTGGCAGTTATGACTTTAACCTTCACTGCCTGGATGCATCCACCGGCAAGGTTTTATGGAAATATGAATCGGGGAACTTCATCAACGGTTCACCCGCAATCGGGGGAAAACTTGCAGTTTTTGGCGGGTGTGACGGGTTTTTTCACCTCATTGGCACCAATGACGGAAAGGCATTGGATAAGGTTGATCTCGGGGAATATATTCCTGCGTCTGCCGCAATAATCGGGGAGAAAGCCTATTTCGGCAATTACGATGGCGTCTTCTTCTGTTTTGATCTCCGTCAGAAGAAAATTCTGTGGAAAACCGAAGGAGGCGGGCCATTCCTGGCATCCCCGGCCATCTCTGCAGGCAAGGTCGTTACCGGCTCTCAAAACAAATTCATCTACTGCTTCGATGCCATGGGCGGGAAAGTGCTTTGGAAAGTCAAAACACTGGGGAAAGTTGATGCATCTCCTGTGATTGCAGGAGAACATGTAATTGCCGCATCCTCGGATGGCAGGCTGCATATACTGGACCTGAAAACCGGGAATATTTTGTGGGAATATGAGATTGGAAGTCCCGTCGTGAGCACTCCGGCAGTAACTTCGAAAATGATAGTGGTTGGGGCAATGGACGGGAAGATTTATTGCTTTGGGAAATGAAACACCTCACCCCCTGCACCCCCTCTCCCAAGGGAGAGGGGGACGGGCGTGAAAAAATTAAAGTTACTTATGAAAATTGTCAATATAGTTCCGGGGTTTGGCGGCACATTTTATTGCGGAAACTGCCTTCGCGACAGCGCGTATGTAAATTCCCTGCGGGAGCTGGGCCATGATGCGATCACCCTGCCCATGTACCTGCCGCTTACCATGAACGGGGAGGCAACAAACGAAAATTTACCGGTTTTCTATGGTGCGGTGAACATCTATCTCAAGCAGCAGTTTCCGTTGTTAAGGCACATGCCGGGATGGATGGAGAACTTCTTCGATTCAAAACCGATGTTGAAATTTGCTGCAAAAAAATCCGGTTCAACCCGTGCGGAAGGATTGGAAGAACTCACAGAGTCGATGCTCCTCGGGCAGAAAGGCCACCAGAATCACGAACTCGGCCGGTTGGTCGATTTTCTGAAACACCATGAAAAGCCTGATGTGGTCCATTTTTCCAATGCCCTGTTACTTGGCATGGCAAGCCGGATAAAGGAGGAGGTTAAAGCAGGCATTGTGTGTTCGCTCCAGGATGAAGATGTATGGGTTGATGCAATGGCACCGGCATGGCGGGATAAAATCTGGAAGCTGATGTCGGAGAAAAGCCGGGATGTTGATGCCTTTATCTCTGTAAGTTCCTATTTCGCAGGCATTATGAAGGATAAACTTACTATCCCGGATTCTAAAATGAATGTCGTGCATATTGGCATAAAACCGGAAAATTATACCTTTACAGAACCGGCTGATGCCCCGCAGGCAATCGGCTATTTATCCAGGATCTGCGAAGAGAACGGATTTGAGATCCTTGTCGATGCCTTTATCCTGCTGAAGGCTGATCAACGGTTCAGAAATCTGAAGCTGAGAGTAACCGGGGGTATGACCGGGGATGATGAAGCATTCCTTCAGCGACAATTCAAAAAGATGGAATCTAACAACATCCTTCAGGATGTTGACCTCCTGAAGAACTTTACCGGGAACACCCTTCACGGTTTCTTCGAATCAATTTCCGTACTTTCTGTACCCGTGTTGCATGGCGAGGCTTTCGGACTCTACCAGATCGAGGCGCTTGCTTCCGGCGTTCCGCTGGTCCAGCCTGATCTTGGTGCATTTCCGGAGATTATTCATGCAACCGGCGGAGGCATTGTTTATCGGCCAAATACAGCAGAATCCCTGGCGTCAAGCCTTGCTGAACTGCTTTCAGATCCGGTGAAACTTGATCTATTGAGTAAGGCCGGCAGAAAATCCGTGGAAGATTACTTTAATTGCCGGAGTCTTACAAAAGAAATGCTGAAGGTATATGATCATGTTCTCAGATAAATCAGGCATGGAGAAAAATATGCAGTATCCTGCTTCAATTCTATATTAATTATATGATTAATCACTATTATACCAGTTGGTTGTATTACCTGATCAAACATTCTTGTGCCGTAGGCACGTAATATGGGTAGAATATTGTTTTTGCGTGAAGTTATCTCGTCCCGTACGGGACGAAATTCTTCACCGTCACCCCTTGCTACCCATCTTTGGTCCCTCCGGGACCGGTTTTTTCAGAAACAGATGCCCCTGAGGTTTCCCTTGGTAACCAATTTATGCCTTAAGAACCCTTGTAGATATTGATAAAATTCATTACTGGTACGATTGTGATTAATCAATTAATTTTGATGATCTTCATTGACTGCATGTTTGTTCCCTGCATCACACGAATGCAATAAACCCCTGCCGGCCAGCCTGAAAGGGAGAATTCATGTTCGCTTTTTCCATAAAACACTTCTGACAGTATCATATCTCCAAAAAGCCCATATACTTCCACCTTAACGTTATCGCATGTAAAACTCCCCACTGACCTGACCATAAAATTTCCGGTTGTGGGATTTGGATAGATTTTAAAAAATTGGAGATCATGACGGTCCGGCATTGCCAGATTCACTGAAATCGGAGACAACACCAGGGGGCTGACGCAGTTTGAACATGGTGATGCGATGGTGCCCCACATGTAACCTCCCGGTTCGACAACAGTTCCCGGCATGAAATTAATATTCTGTCCTGCCGTCATGAAAGCCTCACCTCCTGCCTGGACAAGAAAGAGAGTGCCATCTCCAGCGACTGTGATGGTCTGGACGGCATTGTAACATTCCGTTTCACTGATTGTACCTGCAATTGCATAAGTCACAGGAATCTGAATTATAGTTATTTGCAAAGCAGAAGCGATCCCATTTCCAGCCTGATTAACTCCTTTTACAGTGATATTCCCTGAAACAGCGGTAATTCCATAGTCGATTGTAATGCTGTTCGACGAACTTGCTCCTGTTACGCCGGCGGGTAACGTCCACAAATAGGACACGGCATTGGGAATTACAGGGACGGTATAGGTTACGGAATTTTGCCCCTGACAAACAGTTGATAATCCGGATATTGGTCCTGCCCCCGCAGGTAATGCTGCCTGATCGGCAAAAATCCCGGTACTCATGTTGAAATATGAGCCGGATGACGATACTTCAAATTTCACGGCTCTCACCATGTATACGTTATTTCCCGCCACGTTCGGCGTGTTGTCGGTATAGGTAACGGAAGGAACCGGCGTAGCATTCAGCCGAATAAAAGTGCCGGTAACTGCATCTGAACGGTAAATGTTGTACCCCATAATACTATTATCCGGCGAGGCTGTCCAATCCAGTTTTAGCCCTTCCGCCACAGGGCTCAGGGTGAGGTTGCTCACCGGAGAAACCATATGAAGACGGAGCGTTGGATCGCCCATAAGAACCATGTGTACCCCTCCGAGAAGTTGGTTGTTACCGGGATCATAAATCGTCGTGTTATTTTGACTTTGCCTTGTTGAAAAGCCAATGGTTTCGCCCAAACCCATCTGATGAAAATACCACCGTGGACCACCTCCGGTCCAGCAGGTTGCCAATGCCATTCCATTGTTAGCCAGCGGTGCACGAAGCAGGTTATTCGGGAGTGGCAAACCTCCCTTTGCCCATTCTACAAAGTAGCTGCCATAAAGCTGCATGAACACGGTATGAATGTTACGGGAAATACACTGACTACTTGTAAAAACCGTACCCCCGCAGCTCGTATCTGAACCTCCTCCGGCCATGTATGCCCATAAATAGGAACTGTTTTCCAGCGCATCAATGAATGCGGAGCAACTATTATTGCCGGTACATCCATTTGTATTCATCTGTTCAATATTCCCATAACCGATCATCGGAGAAAAACTTCGCCAGGCTACGGCTGAAGTCGAAGGCACACTGTTGTCGAAATGCGTGTTTATTAATGCCTTTGGAAGCGGATTCATTGATTTGTGCCTGAATGCATGGTTTTTATTGAGATATTGAGCGAGCAGGGCTCCCTCGCTGAGGGCGAAGCCGGTCATGTTATACATGTCAATTCTTCCAACCTGCAACTCGGCAGGTGAAGGTATGGTTGACTGATCCCATTTGCCATCACCCGGTACATTTGGCGTAAAAATAGTTCCAGTATTGTTTGTCGTCACCGTAAAATCAGTCCATACCCCATCAACATCTGCATAAAAAACATCAGCAGGCTGCGCCCCGATACGCTCAGCATGACCATCCGGGGCGAAATTACCTGAATAGGGAATGGCAAAATGTCCAATAATCAACAATGCTTTAACATCTGACGATGGCAGGTTATAATGGCTGACAACCCAATTTTTTACGGTCACATCGGTACTTGAATGTGGGAAATCCTGCCGGACGACTTTCCATCCATCACCTGCAAGATCAGCGGTAAGAAGTTCCAGCTCATTATCCAGGTATGCGGAAAAGGTGTTGTCAACAGCTACAAGAACGGTACCCCTGCTATCCGGCGCCGGTATTTCAATTCCTGAATATACATATCCGTAAGCAACAACAAGCGGAGTCGATTTGGTAATCCTGTACTCATAAATAATACCCAGGGTAACATTATTATCCTCATAAGTCAAAGTTGAACCGTTGAGGGTGGCTAAATTCGTCCAGGCTGACTCAGCAGGAAGTTTCCGGTCAACGAGATAAGTAAGTGCATTCAGGTCATATTGCCATGAAACAGTTATTTTTGGCGGGTTATTGGCAGCGGTAGCTTCAGTTAACACGGAATAATCAATCCCCGTTGGTGAATTCATGATATAAAAAGCGGAAGCGCTGATATCATTTATAGCGGTGTTTGCAGCGTTCGAAGCTCTCACAAGGCAATTCACGGAGGGATTGTTGGGAATATTCCATGCATAACTACCCGCAGAGGCCGGAGTGGAAGCAACAACCAGCAACCAGTTATTTCCGCCATCAATGGAATATTCAAGTCTCAGGTTTGAAATTCCTGCCTGAACCTGCCAGATAATAAATCGTTTGGTCCCAAATTGAAATATTTCCCCTCCATTCGGTTGCAACAATACAACAGGCTGAGCTGGCGCTGAAACGGTATATTTCAAAACACCAAAATCCCCTGCTGCAAAACCTGTGGATGCATCGATCATGTCTATTTCCCAGAGTGTTCCTGAAGAATAACCGGAATACTGGGCCGCCCACGACACACCTCCATTGGTTGTAGAAAGAATAATTCCCTGTCTTCCACAAACATAGCCTACCATTGGATTGATAAAATCAACACTTAAAAGTTCGTATGCAGTTCCGGAAAACTGAGCCTGCCAGGTTGAGGCTCCTGCATCAGCAGTATGCCTGATATTGCCACTGGTACCCACGATCCAACCGTTATTTGCATCTGTAAAATGAATATCACTGAGTGTGTTAAAGGTGTTGATTCCAGAATTGTAATAGGTTATCCAGGTGCTGCCATTTGTTGTTTTAAGTAATTTAGGGGAGCCTTGAATGCTGTTAAAATCACCAGCCGACCATCCGTTCGTGGCACTTAACATCGACAAACCCCACATGGCTCCTCCCTGATTGGGTTGAGGTGTCCAGCCTGCCCCGCCATTGGTTGTTTTAAGCAGCTGGTTATTCATCCCCACGATCCAACCTGTTGTTGCACTGACAAATTCAACCCCATTCAACTGATTGGTTGTTCCTGACACTTGTGCATGCCAGCTGTTGCCGCCGTCATTTGTAGCAATCACTGTTCCCTGATCACCGCAGGCCCAGCCGTTACTAATATCGAAAAAGTAAATACCTCGCAGCGTTTGAGTTGTGTTTGTAGATAGAAGAGCCCAATTATTGCCTCCATCCGAAGTTTTCATCACCGTTCCGTTTTCACCGGAGACCCATCCGGTAAGGGGATTAATAAAATGCACGGCTTTGAGGCCAGCCGATGAAGGCAGACCGTTAACGGGTGTCCATACCTGCGTAGTGGCCGATAACGGGACAAATACCATCAAATAAATCGAAAACTGAACCGACATTCTTATACTTAATTTGCTAAACCATGTGCCCATAAGTTCCTTTCCGGATACATCAAAATGATTTACCATACCTCTTCATCTCCTTCTCTGACCTTCAAAGATAAAGTAAATATACAAGAAACATTTATGCCCTATATTTGCAATTTATGAACAGATACCGGATTTATTATTCCGGGAAACTGCTTATAATCTTAAGGTTTTCTCTTTTTTCAATAGTTAAACAATTTCCAGACCTCTTGCAAAATATGCCTGCAGCGCTTCAGAACATTTCCAAATATTACGAACAGCCCGGTTCCGGAATCAGAAACATAGTATTAAACCAGATTTCCCTCACTGTCAGCGAAGGTGATTCCATTGCCATTATCGGCCCTTCAGGTTCCGGGAAGAGCACCCTTCTGAACATCCTGGGAACCCTCGACAAGCCATCCTCCGGGAAGGTATTCCTGGATGGCGCCGATGTACATTCCTTAACTGAATGTCATTTAGCCACGATCCGGAATCAGATGATCGGGTTTGTTTTTCAACTGCACCACCTGTTGCCGCAACTGACCCTGATTGAAAATGTACTCTTACCTCTTTTTCCGGTCAGGGATAAGACCTTCAGGAAAGATGCTGTTGAACGCGCCCATCACCTGATAGAACGTGTAGCACTGACAGGGCAAATTCACCACCTGCCTGCACAATTGTCGGTTGGGGAGTGCCAGCGGGCAGCCGTTGTCCGGGCCCTGATAAACAAGCCCAGTTTGCTTTTGGCAGATGAACCGACCGGATCGCTGGATGCGGAGCATGCCCGTGACCTGGGCCGGCTTTTTGCAGAGTTGAACCTTGAGTATAACCTGGCAGTGGTTGTTGTCACCCACTCGCTGGAATTGGCCGAACAGATGGGAAAAACCTATCGACTGAATTCCGGGAAACTCAACCTGACAGCACGTTCATGAACTTGTCTAAGCTGATACTCCGAAACTTATTGTACTACCGTAAGCCCTGGCTTGCCATGCTGGCCGGTGTCGTGATCAGCACGGCAGTTCTGACCGGAGCACTCATCGTGGGTGATTCCGTACGTTTCAGCCTGCACCGGATGACAGAATTGCGACTAGGGAAAACCAGGTACCTGCTCAGGGCAAATGACCGGTTTTTCAGGCAGGAGCTGGCAGGCGCAATCTCAAACCAGGCAAAAACAACGGTAATCCCGGCAATTCAGTCGGCAGGGATTGCTATTAACAGCAATAAGGATCTGAGAATAAACCGGGTACAGATCACGGGCGTGGATAATCGCTTTCTTACACTTTGGGATCAGCCATTTCGCATGCCTGGCACCGATGAGGCCGTTATCAGCCGGAATGTTGCAGAAAAACTCATGCTGAAGGTGGGTGACGACCTGTTACTGAGGATTCAGAAACAGGGGAAAGGGCTTTCAAATGCCCCGTTTGCGTCTGAAAAAGAGCCTTCGGCCTCCATTCGTTTAACCGTCTCTGCCATTGCAGAGGATGAAAATGGAGGCCTTTTCAGCATGAAAAACAATCAAACTGCATCTTACAACGTATTCCTTCCATTGAATCAAATGGCTGCATTGCTGGAGTTGCCTGGTTTTGCAAATATGCTGCTTGTGGCTGATAATGAAAATCACCGGCTGCAGGCCACTTTCCTCGACAGTAGTTTGATGATTTGCTGGCAACCTGAGGATATCGGGGTGCGGTTTGGGGAACCTGACCCCGTCAGGGTGGTGGACCCTGTCAGGGTGCATGAGGATGCCTTCGAGATCTCCACCTCACGCATCTTCTTTGACAAGAGCACTTCAGATGCAATCCAGTCAACAATTCCCGGTTGTGAATCCATCCTCACCTACCTGGTTAATTCGATCTCCTTTGGAGCAAAATCAACACCCTACTCTTTTGTCACCGCGGCCAATGAATCCTTCCTGACACAGGAACTCGCTGATAACCAGATTATCATCAACGACTGGCTGGCAAGGGATCTTGGTACCGGACCCGGGGATTCTGTTACCTTAAGCTATTTCCTGATGGGACCACAGCGCTCACTGCGTAAGGACAGTTCACGGTTTTTGATCACATCGGTCATTCCAATGACCAGCAATATCTCTGACAGGTCGCTGATGCCCGATTTCCCGGGAATGTCGGATGCAGGCAATTGCCGTGACTGGGAAACAGGTTCCCCGATAGACCTGAAAAAAATCCGTGGCAAAGACGAAGAGTACTGGAAAAAATTCAGGGGAACCCCGAAAGCATTCATCCCGATCAGCACAGGCCAGAAACTCTGGAGCAACAGGTTCGGGAACCACACTGCATTCCGCTTCAGTGCATCCAACGCGGAACTGGCAGGGATTAAAGACGCACTGATGCATAAACTGAAGCCTGTTCAGTATGGATTATCCTTCATGCCTGTTTTTGATGAAGGACAACGTGCAGCAAACAACTCCACCGATTTTGGCGAACTCTTCCTCAGCCTTGGCTTTTTCATCCTGCTCAGTGCATTGCTGCTCACAGCCATGTTGTTCTCCTTTCTTGCACGGCTCCGGATGGCAGAAACAGGCATCCTCTCTGCACTCGGCTTCAGAAAACGGAGTATCCTTGGAATCCTCTCCTGCGAAGCAATCATTGTTATACTGATCGGTTCTGTTGCGGGAGTTTTTTTTGGCATCCTGTATAATCACCTTTTAATTAAAGGGTTAAACACCATATGGCTGGATGCTGTCAATACCTCAGGCCTGGTGACTGAGATCAGGATATCAACACTGTTCACCGGCGCCTCCCTCGGGGCCCTCACTTCAATGACTGTATTGCTTTTAATACTCTGGAAAAACCTCCGTACACCGCTCTCTTCGCTTGTGAAAGGTGCCGTTGGCTCGCAGAAAATCATCACGAAGCATGGCTTAAAAACAAGGACAATCCCCAGGTTCTCCGAACTTGTCATAAAAAACCTGGCATTACACCGCAGCAGGACCATTTCGGCCGTGGTATTGCTTGCTATCGGCACCTTTACCATCATCATCACCGGGGCAAACAGGAAAATTCTTTATGGAAGTGAATTAACCCGTGGCTCAGGTACGGGTGGCTTTCTGCTGTGGGCTGAGACCTCAATTCCCGTTATGCATGATTTAAACTCCGCTTTTGGTGCCAAAACGACTGGGATCAGCGATGAAAAACAGTTAAACAGGGTTCATTTTGTCCAGCTTCCGCTTCTCGAAGGCGACGACGCCAGCTGCCTCAATCTCAACCAGGTATCGAACCCCGGAATTCTGGGCGTTCCGCCCGGGTTATTTAACAGGCTCAGGGCCTTTAGCTTCACCAACACCGGCTTTGCCGCTGATCCGCTCAATCCATGGAAAACCCTTGCTGCTGGCCTGGCACCGGACGTTATACCGGCCTTTGCTGATCAGTCGGTCATAACTTGGGGCCTGAGGAAATCGGTGGGTGACACACTGTATTATAGGGATGAAGCCGGAAAAACGTTAAAAATAAAATTGATGGGAGGCCTGGAAAACTCGATTTTCCAGGGATATATCCTGATCTCCGACAGCCTTTTTCACTGTTATTTCCCTTCTCAGGCCGATTCCCGCATCACACTTATCGACGGGCCTGCCGGTCAGCAGGATGCTATAGGCCAGTCACTTGAAACCCTCTTCAGGGATTATGGGATGATGGCAACCCCGGCTTCAGAACGTCTTGCCGCATTCAATGCAGTCGAAAACACCTATCTGACCGTTTTTATCATGCTTGGCGGCCTCGGGATCATCATCGGAACGATCGGCCTGGGAATTGTCCTGCAACGAAACATCTCGCAGCGACGGCAGGAACTTGCCTTATACATCGCACTTGGTTTCAGCAAACAATGCGTATTCAAACTGATCCTCTCCGAACATCTGCTGATTCTCTTCTCAGGCCTTTTCCTGGGCATCATTGCAGCCGTGCCGGTTCTGTTTAACCAGCTAATATCACCGGGTAATATCGTGCCAATGGCACTTATCTCCGTGATCCTCCTGATGATCCTTCTGAATGGATTCCTCTGGATCTGGTTCACCACGGCCTCCATGCTGAGAAAAGACCTTCTTCCCGCCTTGCGGCAGGAATAGTTTCAATCCTGAGCTGGAAATTATTTTCAGGGGTTATCATTCTGAATTATAATCCATTTACCTTAACAACCCTGATTGTTAATAAGATAACACAAAATCTTTGTTGGAAAATCTCAATTGGGAGTATATCTTTGTCCGGACATTCGACATTTATTAACTAAAAACCCCTGATCATGAAAAAAGCTACATTCTTATTTTTTTTATTGATTGCATTCTTATCCGTGGCTTCGGCCCAGGATAAACCAGTGAGTCCAACTTTTATCGGTGTTGGCGTCTATCACGGACTTTCCCAGCCTCTCCGCGACCTTCCCGCATTAACGGCAGACGAGTATGAAAAGATGGAAATTGATGCTGCAAAACCCAGGAACGAGGATATGCGGGAGCGTCAATACCCTTTTGCAGCTACAGCCCTGCCACGTGGCAATGATCCTGCATGGCAGAAAGAGATGGGTAAAACCTCCGCATTAAAAGCAGCGCTGGTCTCTTTTGACGGGCAAGCCTCTCCCTATTTCCCTCCCGATGCCAACGGAACAGCAGGACCCAATCACTATATGCAGACAATCAATTCAGTATATGCCATCTACTCCAAAGCAGGCGTTCTGTTGGCCGGACCAAGCAACCTGAACCTTCTGTTCGGCAATGTGACCGGGGCAACATGCAATGACGGGGACCCAATTGTGCTGTATGATGAACAGGCCGACCGTTGGCTGGTCGTTGAATTTTCGATTTGCGGTGCCAATGATTACATGCTCGTTGCTGTATCACAAACCAATAATCCGACCGGCAGCTGGCACAGGTACTCCTTTGATGTGGATGACATGCCCGATTATGAAAAGATCGGAATCTGGCAGGATGGTTATTACATGGCCACCAACAACAGCGCGGCCGGCAAGAAAGACATTTATGTAATGGAGCGCACCAAAATGCTGAGCGGTCTCACCGCACAGATGGTCGGGTTTGACAATCCGTGGAGACCAACCACCATCGATGGATTCATGTGTGTTCCCCCGGTTGACAATGATGGTGCCTTTGCCGCAGCCGGCAGCCCGGGTCTTTTCATCACCATTAACGATGACGCCATCGCAGGTGGAGCAGATCAGCTGTGGATCTACGAACTTGCAGTAAACTGGACCACACCGGCTTCTTCAACATTCAACCGTGTTCAGCAGCTTGCTGTCCCTGCATTTGTAAGTGATTTCGGCGCCAACTGGGATAACATCAAACAACTGGGCACTACCCGCGAGCTCGACGCTATTCCCCAGGTTGTGATGAATGCCCCGCAATACCGTAATTTCGGCACCTATCAAACGCTTGTCTGCTGCCACACCGTCGATGTTGACAATACTGACCACGCCGGGATCAGGTGGTATGAACTTCGTAAAACCACCGGAACCTGGTCGCTTCGTCAGTCGGGAACCTATGCACCGGACGCACACTCCCGCTGGATGGGAAGCATCCGCCTGAACGGACAGAGTGAACTCGGACTTGGATATTCCATCTCCAGCACGACCATCTATCCGGGGATCCGTTATACCGGTCAGTCGGCAGCTGCCTATGCAGCAGGCGCAGGAACCCTCGATCTCGCTGAACAAACGGTTGTAACAGGTGCTTACGCACAAACATCCTACAACCGCTGGGGCGACTATTCAGCCATCAGCATCGACCCGCTGGATGATAAAACTTTCTGGTACACAACGGAATACATCGGGGCAGCCCAGGCACGTAAAACAAGGGTCTTCTCGTTCCAGATTGGACCAGCCGCTGCACAGCCCGACCTGGTCACACAAACCCAATCCGCTACTCCTGCATCAGTACTCGACGGACAATCAACCACCGCGGCCTGCACGGTTCTGAACCAGGGTGCAGCAGCAGCCGGTGCATCAAATCTGAAGTACTATTTATCATCAGATAACATCTACAACGCGGGAGACATTCTCCTTGGAACCGACGCGGTTGCTGCCCTCAATGCATCTGCCAGCCTGCCATTCAGCAAAGCTGTCACGATCCCGGCCGGCACCGCCCCCGGAACATATTACATTTTGTTTGTTGCCGATGCAGATGCACAGGTTGCCGAGGTGAATGAGACCAACAATACCGGGAGTGCATTACTCACCGTTACCTCTGCTGCAGGCCCTCCCGACCTTGTCGTGTTAACCCCAGCCGCTACTCCAACCACCATCAATGCCGGATCGGTGACCACGGCAACCTGTACGGTAAAGAACATTGGAACAGGTCCTGCCGGAACATCAAATCTGAAATATTACCTTTCGGCTGATAACGTTTACGGAACCGGCGATGTGTATCTTGCAACAGATGCCGTGGCGGCCCTTCCCTCCAATGTCACAGCGGCATTCAGCAAAGCACTCACCATTCCCGCTGCAACTGCGGCAGGCAGCTATTACCTCCTTTTTGTGGCAGATGCCGATGCCCAGCTGGCCGAAAGTAATGAGACAAACAACACAGCAAGTGTGGCGGTCATTGTCCAGGTAACCATCCAGGGATGTAACAGCACTACCCAATATCCCAGTTCAACACTTTCACCAACTACTGCATGGAAGACCCAAAATTCGATCTATGCCGGTGAATATACTGCATTTAACGTGACATCCGGTGTGAGTTATGTATTCTCCTACTGTTCCGCTGATGGCGCAACAGCTTCGTATAATTCGGAAATGACCCTTCGGAATAAGGCCACTGATGCATTTATTGCCTATTCCAATGATGCCTGCGGAGATGATGCAAAGATCACCTGGGTTGCAACCTTTACCGGTGCAGTCAAACTGGTGACCACAGTTTCCGGTTGCGGCACCAATACCACCAGTACAAAACTCCGCTACAAAAGGTTGGCAAAGGAAGCAGAAACGGCTATTGAACAGCCGCAAGCAGAATACATGGTCTATCCCAACCCGACAACAGGAAAGTTTTCTGTCGAAGCTTCCAGTGGTTTTGAGAGCATCAAACAGATTCTGATCTGCAACATCTCAGGAAAAACCGTCCGTAAAATAGATCTGCCGGTAAAACCCGAGAACATATACACCATCGACCTCTCTGATCAGCCCACAGGCTATTACATTGTGAAGATTATCGGAAGTGAGGTTGTGAAGCAATTTAAGATTCTGGTGAACCGGTAAACGGGTGAACAGGTAAACAGGTGAACCGGTAAACAGGTAAACCTGTTGCCAAATGAGTATAAGAAGGCTGCACCTCACGATGGGCAGCCTTCTTCATTTGGTGGAATGCCGGGAATAGAACTGTTATCAGCCAGGTCGTTGAGTTTGGAGTGATAGGTACAATTACGTAATAAAACTTTCTTTTATTAGGAATACGTCTGGTTTGATTGTATATTTGTCCTTTACTGTATTGACTACACCCAAGGTACCCTATACAATATGTTGCCGGACTGAATGCTAAGCTGATGATAAAATCGAACGCCCCTGGTATCCCGAAAGCTATTCCCCTTGTGAAGCCAGAAGTACAAATCACCCAACAGGAGGCAAGTGCATTATTCAATAGGATAGCTTTCCACGAGTCTATCCAGGCCTCTTTAAAATGTGGAGTTGCAATTGCTGATAAAGAGGGACGGCAAATCTATGTAAATCCTTCCTTCTGTGCATTACTGGGATACACGCAGGAGGAACTGACAGGGAAATTGCCACCTTATGCATATTGGCCGCCGGAACATTTACAATCCATTTCGGAAGCATTTCAGGAAACCCTTGACAACAAGGCACCACAAGAAGGATTTGAACTGGTGTTTCTGCGGAAAGACCTTGTTCCGGTTCCTGTTCAGGTTATCATTTCGCCATTTTATGATGTCAATGGATTGGCAGGGTGGCTTGCCACGGTCAAGGATATCACCCGAAGAAAGCAGGCTGAATTACAGCAGAAGGAGGCTGATGAAAAGCTGAGGGCTTCATATCAGTATGCCCGGAGTCTGATCGAAGCAAGTCTTGATCCGCTGGTAACAATAGATGCCGCGGGTAAAATAACGGATGTCAATGCTGCTACTGAAAGAATTACCGGGTTGTCACGGGATTTTTTAATCGGAACCGACTTTTCAGATTATTTTATCGAGGTGGAGAAAGCTAAAACCGGCTATCAGAAGGTTTTTGAGAATGGATTTGTGATCGATTACCCCCTTACCATCCGTCAATCAGGCGGAAAATTGGCAGATGTATTATACAACGCAAGTCTTTACCGTAATGAAGAAGGAAAAATTCTTGGCGTTTTCGCTGCTGCACGCGACATCACACATCTCAAACAAATTGAAAATGAGATTCTCAGGTTGAATGACACCCTTGAGCAACGCATTGCAGAGCGAACCCTTCAACTTGAAACAACCAACCAGGAACTCTCATTTCACCTGAATGAACTTGAACAGTTTGCATACATCACCAATCATGACCTTCAGGAACCCCTGCATACACTGATTACTCTCTCAAAACTGGTCAAAGAGGAGAATGCCGGCACACTTAACGCGGATTGCGAAAAATATCTTGAATTCATATCACATTCGGCCACCAGGATGAGTGAACTCGTAAAGGGATTATTTGACTATTCACTCATAGGGAAACAGTGTGTAAAAGGGAAAATCGACTGCAACAGTTTGGTCGAATCGGTTCTAACGGACCTGGCGGGTTCTATTAAAAGCAGAAATGCACTTATCAGAGTTGAGAACCTTCCTGTCATTACCGGATATGAAACGGAACTGAGGCTTTTATTTCAAAATCTGATTTCCAATGCCATTAAATTTCAGCAACCTCACACCGTTCCTGACGTTTCCATTTCCTGCAAAAGCGATGGCAAAATGTGGCTCTTCTCCGTGAAAGACAATGGCATTGGCATCGAGGAAAAGTTCAAAGAAAAGATTTTCATTATTTTTCAGCGGTTACACAATCGAAATGAGTTTGATGGTGTGGGAATCGGTCTTTCTCATTGCAAAAAAATAGTGGAGATCCATTTTGGTAAAATATGGGTTGAATCAGCAGTCGGCACAGGTAGTGTCTTCAAATTCACAATTCCTCATGTTCTTGATCCCCATACATCTGGCCAGTAAAAAAACCTGAACTCTTTTGCTTACGCATAAAAGAATCCAGGTTTTCTGTCAGTAACTCCGGAAACTTACCGGTTAAGAGCCTCTCAGGGGACTTGAACCCCCGACCTACTAATTACGAATCAGTTGCTCTACCAACTGAGCTAAAGAGGCGTGTTGACCGTGCAAAGATAGAAAAACTTCCACATTTTAAAGTGTCATTCAAAAAAAGTCGTAAAACACGGATTGTAATCAGCCTAATTGGGGGTCAAACTGTCTGATCCATCCAGGTTTATCAAAGCGTGGCATCCAATATTAAACAAAATGAGGTTTTTGGATTATTAACCGGAGTCCGGATAAAAAAATCATTTTCCCGTAAACGGGTGGATTGAATACGCTGAATTTGCAATTTTCACTAATTCATATTCATCCCCGGTTATGGATTGGATTTTTTGCAAAGATTAAAACGGCTGACGTAAAAATCAATTATGACCCGCCCGTTTCCTGCCATATATTCGCAGGGTTAATCGACAAATCCCCACAATGAAAAAGATAAAAACATATCCGGGCAAAATTCAACCTGTGAGCATTGCCTTTGCACTGCTTCTTTCGTGCTCGCTTCAGAGTTGCATGTACTACTATAAAGTTCAGACCGTAAGCAAGGTCACCCCCCAGGAAGTTAAAAAGTATGATTCCCTGAAAAAGTACATTATTGTTCATCAGAAAGATAAGGCGTGGCATCTTTCCCAGGCACTTATATCGGAGAACACGCTTTATGGTAAACTATATGTTCTACCCGAAAATCGCTATAAATTCCTGACTACAAAACCAACCAGAGGGAACAGGTACATTAAGAAAAAAGAGCCAAATGAATTGTATGTGCTTGAGGAAGTGCACCTTTATGTGTCGGATTCCGTCATTCAGGAGCAATTCGATACCGGAGCCATTAAAATTGCCTTTCCCAAAATTCAACATGCCGAAGTATATGTGAAAGCCAAAGGACGAACCAACACATCGTGGCTTGTACCTGGAATTGGCGGGCCTTTGCTTGTTGGCGGGGTTGTTGGAGCCATAACTGCGAGTTATATAAACAGCAATGGGTTATTTAAAATTAGTATGCATTAATTTACCACCATTTTAACAATTGAAAAAAACCACTTGGGCACTAAGAACACCCAGGGCCACTTAGAAAATAAACTGTTTAACCCTAAGTGGTTCTAAGTGCACTTAGTGCCTTTGTGGTTTAAAAAATCCAGGTTCTTAAATATGTTCCCGATTTTATTCATCCTCACTGGTATGAATGTGATCAATAAATAATATTACATTAAGTCAATATTTGTTAAAACTGCTTGTTTTGATTAATGTGAAAAACCCTTGAAAGGTGTAAAACGGCAAGGTGGTAAGGAGGGCGCTTATTTGGCACTTTACCCCCGGATTTATCTCCTGATCGGTACTTTGCCATCAGTTATTTTTCAATACCAAAAAAAATGGCTGTAAATCTATCGATTACAGCCGTTTTTTTATTATTGGTCGGGATGAGAAGACTCGAACTTCCGACCCCCACGTCCCGAACGTGGTGCGCTAGCCAACTGCGCTACATCCCGAGGCATTCATTGAGGCGGCAAATTTACGAATTAAATTTCTTAATTAACAACAGCTAAATTAACATGTGCTCCGATTACCCAAATATCTTGCCAGCTATGCTCTTTTTCATTGTGAAAGATCAAACATAAAGTGAATTTCGCTACCTTTGGAAGAATTAGAAAACGACTTCCATGTTAAATTACATTCCTCATTTTAAGCGTGTTAAATGGCTGATAGTTGCATTGATCATGCCTTTTATCGTCGGTTGCCGGGAACACACCAAAGAACAACCCGGCGCTGCCGGTCAGAAGGCGATGACGGTCGGAGGAGTCATTCTCCAACCCCGGGTTTTGGAGAACAACATCCTGGCCACCGGCAATGTCATTGCAAATGAGGAGGTTGAACTCCGAACGGAAGTACCGGGCAGGATTGTTGCCATCAATTTCGATGAAGGAACCCATGTAAACAAAGGCACATTGTTGCTGAAAATCGATGACCGTGAGCTGGATGCCCGATTGAAAAAACTGCAGGTAGATGAGAAACAGGCAAAAGATGATCTCTACCGCAAAGAGAAATTGCTCGAATTAAAAGCCGTGAGCCAGGAGGAGTACGACAAGGCATTTAACACCCATGGCATTGCCCTGGCTGAAATTGAGCTGATCCGGACCCAGATCTCCAAAACTGAAATTTACGCCCCGTTCAGCGGTCAGATCGGACTCCGCCAGGTCAGCCCCGGCGGTTTTATCTCCTCCTCCACCCTGGTGGCCCGCCTGCAGCAGACAGATCCGGTAAAAATTGACTTTGCCATCCCCGAAAAATATCGGGGCAAAGTGAAGAAAGGAACCCTGATAAAATTCCGGGTGGAAGGCAACGACAACTCCTTCACCGGGCATGTGTATGCCATTGAGCCAAAAATCGATCCTGCAACACGCAATATCTCCATCCGCGCCATTTGTCCGAATCCGACAGGTTCCCTGATTCCCGGCTCGTTTGCAAAAGTTGACATCGTGCTCGATAAGATTCCCGATGCGCTGGTCATCCCTTCCGAAGCCATCATTCCACAGATGAACGGAGAAAAAGTACTTGTGTGCCGGAACGGGAGGGCAACATCACAGGTTATCGGAACAGGCATCCGCACCGAACGCGATGTGGAGGTTACTTCCGGATTAAAACCCGGTGACACAATTATCACCACCGGTTTGCTGCAGCTCCGCGAAGATGCGTCCGTTAAAATCAGACTGCCTAAATGAACATCTCGTCCATAAGTATTGAGCGCCCGGTACTGGCTACCGTTATTTCGCTGCTGATTGTGCTCTTCGGCATCATCGGGTACACGTTCCTGGGTGTCAGGGAATTCCCAAGCGTTGATCCCCCTGTGGTAACGGTTACCACCAACTATGTGGGTGCCAACGCAGATGTGATCGAATCCCAGATCACCGAACCGCTTGAGGAGTCCATCAACGGCATCGCCGGAATCAGGTCGCTCACCTCGGTGAGCAGCGACGGAAGAAGCAACATCACCGTTGAGTTCGAACTCGGCGTTGACATGGAAGCAGCATCCAACGACGTTCGCGACCGGGTTTCCAGGGCCATCCGCAGCATCCCGCCCGATACCGACCCCCCGATCGTAACCAAATCGGATGCCGATGCCAACCCGATCTATGCCATCACCCTGCAGAGCAATGCCCGCGACCTGATGGAACTTTCCGACATCGCCAACAATGTATTCAAAGAGCGCCTGCAGACCATCCCGGGAGTGAGCGAAATCAGGATCTGGGGTGAGCGGAAATACTCCATCAAACTGCTGCTCGACCCATCGAAACTGGCAAGTTACCGGTTAACACCCGGGGATGTCAGGAATGCCCTCTCCCGCGAAAACATTGAACTTCCCACCGGAAGGATTGAAGGTTACGGCACCGAACTTACCATCAGGACCAAGGGCCGCCTCACCTCTCCCGCCGAATTCAATGACATGATCATCGAGGAAAAAAACGGCACCGTCGTCAGGATGCGTGATGTCGGCACTGCAAAACTGCTGGCGGAGAACGAACGGACCATCATGAAAGGCAATGGCGGGGTTCCCATGATCGGGGTTGGGATCACGCCTCAGCCGGGCGCCAACCAGATCGATATCGCCGATGAATGTTACAAACGTGTGGCACAGCTTAAAAATGAGATCCCTACCGATATCGTAGTCGGAACCACCATGGACACCACCCTGAGCATCCGCAAAGCCATCACTGAAGTGGAAGAGACCATCCTCATTGCGTTCGGACTGGTACTGCTGGTTATTTTCGCATTCCTCCGCAGCTGGCGAACCACCCTGATCCCGATCATTGCCATCCCCATCTCCCTTGTCAGCGGGTTTTTCATCATGTACATCGCGGGTTTTTCAATCAACATCCTCACTTTGCTGGGAATTGTCCTTGCAACCGGGCTTGTAGTGGACGACGCCATCGTGGTGCTTGAAAACATCTATCATAAAATTGAAGGAGGAATGGATCCCATCGAAGCCGGTCACAGGGGTTCGAAGGAGATCTTTTTCGCCATCCTCTCCACCACCATCACCCTGGCCGCTGTATTTTTACCGATCATCTTCCTGCAGGGATTAACCGGCCGTCTTTTCCGTGAATTCGGCGTTGTAGTTGCAGGAACCGTGCTGGTTTCAGCATTGGTTTCGCTTACCCTCACCCCCATGATGAGTTCGCACATGCTGCGGAAACCCAGCCGGCACAACGCACTCTTCACCTTTACCGAAAATCTGCTGAACGGACTTACAGATGCTTACAACCGTTCGCTTCACGGCTTCATCCGCTACCGCTGGATCGCCATCCTGGTCATGGTGGTTTCCATCGGGCTCATCTTTGGCATCGGTTCGCTCATCCCCTCGGAACTTGCACCCATGGAGGATAAAAGCCGGATGCAGCTGATGTCGACCGCCCCGGAAGGAACATCCTTTGAACTGATGGACCGCTATATGAACCAGATGATTGCCCTGGTGGATACCATCCCTGAGAAAGAGTCGATTCTTGGAATTACCGCTCCCGGATTCGGATCCGCCTCTTCAACGAATGTCGGATTTGTGCGGATTTCACTGACCCAGCCTGAAAACAGGAAAAGGTCGCAACAGGACCTCGCTGATGAACTTGGGATGATCGCAAAACGGTTCAACTTCGCCCGGACTTTTATAGTCCAGGAACAAACCATCGGCGGAGGCCGTAATGCAGGATTGCCGGTACAATATGTCGTTCTGGCTCCCGACTTTGACAAACTGAAGAAATTCCTGCCCAAATTCATGGAGCAGGCACAGGCAAACCCCAATTTTCTGGTGGTTGACCTGAACCTTAAATTCAACAAGCCCGAACTGGCTGTCGAGATCGACCGCGACCGTGCAAGGGCCCTTGGAATCAATGTCAGGGATATTGCTGAAACCCTGCAGCTCTACTTCAGCGGGCAACGGTACGGTTACTTCATCATGAACAGCAAGCAATACCAGGTGATCGGGCAGGCTGATCGCTCAAACAGGGATAAGCCGCTCGACCTCAGCTCGATATATATCCGCAACAACCGCGGGGAACTGATCCAGCTCGACAATGTTGTCAAGCTGAAGGAGCAGAGCAACCCACCCCAGCTGTTCCGCTACAACCGGTATGTTTCTGCTACGGTTTCGGCGCAGACGGCAAAAGGGGTAACCCTGGGACAGGGCATCGCTGAAATGCGGAAAATCGGGAAAGCGACCTTTGACGATTCATTTTCCTCCGCCCTTGCAGGAACATCCAAAGAGTTTGAAGACAGTTCGGGCAGCCTGCTTTTTGCCCTGATCCTCGCGCTGGTCCTTGTTTTCCTGATCCTGGCCGCACAGTTTGAAAGTTTTATCGACCCGTTCATCATCATGTTTACCGTTCCGCTGGCGCTGGCAGGCGCGATCCTGTCGCTGTGGATTTTCGGGCAAACCCTCAACATCTTCAGTGAGATCGGCATCATCGTGCTGATCGGGATCGTGACCAAAAATGGCATCCTGATTGTGGAATTCGCCAACCAGCGGAAAAAAGAGGGGCTGAGCCTGCGGGAAGCTGTAATTGACGCAGCAACCCGGCGTTTACGCCCCATACTTATGACCAGCCTCGCCACAGCCCTCGGTGCATTGCCGATTGCCATGGCCCTGGGTGCGGCTTCCCGCAGCCGTGTTCCGATGGGAATTACCATTATCGGCGGTCTGATCTTTTCGCTGGTGTTAACTTTGTTTGTAATCCCGGCACTGTATACCTACCTGTCAAGGTCAAAAGTCAAATAGCAAAATAAAATTGCAAAATGTTCCAAACGCTAATCCTTTTGTTCCGTTCAATATTCAATATTCAATATTCAATATTCAATATTCGTTTTCTCTCCCTCACCTGCCTGATGGCTGCCATACTGCCTTCCGCCCATTCCCAGGAGGTCATCTCCCTGCAACAGGCACTGGCACTTGGTCTGAAAAACAACTATTCCATTATTCTGCAGCAGAATGACGCGCAGATCGCCAAAAACAACAACACCCTGGGAAATGCCGGGTTTCTTCCTTCCCTGAACCTCACTGCTTCGCAGAATAACACGATCAGCACCACACACCAGGAACAGTTCAGCGGGGCGGTGAAAGATGTGAAGAATGGCAAAAGCAACGCGCTGAATGTTGGAGCCCAGCTCAACTGGACGGTATTCGACGGGCTGAACATGTTTGTGAGCCATAAGATGCTCGGCGTGCTGGAGGATCTTGGTGAAAACGGCACCCGGATCGTGCTGGAAGGAACCGTTTCTGATATTACACTCTCATGGTACAGCATCATCCAGATGAAAAAGCTGGTAAAAGTTGCGCAGGATGCCGTTGACCTGTCGATGCAGCGCAAGCGCATCGCGGCTGCCAAAGTGTCTCTCGGCGCCGGTTCCCAGCTTATGATGCTTCAGTCAACCGTCGATCTCAATGCCGACAGCACCCGGCTGATCAGGCAGCTTGTCATGTTAGCCAATGCCCGGGCAGATTTCAACCACCTCCTGTGCCGGAACCCCGTTACCCCTTTCGAGATTCATGATTCGATTCAGCTCAGCAGCCCCAGGCCTTACGACACCCTGCTTTCAGAAGCACTCCGGCAGAATTCACGGCTCACTGCTGCGCGTCTGAACCAGGATCTTGCAAGGCTTGGTGTGAGGCAGGCCCAGTCGGACAGGTATCCGCAGGTGAATTTAACAGCCGGCTACACTTACGGCACCCTGAATTCCCAGTCCGGGTTTTTACAGTACAACCAGAGTTATGGCCCATCCTACGGGATAAACCTGAGTTACAATCTCTTCAACGGATTCAACGTTACCCGGGCGGTGAAAAATGCCAAAATCCTGATGAATTCCGGTGAAATCGAGGTGGAAGATGCCGGGCTGGCCGTTCAGACAAGCCTCTACAAGACCCACCAGGAGTTTAACGCAAACCTTGAAATCGTGAAGATGCAGCTGACCAATGTCGGGGTTGCCGGGGAGAACGTTAACATTGCCTTTGAAAAGTACAAACTTGGCAGCATCAACGATATTGAACTCCGCGAAATTCAGCAGAAGCTGATCGATGCCGAGTATCAGCTTATCCTTTCGCAATTCGAAGCCAAAAAGGCCGAGGTGGAACTGCAACGGCTCAGCGGGGAACTCCTCAGGTGAATGGTAAATGTCCAATGAGCAATTTTGGCTTACCTGATCATTTTACCCTTGGATTTATCACTTTTTTTTTGTAGATTTGTATCTGTCCAACATTTCGAAAGGAGGCTTTATGGAAAATCTTCTGCGTGAATATATGGATCGTGCATTTGCTGAACGAGGGATTGAAAATCCGGGTCAACCGAATCCGGTTGTAACCATTTCAAGAGAATATGGTTGTCCTTCCAAATTAATTGCCATGCACCTCACCAGGGAGCTGAACAAACTTTACAATTTAGAAAAGCCAGCCAGGTGGAAGTTCATCAACAAGGAGGTGGTAGAGGCCACGGCAAAACGGCTTGAGATGAATCCAAACGAGGTGAATTACAATCTGAATGCCGGGGAGAAAGGATTTGTGGGGGATGTACTTGCTTCCTTTTCCCAAAATTATGTGAGCAGCCTGAGGCTGAGAAAAACAATCACTTCAGTGGTCAGGTCCATTGCCGAACAAGGTTTCGTCATCATTGTCGGCCGCGGAGGAGTTGGCATCCTTCAAAACGCCCCATTCACCATTCATGTGCGCCTTCAGGCATCCCGCGAATGGCGGATCGGAGAGATAAGCAAAACAAAGAATCTGGGCATCCGGGAGTCTTCGAAAATGGTTGACGAGATGGATAAGAAGCGCATCGCAATCATTGAACTGATGACCGGAGGAAAATTTCATCCAAATCTTTTCGACATTTCATTCAATTGCCAGACTCTTCAAAATGAAGAGGTAGTAAACACCATTGTGGAATTGATGAAAATAAGGAAGATGATTTGATGAAAAACACACCCAAACTTGCCCTGCTCGTTGTTCTCCTGGTGACACTATCCATAAAAGGGCAACCACAGGAAACATTCTCAGTCAGGCAGAAGGCTGCCCAATGTAAAAAAATCAAATCGGCCTGCCGTCACGCATGGAGCGGCTATAAAAAGTATGCCTCCGGATATGATGCGCTGAAACCGCTCAGCAACAAAGGCCACAACTGGTATGGCGTCTCTTTCCAGATGACCCCGCTCGATGCATACGACACCTTTTTCCTGCTCGGATTAACGGAAGAGGCAAAAGAGGCAAAAGAGATGGTGGTTTCTAAGCTGAATTTCAATGTGGACCAGGAGGTTCAGCTGTTTGAGATCAACATCCGGCTGATGGGGGGACTGCTCTCGTCGTATGAACTTTCGAAGGATAAACGGTTACTGGATATGGCCGAAGATCTTGGCAAACGCCTGCTTCCGGCGTTCAACTCCCCAACCGGCATGCCGTATCGCTATGTAAACCTGAAAAACGGTGAAACCAGGGATGCCCTCAGCAATCCGGCCGAAATCGGGACCTACCTGCTTGAGTTCGGAAAACTTTCACAACTTACTGGAGATACTACCTATTACCGAGTTGCAAAAAAAGCCGCCATGGAGATTTACCGGCGGCGCACCGACATCGACCTGGTGGGCACCACCATCGATGTGAATACCGGCGAATGGAAAAATACAGAAAGCCAGATCGGTGCCCGGATCGACTCTTATTACGAATACCTCTATAAAGCCTGGTTGCTTTTTGGAGATAAAGATTGCCGCGATGCCTGGGGAATTCACAACAAGGCCATTAAGAAGTACCTTCTTACTGAGGTCTCGTCGGGATGGTATTTCACCCGTGTGGATATGAGTTCCGGCAAAGAGACCAACTCCCTTTATGGCGCCCTGGATGCATTTTATGCAGGAATCCTTGCGTTATCGGGAGACACCGCCACTGCCGGGAAGATCCAGAAAGGAAACTATTACATGTGGACCAGGTTTAACCTTGAACCTGAGGAGTTTAATTTCAGGAGCGATTCTGTTCTCTATCCCAACTACCCCCTGCGGCCTGAAAATATAGAGAGCTGCTTCTACCTTTACCGCAAAACAAAAGACCAGCAATACCTTCGCATGGGGCAGCACATGATCAGCGATATCCTCACAAAATGCAGGACAAAATCGGGGTATGCAGAGATGAAAGATGTGAGGACCCTCGAACTCTCCGATTCGATGGAGAGCTTTTTCCTCGCTGAAACCCTGAAATATGCCTACCTCCTTTTCGCACCGGAAAACACACTCGACCTGGGGAAGGTAGTGTTTAATACCGAGGCGCACCCGCTTAGAATATCGAATATTGAATAACGAATATTGAATGTCGAACTGCCGTCGGCTTGTCCGCCTGTCGGCCGGGCCGCTTTTTTTCTTATCTTTGTCCAATATTTTGACATTTTGACATTCCACGATTTTGGTTTTGAGGCGCGGCTGATAGAAGGTATTGAAGCCCTGGGGTACGAAAGCGCCACCCCCATCCAGGAACAGGCAATCCCTGCCATTTTAGCCGGAAAGGACCTCATCGGGTCGGCCCAGACAGGCACCGGAAAAACAGCGGCATTCCTGTTGCCCATCATTCAGAAGATCATATCGATACCCCATGATGATGCCATCAAGGCGCTGGTGATCGTTCCCACACGGGAACTGGCCCAGCAGATTGACCAGCATATGGAGGGACTCTCCTATTTCACATCGGTGAGTTCCATCCCGGTTTACGGCGGTACCGATGGTGCATCTTTTTCACGCGAAAAAATGGCCCTTGCGAATGGTGCCGACATGGTGATCTGCACCCCCGGAAGGATGATCGCCCACCTCAACATGGGCTACGTGAACCTCTCCAGCCTGCGGTACCTGATCCTCGACGAAGCCGACCGGATGCTCGACATGGGTTTTTACGACGACATCCTTAAGATCATGTCGTATGTGCCGGCGAACCGCCAGACCCTCTGTTTTACGGCCACCATGCCCAAAGACATGCGCGAACTGGCCCGGAAGATCCTCAAAGATCCGGTGGAAATCAACATAGCCCCGTCGAAGCCCGCAGAAAATATCCTCCAGATGGCCTATGTGGTGTATGATACCCAGAAAATCCCCCTGGTACAGTACCTGCTGAAAGACCTGAAGCTGCGCAGCATCCTGATCTTCTGCTCAACAAAAAGCGCCACCAAGCAGCTAAGCGCTGCCCTTAAAAAACTCAAGCTGAACGCCGAAGAGATCCATTCCGACCTTGACCAGCCGGAAAGGGAGAAGGTGCTGAACAAGTTTCGCAGCAAAGAGCTCAACATCCTTGTCGCCACCGACATCGTATCAAGAGGCATTGATATTGAAGACATTGACATGGTCATCAACTTCGACGTGCCGAACGACGGTGAAGATTATATCCACCGCATCGGACGCACCGCCCGCGCACAGGCAAAAGGCGCCGCCATCACCCTGATCAATGAGAAAGACCAGGGAAAATTTGCCGTCATCGAAACCCTGCTGGGGAAATCCATCTACAAAGGGGCGATCCCGGTGCACCTTGGCGAAGGTCCTGCATTCGATCCCAAAAAGCACAGGGGCACCTTCAGGAAGGGCGGCTTCAGAAAAAAATAATTTTTTTTGGTTGCTTTTAATTTTTTTATCGCTACATTTGCAAATAT
The DNA here is from genome assembly GCA_903926565.1 of uncultured Bacteroidales bacterium. Taxonomy (GTDB): domain Bacteria; phylum Bacteroidota; class Bacteroidia; order Bacteroidales; family FEN-979; genus CAIVAT01. The sequence continues at coordinate 31,043 of CAIYJU010000109.1, forward strand.
TATTTTTAATTCGATTATTATTATGAAAAATGGAAAAGTAAAATTCTTTAATGAGTCAAAAGGATTTGGATTTATTATGGACTCCGAGACAGGCAAAGAATATTTCGTTCATGCCTCTGGTTTAATTGACCGTATC
>CAIYJU010000110.1 GCA_903926565.1 uncultured Bacteroidales bacterium
CTGGCATAAAGTCATACACATTTGATGGTGTTACCAACGCAACCGGAATCTTCACCCATGCAGCCGCAACAGGTCTGGCCTACAGCGTAACGGATGCCAACTCCTGTGCTGCTGCAACCGGAACATTCAGTGTTGTACAGCCTTCAGCCATCATATTCACCACAACACCAACCCAGCCATTGTGTAATGGCCAGACGGGAAGCGTTGCACTGAATGCTACAGGCGGAACAACTCCTTATACCTACAGCGGATTAAATCCTGCAACATCCGGATTATCTGCCGGTTCATACACCTATAACCTGACAGATGCAAACGGATGCCCGGCTTCAGCTATGGCAGTTATCACGGTACCATCAGCCATTATAATCACCAGTGCAGTAAAAACGCTGTACAATGGTTCTGACCTGAGTTGCTCAAACTCATCAAATGGTGTAATAACAGTGACTGCCAACGGAGGAACAGGAACATTAACCTACTCTAAAGACAATGGTATTAACTACCAGGCATCAAATGTATTCAGCGGACTGGGCGCAGGTTCTTATTCCATTGTTGTAAGGGATGCCAATTTCTGTATCTCTTCTGCCAGTACGGTAACAATTACCGCTCCGGCTCCGGTGCAGGTTTCAGCAACGCCAACCGTATTGTGCGGAGCAGCTTCAGCTTCTGTACTGGTCAGTGCAACAGGCGGCACCGGTTCCTATACTTATTCAATGAATGGCATTAACTACCTGCCAACGGCGACGTTCACCGGACTCGGTTCAGGTGCTTATACCTTCTATGGAAAGGATGACAACGGGTGTATCGCTCCGGCATCGGCTATCATCACATTACTCCCGCTGCCGGTACCAGTAATTACCGGTTTGGCTGCAGTTTGTGAAGGAACAGCAAACGTGACCTATTCCACGGCAACAGGCATGACAAATTATGCATGGATGGTATCTGCCGGCGGTGGTATCACCTCAGGCGGTCAGGGAACAGACGACACTGTGACTGTTACCTGGAATGCTGCAGGTCCTCAGACGGTATCGGTTAACTACATCAGCGGTAATGGATGTACTGCTGCATCGGCAACAGTTAAAGATGTGACTGTTAATCCTGCTCCGGTTCCGGGCATTTCCGGTTCGGCAAGCACCTGTATCCTTGGTACATGTGTTTACACCACAGAGACTGGCATGACAGACTATTCATGGACAGTAACCGGCGGAACATTTACAGGCGGGTCAACCAATACAATCAACGTTTCCTGGAATACTGCCGGAGCTCAAACAGTTACGGTTACATACAAAAACACCAGCGGTTGCCCCGCTTCTGCGCCAACTGTAAAGAATGTAACGGTGAATCTTTTGCCAACTGTTGTTGCCGGCACTTACGGACCTGTTTGTGCAGATGCTGCCGATATTTTACTTTCAGGTTCTCCGGCAGGCGGCGTGTGGAGCGGTACAGGTGTAACGGGTAATTCATTTGATCCTTCAGCCGGAACGCACACACTCACCTACACGTACACCAGCGATTTTTCTTGTACGAGCTCAGCTCAGACCACGATCATCGTCTATCCTTCCGTTGCAGCAGGCATCACGATTGTGGCTTCGGAAAATCCTGCTGCAGCCGGATCACCTGTGACATTCACGGCGACAACGGTTAACCCGGGGGCCACGGTTTCTTATCAATGGAAAGTAAACAGTTTCAACGTTGGAACCAACAGCCCGGTATTCACGTATGCTCCGGTAAATACAGACAATGTTGTCTGTGTGATCTCCTCCACATCTCCCTGTGTTCCACTCACTATTGCCACATCAAACGCAGTGGTTATGGAAGTTACCGGGGTTACCGGAGATATCACTGTAACCGGAACCGTTTCCGGGAATGAAGTAAAATGTTATAGTGCAACCAATAAAATTACTGTTGCAGGTAATGGAACGACATTCATTGTTGATCTCACGGGAAGTGTAACAATGGTTGCAGGACATAATATTCTCTATCTGCCCGGAACAAAGGTAAATTTGGGTGCTTATATGAAGGGATCAATCGGCACAAATTATTGCGGACCACCTGCTCCATCAATGGTGTCAACAGCAACCGGCAATGACGAACTGCCTGAAATTTCCCGGAAATCGTATGTAAAACTTTACCCGAATCCGTCAACCGGGAAATTTACGCTTGAGTTTTCCGGAAAGAAATTATCCGGAAACGAAAGAGTTGATATTTACGGCATGACTGGTGAAAGATTATATACCAGTGGCTTGTCAGAAGAGATGAAATATGAATTCTCACTGCCGAATCTCCAACATGGAGTCTATTTTGTACGGATAACATCCGAAGATGCCATGGAAACCGTTAAACTCGTAATTACGAAGTAAATTCAACAGCATCCTGCAGGGAAGAATCTTTCAGGATCATACTAAAGGCGTTTGCCTGCATTAGTTGACGGGGGACTGGATGTTTATTCAAAGCCTTCTATTGTGCCAGAGCGGCTGTAACAGTTACAGTCAAAGCTTCCCCCCCAGAAATTCCGATTGATCCAAACTTGCCCAAAACCTGCCCAATCCGTTTATTCTTTGGGTTTGCTAACTTTGATAAATCTCACATATTAGTTAGTTACATGTTTGTTAGTTACAAAAACGTTAGCTATCTTTGTCCAAAATAACAGATTATGGAGACACCTTTTACCTTCGGGAAACTGGCCATGGGGGATGACTTCACCAACAGGACCGAAGAGATCATCCGTTTGAAAAACAATTTTGTATCCGGCATCAACACGATCATGATCTCTCCACGGCGATGGGGAAAGTCATCCCTTGTTGAAAAAGCCTCCCGGATGATCATGCAGGAGAATAAAAAAATAAAGATCATCTCCATCGACCTGTTCAATGTCAGATCCGAAGAAGATTTTTACCGTAATCTGGCCGAACAGGTTATCAGGGGAACTACCACAAAACTTCAGGAAATTATCTCTTTCACAAAGGATTTTTTCAAACAATGGATTCCAAAGATCAGCTTCTCACCCGATTTTCAGGAATTCTCCCTTGGATTGAATTGGAGTGAGGTTAAAAAACAACCCGACGAAATACTGGATCTTCCACAACAGATCGCAAGAGCAAAAGGATGGAAAATAATAATCTGCATCGATGAATTCCAGAATATTGGATTTTATAGCGATACTGTGGCTTTTCAAAAACAATTGCGGTCGCACTGGCAAAAGCATCAGGATGTATCTTATTGCCTGTTTGGAAGTAAACGCCACATGTTGATGCAGGTTTTCACCTCCCCTTCCATGCCTTTTTATAAATTCGGGGATATGATGTTCATTGAAAAAATTTCAACAAAAGACTGGGAGAAATATATCACTGAACGGTTTCGTGCAACGGGCAAAGAAATCGCCCCCGAACTATCTTCCCGGATTGCAGAATTGCTTGACAATCATCCTTATTATGTTCAGCAACTGGCACAATTATGCTGGCTGCGATGTGATCATAAAATGACAGCTCAGGTGATTGATCAGTCACTCGATTCGCTTACGTTGCAGCTTAGTCTTTTATTTCAAAATCTTACCGAATCGCTGAGTACGACACAGGTAAATTATCTCAGGGCTCTGATCAATGAAGAAACCCATTTCAGTTCAAAGGAGACCATCCAAAAATACCAGCTTGGAACATCCGCAAATGTAAGCAGGATAAAACAGGCTTTGACCGATAAGGAGATAATTGACACTATGCAGGGAACCGGTGTATTTCTTGACCCCATGTTTAAAATCTGGTTGAAAAAATATTATTTTCTGGAATAATCCTGTCTGATTCAAATAGTTCAGATAAATTTTTCATTTTCAGATTTCTATCTTATAAAGCAGAAAAAAGGAAAAGTTTGACTTATTTCAGCAGCCATTTCCATACAGGCATGACCCGGATAACCTTTCCATCCTCCTCAATGGTATGCTCTTGTGTGTCGTGCAGCAGGATTAAGCCTTCAGCAAGGCCATACATGTTTAATGCTTCTAAAAGCCCTTTGACCTCGCGCGTCCTGGTTTGGTCTGTATTAAAAGAATGACACACCTGGATTGCCTGGACAATCGTAATACCCTTCCTGATCACAAAATCACATTCAAGGCGGTTGAAATGATAAAATATTTCAGCCCTTCTTCTCCTGAGTTCGAGGAATACCAGGTTTTCAAGAAGTCGTCCCTTTTCCTCTGAAAACATAAATCCCAGAAGGCGTATCATCGCATTATCAACAAAATAGGTCTTTTTAAGATTTTGAATTTGTTTTTTCAATGAAAAATCAAATTTGCTGATTTGAAAGATCAGGTAGGTATCCTGTAAGAATGAAAGGTAATTCCTGATGGTGGTGGCGTTTTTAACACCTGCCACTTTTGTAAGTCCGTTAAACGAGGTCAGTTTTGACACATTACTTGCCAGGTAATTGACCAGTTCAAGCAATTCTCTTTCATTTACCAACTTATTACGAACCAATACATCACGATATAAAATGCTTTCGTATAAGGATTTCAGATAATCATCATTGCCTTCTTTCAGATACAACGGGAATCCTCCGGTATGGAAGTATTCATTGAAATGGCCAATGAGCGTGGCACGGCCTTCGGTGCTGTATAAATCCTTTTCGGTCCAGTCAAATTGTATAAAATTAAGGAATTCAGTGAATGAGAAAGGGAACAGTTCTGTCTGAATATACCGCCCGGTAAGATGTGTTCCCAGTTCGCGGCTAAGCATCGATGCGTTGGAGCCGGTAAGAAACACCTTGCAACCCTCATCATGCAATCGGCGTACAAATCGTTCCCATCCGCTGATATTTTGTATTTCATCAAAATAGAATGTTCTTTGAATCCCGAATAATTCAATGAATGTTTCGTGGAGCAGTTGGAAATGGTCCACTGAAAAACGGATAAGCCGTTCATCGTCAAAATTCATGTAATAATCTTTCTCCCTGTTCTCATTTCTGATCTGGCTGAGCATGGTCGATTTCCCGCAACGTCTGATTCCGGAGATAACCACGATCGTTTCGCTTGTTATAATATTTTCGGGAAAACTACGGGGGATGAAGTTTTTATTCCATACCATCCGCTGCTGATCAAAAATCACTGTTTTTATCAGGTCTTTCATTTTCAGTATGTTTTTATACGGAGAGCAAAGATAATAAATCTTCTATCGTCAATGCAAACATTTTAACAAATACTTCTATTACAAAAGGAAAGTTTGATGTATTTTCAGGGGAATAGTCCTGATAATGACTTTCCGAAAAAGAGAGGTGTTTTGAGTAGTTCCAGGTTGTTCCATATTAAAACTGAAAAGACCTTCCAGGTTTTCAAAACCTGGAAGGTCTGCCAAATAAAAAACCCCGAAACTGTTAAGAATCAGGGTTTTTTGTTGATTTTGATGTGGCATCGACTGGATTAAAAATACGTTGAAACCATATTACTGTATAGAAAACATCTCATCTCTTACATGTTGATATTGTGCATCTTATCAATTTAATATCATTTTATCCAAAAACTCAGGAGTGCTAAAAAGTACCATGCGAGTGCGATAAAAGTGCGATAAAATATTCCTGCCTGTAAATTTCCTTCTCTGATTAAATGGTTTAGCAATCTGGAGACTCCCAAATTAGGTTGTCTCGATATCATGCTATATATTAGCCATTTACCCCGTATTTTATGATAACAAACCAAATTAAAAAAAAGTTTCTCAAACTTTCACTCTACCAATAACTATAAAATTCAAAAACAAAGGAAAGGAATTTTATGGTAGCAAAGTTTCAATTAAGCACATATATATGTGAAGATGGATCACAACAAGTTCAAATGTAACCAGAAAATAACAATGTCTCAAAATCGGTAATTGGTGATGCAGTGAATTCGGAAAACAAGAATGTAGTGTTTTCGGAAAACAGCGATGTATGATCAAGGGAATGGGTTTTGCCCCATGGGGCA
>CAIYJU010000111.1 GCA_903926565.1 uncultured Bacteroidales bacterium
AGATTTAGTGGGTACTACAATATAACCAGCTTCATCGTCTCCACATACCCATCCGCAACCACTTTCACAAAGTAAAGCCCGGTGGCCATGTCGGAGAACCTGAAGTCATGCATCTGCTCTCCGATGATCGTTTCGGTCATGACTTTTTCACCACGCATGCTGAAAACTTCAACTGTTACATTGCCGTATAGTTTGTCGCCTTTTTGCACCAGGGTGAAACTGCCGGTAGTTGGATTCGGATAAATCGAAAAGCAGGATTGTTCGATGCCGGGCGAAGCAGGAAAATCGTTTCCTTCAAAAGCTGGTAAGGTAACTGACTTGGTCCCTCCGCACCATGAACCGCTATAGATGGTACCTAGCATGTAACCCCCACTTAAAACCGCAGTTCCGGGTAAATAGATAATGCTTACCCCGGCAATAAATGTTGCACTACCCGTAGTCTGAACCACAAAGGAAGTTGCACCGCCGGCCACAGTAATGGTATTGGTGGCGTTGTAGCAAACGGTTGTAGTAATGTCTCCTGACACAATAACATTTGCACAAACAGGGGAGGTCTGCCCGACAGACCATGTTCCGGTTTTCTGACAAAGGTTATTGTCAGTTACCGTTACCGTATAAATACCCGGATCAAGGCCGCCAATATTCTGCCCGGTAGCACTGTTACTCCACAGGAAATTGTACGCCGGGGTTCCGCCTGTCACGGTTAGTTCAATAGTGCCATCGGCAGCTGCAGGACAACTTGCATCAGTGATGACAGCAGCAAGAGAAAGTTCAGACGGCTGGATAACCACCCAGCTTCCTGTGATGGTTCCACTCATAGCGTCAGTAACAGTAACCGAATAGTTTCCTGCAATTAACCCGGATAAATTTTGTGTAGTGGCGCTGTTGTTCCATAAATAGGCATATGGCGAGACGCCTCCGGATACCACTGTGGTGATTGTACCATTGGCGTTGCCATAGCATCCGGTAACTTCGCCAGCGACTCCGGTCAGGGAAAGAAGATCCAGCATTGTGGTAAACACCATATCGTTGCCATATACGATAACACCGGAACCGGTTATTCCCCTCAACCGGTAATGATATGCCGTATTACCTGTCAGCCCTTCAACTGGTATACTCACAGATTGTGTCGTATTGCCTGATATGGGTGAAGGTATTCCGGCAACCGTGGTTCCATATAAAATTGTCAAACCATAGTCGAAGAAAACTGTTACAATTTCAGCTGCAGGGTTCACGGTGCCATTGAGTGTGGCGGTTGTTACGGTTGTGCCGGTTGCAGCGGTGGTAATCACGACAGGATAAAGCAATCCGGCAAATTCATCTGCACCGATATCTGATGAAGTCGCCGGCGTAAGCACATTATCCGGGTATCCTGAAGCAGGATAACGGGCATCGTTGTCGTAATCGGTTGAAATGTCTGGTGTACTTACCGTAGAGCCTCCGCTTTCACATTGTGTTGCAACGGTGGTTTGTAAATGAAGGTTGTAAGGTTTTCCCGTTGCATCTACAAAAGGTGGAAATTCTGTTACAGATGCTGCATCCCTGGTGGTTACAAATGTTTTATAGGCATTCAGGGTTTGAATGTTATTTGTTCCATCGGTAAAGATCAGGTTTGTAGCGGAGGGTATTCCCGTATAGAAGAGATTGTTATTAGATGTTGCCGCATAAGTAGTTAAGGTATTGGAGCTCCTCCTGTAGGCAGCGGCTGAATATGCAGTGCTTGCAGGGGCGGTGGAGGTATTGACCAGTATATTGTTACGTAGTTGAACTGCGGAGGTGGTGCTGGCATAAATTGCATCGGATCTGAATGTTGTAGTGGATGTATTGGTACAATTCAGAAAAATCGTATTGTAGAAGAGATTTGCAGGGGACGAAATGTAAATGCCATGAAGGCCGCCAGATGAACTCACTGAGTTAGATGCAGGTGTCCTGAGGTCGCTGATATAATTGTTGTAAACATTGGTTGTTGTAGCGCCGGTTGACAATTGTATGCCGTATAGGGACCCTGATGCTCCCGCCATGCTGATGTCGTAAACTTTGTTTTTATATATATTGTAAATTCCTGCGCCACCGCACCAGATACCTGTTCCTGTACCAGAACCAGAGGAAGTGCTGTTGAAGTACAAACTATAGATGGTATTCTCAAAAACATTGGCAAGACAAGTGCTCCAAATCCCGAAAATTTGTCCGTTGGCAGTTGAAGAAAGATTGATGATAAGATGGTGGATTGTATTGTTTCGTACAAATCCTCTGGCAGGTGTGGTTGGCGCTGCATAAATCCCATAGATGGTATTGATATAAGATGCATTGGCAGCGGTAATGGTCTGGTCGTGAATGGAATTATTGTAGATCTCTTCAAATACGCGGGATGTGTTATAGGCGCGCAGACAATAAATTGCACCGCCATAAGAAGCACTGGCAGGCGCGACGCTGTTATTGAAAATATTGTTATCGTGAACGTAGGCAGCCCCGGGGCCATACACATTCAGAATTGTCAGAATGGAGTTGTCAATCTGGGTTCCAACAGATGATTGAGAGTTGTTGCTGATGGTATTGTTATAAACATTGGCAATGCCGGTTGCAGCTGTGTTGGTGCCACACAGATAAATAGTGGAACCACCTCCGAAAACATTATTTTCAATCACGTTACCGTACAAATTAACAATGTTTGCAGTGGCATCGCTGTAAATCCCATAAAACTCCCTTGTGTTATTTGGCTGATTACAATTATGTACCGTATTGTTGTAAATGTTGATTGTATTTATTGTACCATTTCCCCCGAGTGAATTATAGATACCATAAACAGCCCCAACCGCGCCTGCTTTGTCAATCTGAATGGTATTGCCATAGATATTGATACTTGCATTCGTTGCAGTAAATCCCCCTGATATCCCATACACGGAGCTGGTGGATCCGGCGCCAATGCTGATATTGTTATTGGCTACAATGACATTGTTCTGACGTGCAAAATAGACCCCCCAGCAAACACTGGCACCGCCCCCGAAATTGGTGAGGGTATTGCTGGCAACAGAGCCGATATCATTCCCCTGGTCGTTCATTGCAGGAGGCGTTACCGCATCGTTGCAACCAAACATATATATTCCGGAATAGGAGTTCGTAATGGTGTTCCCGTAAAACCTGTTATATGAATTTGTGCCTGACAAGGCCGTTACCACCAGGGCCGTTGCCGGGGCAGCCAGCGTAACGTTGTGTGAGTATATGCCATAGGTGGCCAGATTGGCTTTATTCATCGTGATGTTGCAATTCTGGATGGTAACATGCTGTGACCCGTCGGTTGCCGATGCCTTCAGTATGGCATACCCCCATTCCATGCGGGTGACCGAGGTTGTATTGTCAACGTTTTCAATGACATCAATTCCGTCGAACGTAATGTAATCTGAGCCGGACAAACAAAAAATATAATCCGCAGTACCTGTTCCAGGCTTTGCTGCTGTAATGATTGGATTCACTCCCCCACCAGCCTTTTGAAAAATAATAGGAGCAGATACCGTTCCTGTGGCCGTGACAAGGCCGGAGTTAAGTGCTGCAAAGGTTTCAGTATAACCTGCTGCAATGTTGAAAGTAACCCCGGGAGCTTCCACACCCTGCGTGTTCAGTGCCTGAATGGCGTGATCGACCGACGGATAATCGCCGGGAATTGTTTTTACGCCCGACAGCGGCTGGGCAAAGGAGACGCCGTACAAAATCAGTGCAGACATCAGCAACAGTACTCTTCTTTTCATAGGGTTTGTTTTAAGGTTAGTTAATAAATAATGAATTTTCAAGTATCTCAGGGTTAGCAATTAAACACTTCATTTCTTCGTATGCCTTGTCTTTTCTTCCTTCGACTTCTCTTCCTGAATCTGTTTGTTGATAGGATCCATGATCTTTTTAATTACAGCCTTCTGTATTTCAAGTTTTTTCAGATATTTATTATTTTCGTCCTGTTCAATTGCCGGAGTTTTTAACACATTACTTTTTTTCTTACCTGGGTTTTTCATGAACGTTAGTATATTGCAGTTTTGAGTGGCAAATATGAATCGGAAATCTGCTCACACCAAATAAAAAGCCACTACAAAAACACGTTTCCAGGCCGGATTCACCTCTATTTTAACTGGGCAAATGAATATTTACTGCTTCAGATTATCAGAATGACACTTCCTTTGGACAGTTTCCTTATGATAAATAACTGTATAGCTGTAGTATGCGATGTAAAACGGCATACACCTTCCCCGACAGGGGGAAATTGACTTGAAAGGGACTCCAGAAATTGCAGATGCAATCCGGTGTGTTCTTAAATGTGCAACAGAAAAGTTACGAGGTTGGATTCTGAATTCGTAATGCCAAGTTTTTTTCTTAACCTGTACCTCGCATTTTCAAGGGTGAGTTTGCTTTGCCCGGTTAATTCTGAGATATCCTTGGTGGACATATTTAACCGCAGAAATGCACAAAGCTTTAATTCATTTTGGGTCAGATCGGGAAATTTCTCCAGTAATGCTTCATAGAACCCGTGATGCACCTCCTGAAACCGGGCTGAAAATTCTTTCCATAATTTCTCATCTGCGCCTTTTCTGAGTTCGTGACTGATTTTGGTTATTGCATTCTTGGTTTCATCGTTTATCGCTTCTTTTTCAATCTGAATCAACCTAGATGAGATGTCTGAAAGCATTTCGTTTTTTTTCATCATCGCCATCAGGTTAATCGACAACTCTTTGTTTTTAAAACTCAGTTCCTTCTCCAGCACCTGATTGACCAAAACAACATTTCTTGCTTTGATGCGGTTCCTTGACAATAATAAAATCGTAATAATCAAACCGGCAACTAACCCTAGTATGGCAATCAACATCATGGTTTCTTTTTTCTGCTGGGCTATTTTTTTCTCATAATCTTTTTTTTGGGCCTGATACTGAAATTCAATATTTGACATGATCTTCTCTTTCCGCAATTGACTCACCGTGTCTTTACTTTGATTTTCAATAACTTTATAATGAAATGCACTTCCCGTATCCTTGCGTTCAAGGTACAGTTCTGACAATTTGCCGGCGGATGTATATATGAAATTGATGTACCCGTTTTGCTGGGCCACCTTAAGCGCCTCCTGATACGCAATAGTAGACGCTGACTTGTTCCCGATTGAATCATAGCATTTGCCCATGCTGAGATAGCAATTGGCAATGTGAAACCGGTTATTAATTTCCTTATGAAGTTCAAGAGCTTTTTGAATACTGATTATCGCACCATCATATTTTTTTTGTCTGATCTGGATCAACCCGATGTTATTATAGTTAACCCCCATTTTGCGTTTATCATTGAGTTGCTTGTTTATTATAAGAGCCTCATTAACATAAATCAGTGCAGAATCATATTTGTTTGTGCTCAGGTAAACAATCGAGATATTATTTAAATTTTTTGTTATCAAAGATTTATCCTGCAATACTCTTGCAATTGATAATGATTTTTTCAGATATCCCAGGGCCCTGGAATATTCATCCTGGTACCAATACACCAGACCAATTAGCCCAAGTGATTGTGTAACTCCTCTATTGTCATGGATTTTTTCAAAAATACCCAGGCTTCGAAAAAACTGTTCCGAACTGTTTTCATATTCACCAAGTTCAATATAAATCTTCCCAAGCACATTCATTGAGAGTGCAATTTCTTTCTTCATCTTAAACTCTTCAGCCTTTGCCATTGCACTTTCTGCACATACCCTTGCTCGTTTATAATCGCTCATCAGCAAGTAGCAGTTCCCTTTTTGTATCAGTGAGTTAATCTCTCCATTGTGATTTCCTGATTGTCTGGAGAATAGGCATGCTTGCTGGGCATAGTTCAGCGCCTTGTTCTGTTCGGAGCCTTCAAGTTCAGCAGATAAACCAAGAAGGGCTTCGATTTTCAACTTTGAATCTTTCGCAACTGACAAGGCATTCAAAAGACTGTCCACTGCCACAGAATTTTGAGCCTGCAACGAAATAAACCAAAAGCAAAAAGCCAATGCCAAAATGAGTTTACAGATTTTGGTATTGAAGCTCATTTGTCAGGGAAGGTATGGAACACAAAGCAAAGATACATAAAAACCGCCC
>CAIYJU010000112.1 GCA_903926565.1 uncultured Bacteroidales bacterium
CTGGATGAATTACTTCCGCACAAGTGGAAATTGAATAGACCATAATCAGGTCAACTAAAATTGAAAAGCCCATAAAATAGATTTGACATCTGTTTTATGGGCTTTTTTGTGGGTAAAGGTGTAGATGACGGAATGGTTACATTGTTGTACGTGTTTTTCCGAAGCCTCCAACCCTGTTTTGTCGCAGTCGTATAAAATAACAACGTGCTTAAAGCGGTAAGACAATTTCCGAATGGTGCTTTGGGGTATATTGGATGTTTCGCTGTTGAAGCATATTGCAGAAAAACTTTTAGCTACTAAACTTAACACATCCTTTTCACCACCGGTGATAAAGAGTATATTTCCTTTGGGTGGCAGCTGCTCCAGACCGAAACAATACTTGTCGCCCAAATCACCCGCATACTGAAAACGAACAGCCGAAAAAGGTTTGTATAGTTTCAAGTATCTCTTCCCCTGATATGCAAAGATTGGCTCTTTTTCTGTTGACGTAAGCTTGTAAGGTTTGCCTTCGTTATTTTCGGAAGCGAATTCTTTTAGCGAAACAACCTGGTATCTTCTCAAGATATCGAGTGATATTCCGTAATGCTGCCAATACGTCAATTCGATTTCAGAAAACGGTTTGACTTTAGTGGAAAAGGGTTTGATTGGTTTGGGTTGTTCGAAGGCTGATTCCAAGATTGTGGACTTTGGGGACAATGGTGACAAGGTTTTTGGTAACTGTATGCTCGAAGCATTATCCAGACCCAGCGATAAATCCTGATTTATTTTTTGGAGGATTACCATAAAGCTGTCTGCGTTACTGCAATCAGTCCCCAGTATTTTTCCAACAAAGTTGAAACAATCTCCGCTGTAATTGTCGTTACCATAGTCTTTCAATTTGTACTGATTGTTTGTTCGGTCGAAATAGACATTGCACGAAGCTTTTTTGTCTTCGTACAATGGATTGAGGAAATTGCGCCCGACCCGAAACGGAAATGGCAGGTAATGCTTGAATACATTCAAGCCTTTATCGCTCCGTACGAGTATTTCTTCTTTGCTCAACATAGGTTTTGTGACTTTGAATTAGGTTATCAAGTGCTTCCTGATTGCTCTTTACCAATCGTTCGTTTAACATGCGTTTTACTTCGGCAATGGTGTAGTAGGTTTTGCCTGAAATCAACGAATACGAAATTAGTCCTTTGGTGCGCAGCCGCTGCAGTGTACGCTCGCTTATTTTCAAGAATGTACACACTTCGTAGCCATCTACCCAAGATTCTTCTTCGTTGATTTCTTCGGGTTGATAGTTGACTACAAATTTGGCAATGGTATTGACCTTTTCCATGAGGTCTTTGAATGCTTTGGATTCGATAGTTATTACTTCCATGAGATTGATGTGATGATTTGGTAATGTGATAATGTGTAATTTAAACCTTTTGAGTATTTTAAATCATTTGGGGTTTTACCCCAAACCCCACTTCATTTTTTTTCTTGATAAAAAAAACGAAGCAAAAAAAATCAAGACTCCGCCCGCTTCGCTCGAAAAACTAGCGTTCAGTTGGCTGAAACCGTCCAAACTCGCTCCTTTGTCGCTCAAACAAGACAGTTTCTTACTCCAACTTCTCTTGTTTTTCGGCTCACCGGACGAGGTCACTCGTTAATAGGCGGTGAGCAGATCTACAATAGTCGTTTTATGTATAAATGCAAATTAAGAATGATATTGTAATGCGCGGATTATCCAGCCGAATAGATATTTTTTGTTGACTGGACGTTTTTTGATAATGGAAATGTAATGTGATATTTTGGCAACGGTAAAAACCGGTTGAAAATATCC
>CAIYJU010000113.1 GCA_903926565.1 uncultured Bacteroidales bacterium
CTTGCTACCCATCTTTGGTCCCTCCGGGACCGGTTTTTGCAGAAACAGATGCCCCCGAGGTTTCCCTTGGAAACCAATATAAGCCTGAAAAACCCTTGTAGATATTGATAAAATTCATTACTGGTAAGATTGTGATTAATCAAATAAACTTTGACCATCTTCATTTATAAATTTTATGCCTGCATTTTAATTTGCATTCGGATCCACCGCCAGCCATGAGGCTTTGGCTTCGTTGTAAGTTTCGGTCAGTGCGGCACGCTCTTCTTCCGGTATTTCAAATGCCTCAAGGCAACGAACAAAAACATCGGCATCGCTGAGAGTTTCCAGTGTTTCGGTGTCATTCAACGGCGTGAGGGCCCTGTCAACCATGCTCTTGTTCTTTATCCGGAGAATCTCAAGTTCCGAGCCGGCCAGCAACGCTTCAAACCGGGAGGTGATATTGGTAAGATCGGTCAGCGTAGTTATTTCGATCTCGAGCCAGGCATTGCTTCCGGTTTCTTTTAATGCTTCGATCCGGGAGGTAATCTGATCCGGATCTCCGCTGATGCGCACGAGTTCCTGGAAACAGGGGACGGGATGTTCGGTGATCACAGGTTCCTCCTCACCGAATTCTGCCACAATCACTTTTTTGGTGTGACCGGCTTCCGAAAAGCTCATCTGAATCGGGGATCCCGAATACCTTACGGTTTTTGAACCGGCAATTTTCTGAGCCAGGTGAAGGTGACCCAGGGCCATGTAATCAAATCCGCGGGAGATATCCGCTCCATCCACATGTGCGATTGAACCAATGTAAAGTTCCCTTACACCGTCGCCCTCCGTGGTTTGCGCATCTCTTGTAAACAGGTGCCCCATGCCGATCAGCGGAACCGGTTTTACGGCATCCTGTGATTTTCGGGCAGTTTCAGCGATGACTTTGTAGTGGGAGGCGATACCCTGCATGAGTTTCCGGCTTTTGTCGCCGGGAGTCTCGTATGCATCAGCGGTCCGGACATCACGGTCGCGCAGGAAGGGAACGGCGCAAACGATCATTTCCGTTATGCCCTGTTTGTTTTTCAGGACGATAATTTCATTCTCAATATTTTCGGTTGAAGCGCCGACCACGTGGATGTCCAGTGAACCTAAAATAGTTTTTGGGGCATCCAGGAAGGAGGGGGAATCATGGTTTCCCCCGGTGATAACGACATGCCGGCAACCGGTTTGAGGGATCTTCCCGAGGAAGCGGTAATAGAGTTCCTGGGCCCGGTTGCCGGGTGTGGTGGTGTCGAAAATGTCGCCGGCAACAAGCAGCAAATCAATATTGTTCTGGGAGATGAAGCCGATAAGCCAGTCAAGAAACGCTTCAAATTCATCATGGCGTTTTTTATCGTACAATGACCGGCCCAGGTGCCAGTCGGAAGTATGGAGTATTTTCATAATCGTGAATTGAACAGTAACGAATGGTTGATTTGGTAAATTTACTTATTAATCATGATTACGGTATAATCTTTGTAACACGAATCCCTTTTGCTAATATTGTACTTCTGTTTTTTATTCCAACCTTTTTCCCATGAAAATCAAGTTTTCCCTCCCGTTTCTTGCCATTATTTTCCTTTCAATTGCGCTGTCCGTAAATGGAAATCCGCAGAGACCGCAACGCGGACAAAGCGCAAGACCTGCCAGCCCTCCGGCTCACCGGATTACCAGTTCATCTGCTCAACCGTTTATTATTTATTGGAAGCAGGCCGATTCCCTCGCAAACCTTGGCCAGCCGAAATCCGCCCTTGAAATCGTTGAGAAAATATATTCACAGGCCAAAACAGCCGGGGATGACCCCCAGGTGATCAAGGCGATCATCTACCGGATACGTCTGAATTCGGAATTCCAGGAGAACTTCCTGAAAAACAGCATCACAAGTCTTCAAAAGGAGATATCTGTTGCCCCGCAGCCGCGGATGCAGGTGCTGCAATCCATCCTGGCAGAGGTCTATTGGAAATATTACCAGAACAACCAGTACCGCTTCCGCGACCGTACACAGGTGAAGGAGAATGTGCCCGACAGTCTTGAAACATGGGATCTGGCAACCATTTCGTCGGCCATAACGCAGACATACCTCCTGTCGTTAAAACATGCCGATACACTTCAGCGTTTTGCCATCGGGAAATACGATGCCATCCTCGAACTTGAGGTTTTTGATGACGGGAAACAGGATACCACAACGACTCTGGCTGCAAAGTTCACCCCCACCTTGTTCGATTTTCTTGCCGGACGGGCACTCGACTATTTCACAACGGGTGAAATAAACCCGGAGTTGCCGGCCAGTTATGCCCTGAATATTTTCCGCGACCTGGCAGCATTTCATCAGCCGGATAGTGATCACCGGGCCATGATCGACATCGAACTCAGGCGCCTTGCCTTTGTTCATGAGAAATCGGTAAACCCTGCCAAAGACAGCATCTACCTCGCTGCACTCAGGAAATATGAAGTGGCAGAAAACAGCTCCCCATGGAGTACTGCCATCTCCTTTGCCCTCGCAACATTCCTCAACGGACAGGGGCAACTGTATCAGCCCCTGATCTCCGACATGCACAAATGGGATATCCGGTCGGCCATGGAGGTGTGCGACAAAGCCATTCAACGGTTTCCCGCTTCTGCGGGTGCGAAGAACTGTAAGATACTCGCTGCCGGCATCAGGGAACAATTTCTCCAGGTCACAACGGAATATGCGGTTCCTGTTGGCAAACCATCGCTGGCCCTTGTCGGGGTGAAAAATATCAAACAACTCTATTTTCGTCTTGTCAAAGTTGACCCGGAGATAAATTCGGAGAAGGCAGGAACATCCGACCGGGCAGGTTACATTAAGTTCCTTTCTTCGCTGCCTGCCGCAAGGTCATGGACACAGACTTTTCCGGATGATGGCGACTTTCAGAAGCATCAGACCGAGGTAAAGATTCCCGAAGTTCCGGTTGGATTCTGGGTGCTCTTGTGCACACCATCGAAGGATTTTTCTGACATAAAACAGACTTTTGCCTTTACTCCTTTATGGTCAACACAGATCAGTTATGTCAACAAGCGCAATAACGACGGGAGTTTCGCCTATTTTCTGCTTGACCGGGAAACCGGCTTGCCGCTGAAGAATGCCGTAGCTGAGGTGTGGGAGAAAAACTATGATTACCAGAGCCGCACCTATTCAAAGGTCAAACGGCAGAATTACACCTCAGACGGACAGGGCTATTTTATCATTCCTCCCGCAGAGGAGAACCGGCACAATGCCAATCAGTTCCTGAAGATTTACTTTAAGGATGATTTCATGATTACCGATAACTTTTACCTCTACCCGGTTTACAAGGGGCCGGAGCAGACATACATTCAAACCATGTTCTATACCGACCGGGCCATATACCGGCCGGGGCAGGCCATCTATTTTAAGGGAATTCTTCTGGAGCGGACCGGTGACAGGTCAAAGATAAAACCAAACCATGCAACAAAAGTGGTGTTTACAGATGTAAACGGCCAGAAGATCTCAGAGCAGAGCCTGACATCCAACGAATTCGGCTCGGTCAATGGTTCGTTCATCGCACCCACCGGTGTTTTGCCCGGCCAGATGACCATCTACAATGAAACAGGCTCCGCCTCAATTTCCGTGGAGGAGTATAAACGTCCGACATTTGAGGTTTCCGGTGAGCTGTTAGAGGGCAACTACAGGTTGGGTGAAGTGCTTAAAGTTACCGGTAAGGCAATGGCCTATTCAGGCAATCCCATCGGTTCGGCGCAGGTGAAATACCGGGTTGTCCGCACCGCCCGTTTCCCTTTTTGGGACTGGGGATGGAGATGGCCAATGCCTGCTTCACCGGAACTTGAAATAACCAATGGCACCACCACGACCGATGCGGAAGGGAAGTTCCAGGTTTCCTTCCCGGCGATTCCCGACAGCAGCATTGACAAGAAGAGCTGGCCGGTGTTTGATTTTTCCGTTTACGCCGATGTTACCGACCTCAACGGGGAGACCCAATCGGCGGAGCAGCAGATTACGGTGGGATACAAGTCTTTGCTGGTGGAAACCAATCTGCCTGAACTGGTAAACATGGCGAAAGACACCCTGATGAAAGTTAGCACCACCAATCTGAATGGCAGGCCCACCCCGTCAACAGTGACAATCTCCCTTCAGCGGCTCCGCCAGCCTGACCGGGTATTCAAAAAAAGGATGTGGGATCGTCCCGACAGGCACATCATGACGATGGAGGAGTTCAGGGCTCAGTTCCCCGAAGATATTTTTGACAACGAAAACGACCCGTCAACCTGGGCAAAGGAGGAGCTGGTATTTGAGAAAACGATCAACACGCTCAGCGATTCACTGTTAAACCTGCAGGCTCCGGGATTGAGGATACCCCGACCCGGATCGTACCTTCTCATCCTCAGGTCAACCGACCCGTTTGGTGAGTTGGTGGAAGTGAAGAAGGTTCTCACAGCCTTTTCTCCTGTTTCAAAGGAAGTTCCGGTGAACACCGCCGATTGGTTTGTTCCGCTGAAAATATCGGGAGAGCCTGGCGAAAATGCCCGGTTTCTCATTGGTTCCCGTTCGGATAATGTCAACATGATCTATGAAATCCGTTTGAATGACAGCCTGGTTTCCCGTGAATGGATAAAACTCAACAACCGGGCGATGTTGCTTGAAATTCCGATCAGGGAACATTACCGGGGAAACTTCTCGGTAAATTTCATGTTTGTCAGTCACAACAGGGTATTTCAGCACAGCCAGGTGGTGAATGTTCCCCATGTCAGCAAAAAGCTGGATGTGGCTTTCGAAACCTTCCGCGACAAGCTCGAACCCGGGGCAAAAGAGCGCTGGAAGATAAAGATCTCCGGCCCCGGCGGAAAACCGGCCAATGCAGAATTCCTGGCCGGGATGTACGATGCATCCCTCGACCAGTTCCGGCCAAATGCATGGGCTTTCAATATTTATCAGCGCTATTCGGGCGTCGTTCCATGGGATATTGACAACACTTTCCGGATTTCATCGGGGCAGTGGCTCTCATCTGGCGAAAACAATGGCAACTACGTTGTTCATCCGGGCTTGAAACTCAACTGGTTTGGCATGAATTATTTTGGCGGTGGACAGCGCTATTCCCGACAGTCGGGTGGCAGGATGGAAAAAAGCATGCGCCCGGAGATGATGGATGGCATGACAACCACGGCAATGCCGTCAGCGGAAATGCAGCCGCCACCTGAGATGAACCAGCAGAAGGTGGCCGATACGTCGGGCGCCGCCGCGAATGGACTCCGTCCGGGAAAAACTACCGTTGAGCCTGTCGTGCAGGTTCGCCGGGATTTTCGTGAAACAGCCTTTTTCTATCCTGCGCTGAAAACCGATTCAACAGGCAGCCTGATCCTGCAGTTCACAGCGCCCGAGTCGCTCACCAAATGGAAACTTCTCGGGCTGGCCCACTCGAAAAACCTTGATTACGGGATGGTCGAAAAGGAACTTGTTACCAGGAAAGAGCTGATGGTGTTTCCAAATGCACCTCGGTTTGTCAGACAAGGCGACACGGTCATTTTCAGTTCGAAAATTGTCAATATGTCGGATCATGATCTTTCAGGTAAAGTCACCCTGGCCCTGGCCGATGCCATCACCCTGCAAAACCTTAACATGTTGATCGACACCGCTGCGGAGAATGGTCCCGGAATGCGTGAACAGGCCTTCTCTGCAAAGAAGGGTGAAAGTACGGTTGTATCCTGGAGATTGTTCATCCCGCTCAGCACCGGGCTTGCTGTGCTGCAATACCGGATTACGGCTGTTTCGGAAAATTTCAGCGACGGGGAAGAGAAAGCAATTCCGGTGCTGACAAACCGCATGATGGTCACCGAGTCGTTACCCCTGCCTGTGAGGGGCAAGGGAACGGTGGAGTTCTCTTTTGACAAACTGTTGAGATCCGGTTCCGGCAGCAATCCCGACGCCACGCTGAAGAACCATAAACTCACCCTTGAATTTGCTTCCAACCCTGCATGGTACGCCATCCAGGCACTGCCGACACTGAACGACATCCGGTATGAAAATGCCGATGCCATCTTTGCAGCATTCTGGACAAACAGCGTTGCAGCATTTATTGCCAATTCAAACCCAAAGATCAAAGCGGTATTCGAATCTTGGAAAAATCTTACGCCCGATGCACTGCAGTCGAACCTTGCCAAAAACCAGGAGCTGAAATCAGCGCTGCTGCAGGAGACACCCTGGGTGACGGAGGCAGCAAACGAGACAGGACGAAAGCAGAAACTGGGCTTGTTTTTTGACCCGGACAACCTGGCCCGGAACCTGGATGAAAATCTCAGGAAACTGCAAAAGCTGCAGTCGCCGAACGGAGGCTGGATGTGGTTTCCCGGCATGCCTGAGAGCCGCTATATCACGCAAAATATTCTTACCGGACTTGGCCACCTTCATCACCTGGGCGTCACCAATATCCTTAAAGACCAGGCTTCACGGAATATGGTCATGAACGCAATCACTTACCTTGACGGAGAGTTGCAGAAGGATTATGAAAACCTGAAGAAATATCAGCCCGGCAATCTTGAAGGCAATCATCTTGGTAACCTGCATATCCAGTATCTGTATGCCCGTTCCTACTTCATGAACAATCCGGAGATACGGCTTCCTGCCCCGTCCGTAACTTTCACGGAAGCGTTCAGTTACTATAAAAAGCAGGCTTCCAGATACTGGCTGCAAAATGACCGCTACCTGCAGGGCATGATCGCGCTGGCATTGAACCGGATCGAAGGGAAAGAGGTTCCGCTCATGATCCTGAAGTCGCTTTCTGAAAAAGCCCTTCATTCCGCCGAAATGGGAATGTACTGGGCCGGCGAACGAGGTTATTACTGGTACCAGGCACCGATTGAAACCCAGGCGCTGATGATCGAGGCATTCGACGAAATTGCACAGGACAAGCCCACCGTGGAGGAGCTGAAAATATGGTTGCTGAAACAGAAGCAAACCCAGGACTGGCGGTCGCCACGTGCAACAGTTGAAGCAGTTTACGCCTTGTTGCTTCGCGGGACGGACCTGCTGGCAGATGACCCCGGCGTGAAAATTTCACTTGGCAGTGAAAAGGTCAGTTCCGACAAACTCATTGATGTTAAAAAGGAGGCTGGCACCGGGTACTTCCAGGTTTCCTGGTCGGGGAGTGAGATAAAACCTGAAATGGGTAAGATCACGGTTTCAAAATCGGGAGAAGGTGTTGCCTGGGGTGCCGTTTACTGGCAGTATTTCGAGAACCTGGATAAGATCACACAGGCATCCACACCGCTTCACCTGGAGAAGAAGCTGTTCGTGGAGACAAACACACCGAATGGGCCGGTGCTTGTATCAATATCGAATAATGAACATCGAATATCGAATATCGAATTGAAAACGGGGGATAAAGTTGTTGTCCGGATCGTGCTCACCGTTGATCGTGACCTCGAGTATGTTCACATGAAGGATATGCGGGCGAGTGGATTTGAACCCCTCCTCCTGAACCCCGCCCCCAGGAAGGGAGAGGGCTCCGGCGCTTCGTTGTCCGGGTACCGGTATCAGGACGGGCTTGGCTACTACCAGAGCACCACCGACCAGGCGACAAATTTCTTCTTTGGCTATCTTCCAAAGGGCACCTACGTGTTTGAATATGCACTGAAAGTCAATGCAGCCGGTGAATATTCAAACGGGATTACCTCGATACAATGCATGTATGCCCCTGAATTTTCGGCACATTCGGAGGGATTACGGGTCAGGGTCAGATAGAATTCGTCATAGTGTTTGTTAGTAACGAACAATAGTGTATTTTAGGAACAAACAATTTTAGTTGAATGAGTTAATAATAGTGTTTTTTTACCACCAAGGCACTGAGGGTACATAGAACCACTTAGTGGTTTATGGGTAATAATAGTGTTTTTCTTACCACTAAATGAACCACCAAGAGGTTTCAACCTTAACCTGCAAGAATTTTTTCTTAGTGATCCTGGGTGTCCTGAGTGCCTCAGTGGTTCTAAAACGTTTCAAATTTAACATTCCTGTCTTAGCGCAGTGCTAATAAACATTAAGAATTTGATTGTCAGGAGTTTATTTGATTGCACAACTCCCCCTTCCCTTGTTTGGGGAAGGGGGTCAGGGAGATGGGGTCCAAAAGATACATTTTATTATTTTTTAACATATCTTTACGGCATCATAAAAACAATATCATGGAACCTCAACCCGCGATCCAGGACATTCTTTTTCAGACCATCAGGAGCAAACTGGCTCCGAACATCTCTTTTGTTCACGAACTCTCAGAGCTTTTAGGGATAAGCTACGACAGCGCTTACCGGCGTATCAGGGGCGAGAAGGAACTCACGCTGGAAGAGTTGAAAACCGTTTGCCTTCATTACAAAATTTCTGTCGATGCGCTCATGAATATCCGAAACAACCATGTGATCTTTAACTCCATGGCGATCGGAGAAGATGGTTTTAGCATAGAAAATTGGCTGCAGTCTCTTGTTTCGGCGATTAAAATGATCCACGCTGCAAAAGAGCGGGAGATTATCTATGCGGCAAAGGATATCCCGGTATTCTATTTTTTCGAATTTCCTGAAATTGCTGCCTTCAAGATCTATTTCTGGAACAAAACCCTCATCCCGGCAAGCGGTTATGAAAATAAGATGCTGACGCTCGATGCACCGGAAGGGTTGTATGAAACCGGGCGGCAACTGCTTTCCCATTATGTTAAAATACCCACCATTGAGATCTGGAGCGAAGAGACCATTTCGAGCATCCTGCGGCAGATTGAATATTGTTTCGTCTCTTGTTTTTTTTCCCGGATCGACGATGTTTTCAGGCTGTGCGATGTGCTGGAAACCTGGCTGAACCATGTGCAAAGCCAGGCAGAGCTTGGTTTTCAGTACATGCATGGAAACCCTGCAGAAGGGATCGAGAACAACTTTAAATTATACCAGAATGAGGTGCTGGTTACCGACAACACCATCCTGGTGAAAACCGACGGGCAGAAGACATCCTATAACACATACAATGTCATTAACCAGCTGATCACCACAAACCCGGTGTTTTGCAACCAGGTGGAGAATTCGCTGCGCAACCTGATGAAAAACTCAACCATGATCAGCGGAACATCCGCAAAAGAGCGCAACCGATTTTTTAACACGCTGCATGAAAAGGTTAAGGCATTGAGGAGCCGGATTGAGAGGATGCGGTGACTATACCCCACCCCCGGCCCCTCCCCAAAAAGGGAGGGGAGCGGTATGCTAATAAACAGTTATGACAGATTATCAGGGATATACCGGATTAGAACTTCCCCTTCCCTTCCTGGGGAAGGGGGCAGGGGGGATGGGGTCAAAAAGCAGACGAAACATGATAAAAATAGGAATCCTTTTCATGATTGTTCTTGCTCTGTCATCCTGCGAGCCACTGGCCACCAGTTTTGACGATGTTGAAGATGCCGAGTATTTCAGTGCGGCACATTCAAGTGCGGTTCCAGATACATTTTCAGTTGTCCGTGTGATGACCTGGAACATCCGTTTCGGAGCCGCCCGGCTGCCCTGGTTTGGCGACGCCTGCGGGAACAGGGTTATTTTATCGGAAGAAGAGATATACAGCGCCCTGCAGACCGTTGTTGACAGGATCAATACCATAAAACCGGATGTCCTGTTGCTCCAGGAGGTCGATCTTAATGCAAAGCGCTCCGGTTATATCGATGAATTGAAATGGATCATGGACCGGACCTGGTTCAATTATGCTGTTTATGGTTCGCAATGGCGGGCCCAGTTCATTCCGAGCGACGGGCTGGGCCGCATGGAGGAGGGGAATGTGATCCTTTCCAGGTGGAAGATCAGTGATGCCCGCCGGATCCAGCTGAAGTTGCGAGACGACCAGGATAAGCTCACCCGTTATTTTTACGAACGCTGCTGCATGGTAACCGGCAGGATTGAGATTCCGGGGGTGAACAATTTCTATGCGGTGAACATTCATGCTTCGGCATTTGCCACCGATGACACCAAGCAGCAGCATATCGTTCAGTTTAAAGAAGAGCTGGACAGGATCGACAGGAATGGCGGATGGTTTGTGGCCGGCGGCGACCTGAACACACTGCCTCCAGGCTCAGACACGACCGACTATTGCATCCAGGATATGTGCCCTGACGAGTCATTTCATGCCTCCGGCGATGATCCGATGCACAAGGAAGGAAGCAACTATGAGCCGGAAAGACATTGGCTGGATACGATTTACAGCGCCTATAAATGCGCTGTTCCCCCGGAGGATTACATAAACAACCAGTACAGGTACTTTACCCACACCACCAGGGGCACCCACTTCTGGGACCGCACCCTGGATTACCTCTTTACGAATTACCAGTGGGTAGACAATACAGTTGTCACCCACCAGGATGCAACGAAGGAATCGGATCATGCACCGGTGAGCGTTATCTTTAAATTACCTAAATAACTGCCCGGGAATGAAAAAAGCACTACTTTTCCTGGTCGGAATCCTCACGTTAAGCAACCTGTTTGCCCAGGATACCCTTACAGGGAGTTACTGGACCGACGGGACCGCCTGCAACGTTTCCAAACACCGTTGGGAGCTGGGACTTTTCACAGCTTCGAGGGTTGGCATTACCGACAACATTGAACTTTCCGCCCATCCGCTGATGTTCTTCCTGATGCCACAGGTAAAAGTAAAAGTCGGCTGGGGTGAATATTCAGGGTTCCGGCTGGCCACCGAACACGGGGTCTTCTACCCGACACAGTTCATGCGCCTCACAGCAACCGAAGGAACCGGCGGACTGATCTCTCCCGAATTCACCATCCCCCAGATGTTCGCCGTCTCCAACAGATTGCTCGTTTCTTACCGGCCATTTCACAATGCCCTCCTCACCGCTCATGGCGGGATCACCTTTGCGATCAAATTCGGCCCGCTTGATCCGCGGACCACCATTGACATGCCGGTCATCTATCCCAGGCTTGCCGTGTTTTACAACCAGCCTGAATTTGATGCCGGCATCGATTTTCGCGGTCAGTTTATCCCCCGGCTGGGATGGCTTTTCAATGTGGAGAATTTCATTATTTGCGGCACTGAGAACAACTACTTTCTTGAAAACAAAGGAGTTCTGGCCTATACCTCAAAAAAGGAGACCCTGCGCATTGAAGCCGGGTATAAACTCTGTTTCGGGAGATACCCTGCCGGTCCGCAGTGGCATTTGCTGCCGGTGGTGGACCTGGTGTTTGGGATTGGAAGGATGAAAGAAAAGTGAAGAAATGTGTTTTGGAGCTTCGTGGGAATTCATGCTGTCTGAATAAATGCATTATTTTTGTCCAAATTGATAACCCGAATTTCAATTTGGCCAAATAATGTTTATATTTACACCATGATTTCACGAACACTGGAAAATAAAATCAAGGAACTGGCAACCAAATTTCCGGTTATTTCGCTTACAGGGCCCAGGCAGTCGGGGAAAACGACTTTGGTACGGCATACCTTTCCCGGTTACCATTATGTTTCACTTGAAGAACCGGATACCCGTCTCAACGCCCAGACAGATCCGCGTGGTTTTCTAAGAAACCATCCGGATGGGTTGATCATTGATGAAGTTCAACGGGTACCGGAATTGTTTTCCTATATACAATCGTTTGCAGATGAATCAGACAGGACTGCACAATTCATCCTGACCGGCTCTCAAAACTTTTTACTGCTCGAAAAAATCAGCCAGTCACTTGCCGGCAGGGTTGCAATATTAAAACTTCTTCCGTTTTCGCTGAATGAACTTGACAAGGCAAATATCCGCTATTCACACTTTGATCCTTTTCTTTTACAGGGGTTTTATCCGCGGCTTTATGATAAAAAAATTGCCCCGGACGACTATTACCCCAATTATATACAGACCTATATTGAAAGGGATGTGCGCCAGATTATAAACATTACCGACCTGAATGTCTTTACCCGTTTCCTGAAACTTTGTGCCGGACGGATAGGGCAGCTGGTCAACTTATCGTCACTTGGCCAGGAAGCAGGTATCACACATGCCACGGCAAGGGCATGGATTTCGCTATTGGAGGCAAGCTATATTGTTTTTCTCCTGCACCCGCATCATAGAAATTTCAACAAACGGCTGGTGAAATCTCCCAAACTATATTTTTATGATACCGGCCTTGCCTGCTCACTCCTCGGGATCAGAGAGGTAACTCAGGTGGAAACGCATTACCTGCGGGGAAGTTTATTCGAAAACCTGGTCATTGCTGATATCTTCAAGAGTTTTACCAACACAGGGAAAGAACCTCCGATAACATTTTGGCGGGATAAGACCGGGCATGAAATAGATCTGCTCGTGGAATCAGGAAATGATCTGCATCCTGTTGAGATAAAATCAAGCCAGACAATTTCACCAAACTTTTTCAAGGATCTGAACTTTTACAAAGATGTCTCCGGTATGCAGGAAAAGCCGGCTATGTTGATCTATGGCGGTGACAAAGATCAGACATGGCATGATATTCAGGTTAGATCATGGATGCAAGGCTTATAAATTTTATAATGAATTCAAGATTTACCCTATTCCTTTCAATCCTGCTCACGCTCTGTTCCGGGTTAAACATGGGACAGGGACAGATCGGTATCGACAGCCTGGATACAGCGCTAAGGACGTTGAAAGACCCGAATCAAAAAGTTGACCGGATCCTTGAATTTCTTGAAAACCCGGAAAATCAATACCTGGGAAATGCTGTGGATTATGCGAACAGGGCCTATGTCATCGCTCAGCAAAATAACTATGCGAAAGGAAAGATCCGGGCCATGATAAAGCTGGGAAACTACTATTTCAGAGGCAGTGATTATAAGAGAGCAATGGACTTCGCCCAGAAGTCTAAGGAGATGGCTGAAGATCTGAATTTCGACAAGGAGCTGGCAAATTCTCTGAGCCTGATCGGCACCATCTATTCTGAACTTGGAGATTATGATTACAGCTCCCAGAACTTTTTTAAAAGTTTGAAAATATTTGAAAAACGTGAAGACAAAGACGGGATATCACACTCATTGGGTGATATCGGGAAAGTCTTCTACAGTCAGCAGGACTATAAAAAAGCGCTTCTCTATTTTAACAGATCTTTGTCTTTAGCTGACGGGATCAATAACCTGGCTGAAATAAAGCGCCAGTACAACAATATTGCAGTTGTTTATGGTGACTTGCAAAAGTATGATTCTGCCATTATTTTCCTTCGCAAGGCATTGGCTATAAGCATCAGGCTGGGGGACAAGCTTGGCCAGGGAATCAACATCATGAATATCGGATACGATCAGATGAATACGGGAAATTCTGATGAAGCATTGAAAAGTTTCAACCAATCGCTCGACCTGTTTAATGGCCTGAATAACCGTTTTCAAGTAGCAAAATGCTATATAAACATTGGCTTTTGCTATTATAATGACAAAAGAATGCAGGAAAGCGTGGATTATTTTAATAAAGCCCTGATTGAAGGGCAAACGAATGGCTATTATATTGTGATCAAATCAGCTTCAAAAATTCTCAAGGAGATTTATACTGCTGAAAAAGACACCCTGAAGGCTTTCAGATACGTTACATTGGAAAAAGCTGCCGACGACAGCCTGTTTGCTTTCCAGAAGCAAAAACTGATATCGAAACTTGAACTTCAGTATATATACGAGGAGAAGGAATTCCAGCGGAAACTGGCCCAGCAGAGCAGGAACAACGTGATGCTGATCATTATTTTCAGCCTGGTCTCCGGTCTTATTATCCTGGTACTGATGTTATCAAGGTACCGCCTTAAATCACAGTTCATCCTCCTGGAAAAAGAAAAAATACAATCAGAGCTAAACATCAAAAACAGGGAGTTGACAGTCAATTTACTTGCATTGATTAAAAAGAATGAAATGCTATCCGATATTTCCAATAAGCTGGTACAACTGGAACTCAATGCCAAAGGAAGCGAGACAAAGGAGACAATAACAAAAATAAGCCAGGATCTGAGAAACCGGACCGATGATAAAATGCTCAATGAATTTTCGATGCGATTTCAGGAGGTGCATGCCGGGTTTTACGAAAAATTGCTGAAGTCCTATCCTGATCTTACCCAAAACGAACTCAAGCTGTGTGCTTTTTTGCGTCTCAATATGTCAACAAAGGATATCTCGGAATTGACAGGGCAGCAGCTTGCTTCAATTGACCATGCCCGATACCGGTTAAGAAAAAAGCTCAACCTTTCAAATTCCGAAACAAACCTGGTCACCTTCCTGTCGCAGATTTAATCTCACTTCTCTTTTTATATCAGGGATTAATCTGATTTTCGAATATTTTCAGATAGTGTTTATATACAGTTATATAGACATTGTTGTCCATAAAATGTAGGGATGTTTTTTGTCCTGATAGTTACGTTGTAGGGGCAGAATATTTGTTTTGGATATTGGGGCGGGTCATATTTGCAGCTTAATCCTCTGCCCTAAAATGCCCAAGCAAAAGACGCCTCCTGAAACGGAAAATGAACCATTGCCCGAAAATTCAGAAAACATCCTTGAAAACGTCAAATACATTAAAAAGCTGAAGTTACAGCGATCTGTACTCAATAAGCTTGTTGCTTCTGAATTAAACCAGTCTGCAGGAGATGAAGGCGCTGATCCGGTAAAAACAGTAAATACTAATATCACAAAAAAGAGACAATGAACATGAGAAAATTCCTTCTTTCAGCAGTGCTGATCAATGTAATCATGCTTCTTAACCCTGGCATTGAAATGTGTTACGGGCAAAGCTGGGAGCCAACCAACGGCCCGTTTGGCGGGAGCATTGCCTGCTTCGCCGAAAGCAGCACACACCTTTTTGGCGGAACCACGGGCGGTGTGCTTGGCAAAGGAATCTTCCGTTCGGCCGATCATGGAGCTAACTGGACCACATGCAACAATGGGTTGAGTTCGTCCGGACAGGGTAAGCATGTGCAGGCTATTACAGTGAGCGGTGCTTATGTTGTGGCATCCACCGGGGAAGGTATATACCGTTCTGCCGACAATGGCGATAACTGGACATTTTGCGGAAACATAGGTGCATATCCATGCAATTGCTTTATTACGGTCGGGTCTGTCTTATATGCCGGGGGCTATGCCGGTTTATATGCGTCAACAGACAATGGATTGACCTGGACGGCACAAAATAGTGGTTTTCAGGGAATTAATCCACCTTCTGTTCCGGATATTCAATCGATTGTAAATAATGGCACTTATTTATATGCCGGAACATGGTGGACCGGTATTTACCGTTCAGCCGACAACGGGCTTACCTGGACAACAGTAAACAACGGCTTAGGCACTGTTCCACAGATCAACTCGGCAACATTTGGCAACCTGACTGCAAGCGGATCTGATGTGTTTGCAGGTACCACCCAGAAAGGCGTTTACCGCTTGCTTAATAATGGAACAACATGGACAAGGGAAATTGCCGGTTTACCTTCAAGCGGGAATATAGCCGCCAGAGCTCTCCTCGTTAATGACATCTATGTATATATGTGCACCAACTACGGAATTTATCGTTCCGAAAAAAGTGGCGTCATCAACTGGGTACTGCAAAATATTACTCCATCAGGGCTTTTATGCAATAACTTTTTTCGGAGCGGACCAGATATTTTCTCATCTACAATCAATGGTGTTTATATTTCCCCTGATAATACCGCCTCATGGACTCCGGCCTTCAACGGCATGAGTGGATTGATACCTTTAAGCATAACATCTGCCGGTGGTACCGATTTGTTTGTATCAACCAGCGGTGGTGCCGGCTATTATTACCGTTCTTCAAATTTTGGTGAAACCTGGGAAACAGGCACCAACACTGGTACGGCTTTCCTGTTTAACAATTATATATACATATCGCAATATACAGGTGTTTACCGGTCGGCGGATAACGGCGCAACGTGGCAATTGCTGTATGATTTCGGAACGGGTTGCAGTTTTTATTCCATGGGAACCCGGCTTTTTGCAACGATTACCTGTTGCGAAACCATATTTTATTCCGACGACAATGGCGAGTCATGGACCCCATGCACACTGCTGGGACCAGAGAATTTCTGGGGCAATGTCATTCTGTCCATAGCCAATGATGGCACAAATATGTATGCAGGAACCTTGAACAGCGGAGTGTTAAAATCTGTCGATTATGGTGTAAACTGGGCTATATTAAGTTTTCCCTCCGGAGGAAACATTCCTGTCCGTTCAGTGGTTACCAACGGAACCTATATTTTTGCAGGAACCAGCAACATATACGGCGATGGCAACATAACGCCGGTTGGAATATATCGCTCAGGGGATGGCGGCACCAACTGGGCGCTTGTAAATAACGGACTGGGAAGCATGGATATTGGTTCTATGGTGTTCAGCGGAACCAGCCTGTTTGCCGGAACAAAAAGCGGGGTGTTTAAAACAACAGATTATGGCGCAAACTGGACAAATTTTAACCAGGGGTATCCGGGAACTCCACCCGATGCAACTTCCCTGTATGTATCAGGCAACTATATATTTGCAAACAACTGGGCACCGTCGATGGGAAGTCCTGTTTATCGCTGTGCCCTGTCGGGTACAGCCCCTGTTGTGCCAGGCGCCATCAGTGGTGCGGCAGCGCCGTGCATTGGTTCAACGCAAACCTACACGGTTCCCAATGTGGCAGGTGTTACCTATGCATGGCAATTTCCTGCCGGTTGGGCTATAACTGCCGGCGGAACCACGAATTCAGTTACTGTTACTGTTGGAGGTACCATGGGCGTTGTCCTTGTTACCCCCACAAATGGTTGGGGCAGCGGGCCAGCCCAATACATGATTGTATTCCCGAATTCAAATGCACCTGCGCAACCGGGAGTTATTTCAGGCCGTGTGAATCCACTTGAGGGTACAATAGAAACATATGCTGTCACAAATGACCCGGGTACAGCATATACATGGTCCTTCCCGGCCGGCTGGGTTCAAACTGCCGGTGGTACAACAAATTCCGTGACAGTTTCAGTGGGTGCAGGGTCTGGCAATATCAAGGTAACTCCTTCAACACCATGTGGCACAGGACCTTTCAGAACGCTGGCGGTTGTGACCCAGCCGGCAAATATTGCA
>CAIYJU010000114.1 GCA_903926565.1 uncultured Bacteroidales bacterium
CCCAATATCGGTAATTCTTATCTTATCGGCAATTTTCTTCAGTTCATCTACATAAATTGATGCTTTTATCGAAGGATCGAGAAATGCAATCAACGTGTCGATCTGATGGGCTGACATCTCCTGTGACATCTGGCTCAGGATAATTAAAGGAGAGACGGTTGACTTAGGATGTTGGCGGACGAAGTTCTTCACATAGACTTTTTGGTTTCCCATCATCGCTTCGTAGTCGATTTGTGCCCTTTTCATCTCATCTTCGTTCCCACTCTGCCTGGCCAAATTGTATTTCTGCTGAAGTCCCTGAGTCTCCCTGGCAATATTTTTAAGTTCTTTTTTCAGGATCGTGAACTCGTCGTTGGATTTTGATCCCTGAACCTCTGTATTACTCAAACTATCCATATAGGTGGTCAACGAAAGGGTTCCGTTCTCGGCAAAAAACTGAGCAACAATTGTTTGTGGAGGAATCGAAATGACACGTAATTCAGGAAGATCGGCCTTTCCTTTCAACTCGAATTTGCCTTTAACAATACTGGTTGAATCTTCGGCAATCCATTTGCCGTTTGCAAATTTCATTAATTTGATTTCACCATTCTCTTTTCCCTTGATTTCTCCTTTAATAACGTACCCTTTTGGCTTTGAACAGGAGAAAAGTGTTGCAATTGCAAGGACAATAATTAGAAAATTTCTCATTAGATAATAATTTATTGTAATTTTTGAATTAGCATATTGAATTAGCGTTAGCAAAGGTATTAAAACAATTTAACTGGCAAATACTTAGTTATTCATTTCCAATTGATTTGAAATAGGTTGCAAGCAATTCGTGAGCGGCGATAAAAGAGCTCATGGCGTTGCCAAGTACCAGTTTCTCGTAATGCGGAAGGCTCGGTTTTACAAGGTGGTTGTGGTAAAAACTATACCGGAGTGTTTCATTGATTGTTTCATACATCCAGTACCTTGCCTGATCGCTGCGCCTGTTTTGAAAATAGCCATTCCCTTTTGTCGTTTCAACATATTCATTTACAGTGTTCCATATCTGGCTCACACCGTTGTTCTCCAAAGCGGAACAGGTTAATACCGGAGGGCTCCATCCCGAGCCTGTTGGGGGGAAAAGGTGTAAGGCATTACGGAATTGTGCAGCGGCAAGCTTCGCCTTTTCCAGGTTATCGCCATCAGCCTTATTGATGACGATTGCATCAGCCATCTCCATGATGCCGCGTTTGATACCCTGCAGTTCATCCCCTGCCCCCGCAATCTGGATCAGCAGAAAAAAGTCGACCATCGAGTGGACTACAGTTTCCGACTGACCGACCCCCACTGTCTCAATAAATATGGTGTTAAACCCGGCTGCTTCACATAAAATAATGATTTCCCTGGTCTTACGAGCTACACCTCCGAGCGAGCCGGCTGCCGGACTGGGCCTGATGTAGGCATTCGGATCGGATGAAAGTTCTTCCATTCGGGTTTTGTCACCTAAAATTGAACCTTTTGATCGTTCGGAGCTTGGATCGATTGCCAGAACAGCCAGTTTACCCCCATTGGCGGTAATCTGTTTC
>CAIYJU010000115.1 GCA_903926565.1 uncultured Bacteroidales bacterium
ATACAGGCTGCAAAGCAAACACCCGCGCTTATTCCATTGTGCCATCCTCTGATGATTTCGCAGGTTGATGTGGGCGCGGACTTAATTCCTGAAGGAGTAATGGTAAAAAGCGAAGTGCGTTGTGTTGGTTCCACAGGCGTGGAGATGGAAGCTCTTACCGCTGTTTCTGTTGCGCTTCTTACTGTTTATGATATGTGCAAGGCCGTTGATAAGCAAATGGTTATAACGGATATTACATTGATTGAAAAAATCAAAACAGATTTATAAAATGAGTTTAACTTTACAGGCATGACTGTTCTTCTCGTTGCATTAGGACCAGCGCTTCTCATCCTGACCTATATTTATTTCAGGGACAAATACGAAAAGGAACCTGTCCTTCTATTGGTTCGCGGGTTTGCTGCCGGTGCTCTTATTCTTGTTCCAATACTCATTATCGAAGTACAGACCGGCAAACTTGCGGTCAACTTTCACCCTATACTCAAAGCTGCCTGGGATGGATTTATCGTTGCTTCGGCAACTGAAGAAATCCTGAAGTTTCTGGCTGTTTTTTATCTATTCTGGAACAACCGGAACTTCAACGAAAAATTCGATGGAATTGTATATTCAGTGGCTGTGGCATTGGGTTTTGCAGCCGTAGAAAATTTCTTTTACGTCTACCAGGGAACACTGGGAACCGGCTTGCTGCGTGCATTTACTGCTGTGCCGGCTCATGCCATCTTTGGGATAATTATGGGTTATTACCTGGGTATGGCTCGTTTCAGGCCATTTCGCAAGTCCGGTTATATTTTCATGGCTATTTTCATGCCCTGGCTTTTCCATGGGTTGTACGATTTTCTGCTTCTTTCCGGACACAGGGTGTTAGGGTCTCTGTTCATTCCTTTAATGGTAATACTTGTAGTTATTGGCTTCCGGCGCATGAAAGAACAGTTGGATGCTTCCGCATTCAAATATCAAACTCAAAAAATTGATCAGGATGAGCCTTTGGCAAAAACTTAAACCCGGCGTGCCAAGACAGGTACTTGTTATTGTAGGTGCAGCCTTGTGGGGGTTCGCAGCATACCGCATCCTTAAACTGAGTTACATTGAAATAGGTCATAATGCCCTCCATGTCTGGATAAACTATCTTGTCGGAGCTTTGGGATTCTTGCCATTTTATTGGTTTGTCTTCCGCAAAGTAAGTAAACGTTATATTTTGCGCATCATCAATCTCAAGCAGGACAAGCCTTGTGTTTTTGCCTTTTTTGATATCCGCGGATATGTGCTTATGAGTTTTATGATATCAATGGGAATTCTGATCAGCCACTGGCCGGTAATCCCTGAACTTTACAAAGGAACATTTTTTGTATCGCTGGGCCTTTCACTGCTGGCTTCTGCCATTTATTACCTGTACGCCGGATTCCGGTATTACATACTTCTAAAATTACCTGACGAATGACCGATCAAGATATAACAGTAGTTTCCGTTAATGTTTCCAAAGAAAAAGGAACCATTAAAAAGCCGGTTCCTTCTATTAGCCTGAACAATCTGGGTGTTGAAGGAGATGCCCATTCAGGTCCATGGCACAGGCAGGTGAGCCTGCTGGCCGAAGAAAGCATCACAAAATTCTCAGGCGTAGCAGGACGAAAAATTAATTACGGTGAGTTTGCCGAAAACATAACTACCAAAGGAATAGCAGTCCATCTCACCAACCCGCTCGACCGGTTCACTATCGGCGATGTTGAGCTTGAGGTAACTCAAATCGGGAAGACCTGCCACGGTACTTCCTGCAATATTTTTAAAGAAGTCGGAAATTGTGTGATGCCAAAGGAAGGCATCTTTTGCCGCGTTCTAAGTCCGGGAAATATCAAGGCCGGAGATACCATTCAATATGCGCCACGGATATTCAAAGTTCTGGTAATTACCCTTAGCGACCGAGCCAGCGCAGGTGATTATGAGGATCGTAGCGGCCCTGTTATCGGCGACCGGGTTCAGGAATATTTCGATTCACTGAAATGGAAATATGCCATCAGCCGGCAACTCATACCTGACGATGCCGACATGCTCCGCAAGATATTGGTTCAGGCTAAAGCCGGTAAAACCGATATCATTTTCACAACAGGAGGTACCGGAATCGGCCCGCGCGATTTTACACCCGATGTTGTGAAACCTTTGCTCGACAAGGAAATTCCCGGCATCATGGAACTTATACGCTTCAGGTACGGTCAGGAGAAACCCAATGCCTTGCTAACACGTGCTATTGCCGGTGTGATGGGAAATTCACTGGTTTACACCTTGCCGGGAAGTGTAAAAGCCGTTGAAGAATACACCACCGAAATTTTCAAAACCCTGAAGCATAGCATTTACATGCTGAACGGTCTTGATTTGCATGGTTAAAGAAGTATGGAGTGCCTAAAGTTTGGAGTACTTAGAGTTAAAAAGAAACCTGAAGACCAACTCTAAAACTCCAACTCCAAACTTTAGGCACTCTAAGTACTTTAGGCACTTTTCAATAACTATAAAAACAAATCCACAACTATGTTACTCCCTCGACCCGACGCCCTTTCCCTATTGAAAACCCACATAAAGAACGACCGCATGCTTGCCCACAGCCTTGCTTCCGAAGCGGTTATGCGGGCACTCGCTCTTCACCTTGGACAGGATATTGAAAAATGGGGAATTGCCGGCCTGCTTCACGATATTGATGTTGAGATCACCAATGCCGATCCATACACACATGCTGTTGTTGGAGCAAAAATGCTTGAAGAAATGGGACTCGATGCTGATATTGTTGATGCCATCCGTATGCACAACGAAGTGGCAACCGGGCAGGAACGAACTACACTCTTTCAGCATGCGCTTGCCGCCGGCGAAACCATCACCGGCCTCATTACCGCTACCAGCCTCGTTTATCCCGATAAGAAAGTAGCTTCGGTTAAAGCTAAATCCGTTACCAAACGCATGAAGGAAAAAGCTTTTGCCGCATCTGTCAACCGTGAAAACATACTGGAATGTGAACTAATTGGCGTAAGCCTCGATGAATTTGCTGCCTTATCCATTGCAGCAATGGTGACAATTGCTGATGAAATTGGGTTGTAGAAAA
>CAIYJU010000116.1 GCA_903926565.1 uncultured Bacteroidales bacterium
CGGAAAAACCCCTGGAACCATTACCAGCTACCAATATCCGGCTCCTACGGAGCCCGCCTTGTCCACTTAGTCCGCCTTGTTCGCCTTGTCCGCCTGTCATGGCCTGCGGCAAACCGGTTATTGTCAATGATGCGGGCGACCTGGCGGAGTAAGTAATCCCGGGCAGGAACGGGTATATCGTTGATGCCGCAAACAGCCGGGAAGTGGCAGCAGCCATTGAGAAAGCATTCGCGAACGCTCACAGCATGCGCGAAGCATGCATTGCCTCGATGGAGCCATATAATGAAGGGGGGATTAATGCCATGATTGTAAAACAAATCTTCAGCTTCCATACACAATGACTATAATTTGAAATAAATGGGGCTGAATCACGGTGCATTACATCAATCCTAAACAGTTGGCTAAAGCCAACTGCAATTGAAGAAGAAAACATCATGAATAATTGTCAAAACGCTTACAATGTATGTCCGTCTGTCCCCTTGAATCCCAGGAAACATTTGTTTTGAGCTTTAGATTGATTACATTTGTTGTCGGAAGTATTTTGTCATGAAAGGATTAAACTATTTACCAGTTTTAATAGAGAAGCTTAAAACCACCAAACCTGAGAAAATTATTCTTTTTGGTTCATATGCGTATGGAAAACCAGCATTAGACAGTGATTTAGACATCCTGGTTGTTACAGACGACGATTTTATTCCTTCAAGTTTTTCAGAGAAGAGTAAGATTTATCTTAGAATATCACAATCAATTTCAGAGATTAAAAAAGAGTTTCCTGTAGATTTAATTGTGCATACAAAAGCAATGCATCAACGGTTTATTGAAATTAACAGCCTGTTTGCCAGAGAGCTTTTATCAAAAGGGATCTTACTTTATGAAAAAAATAACTAACGACTGGCTTGCCAGTGCCGAAAGTGACCTTTCATACGGAAATTGAAATCGACCTTTTGACTCTTTTGGATCAATTATATATCGATGCAAGATACCCGGGTGAATTGGGTTTGCTCCCAAATGGAAAACCTTCTCCCGAGGAAGCAAAAGAATTTTATTCTCTTGCAATTCAATTATATGAAACTGCAAAAGCAACCTGCGGGTAACTATTTGCAAAATAATTCCGTACCTACGGCACGGATAACACCATGAATGCCATCGGGCTACCAGGATCTGGCCTACGGAGCCCGCCTTGTCCACTTAGTCCGCCTTGTTCGCCTTGTTCGCCTGTCCGCCTGCTTCCAAATATTTTTCTATTGTGCAAAAAGCGTAACGCAAAAAGCGTAATTTTGTAAAACTAATATAGAATTCAGGAAAATGAAACTTAACAATCCATTTGTTACTACCGGATATGTATCACCTGATTATTTCTGCGACAGGGAAAATGAAAGCGGGCAAATACTGGAAGCCATCCATTCTCATCGAAACCTGGCACTCATTTCCATGCGGCGCATGGGTAAAACAGGCCTGCTGAAACATGTCGGTTTTCTTTTGAACATTCAACACGAAAATAAAGCGCTTATATATATCGACCTGATGCCAACACAATCAGCTTCCGATTTATTGAGCACACTTGGCACAGCTCTGTTACATGCCAGGCATAAAGAAAAAAATATACTTGAAAAAATTGTAGCTGCACTATCTTCCTTAAGGCCGGGATTTACGTATGACTCATTAACCGGCCAACCTTCGTTGGTATTTAATGTGGCAACCGAAAATGATTTCAACTTAGGGCTACGTCAGTTGCTGGCACTTTTCATTACGATGAGGAAAGAACTTACAATCGTACTGGATGAATTTCAACAGGTACTGGAATACCCGGAAAGCAGGATTGAAAATCTGTTGCGACCAATTGTTCAGGAAAATCCCCAGATAACCTTTATTTTTTCCGGAAGCGATAAACACATGATGGAAACCATGTTTAGCAATCCAACCCGCCCATTTTTCCAAAGCGTTGAATTGATGTACCTGGGTCCGATCGTAACTGAAAATTATCTGGAGTTTATTAAGAATCACTTTAATGCCGCAGGTTTTGATATTTCCGACACAACAATCCTACAACTGCTGGAATGGTGCAGGTACCATACATATTATGTCCAACATTTCTGTAACCGGTTATTTGCCAAATCATTTCTTAAAATAAATGAAGAAAATACAAATCAACTCTGTCTCGAAATCCTTGCATCATACGAACCGTTATATTTGACTTATCGAAAACTATTAACAACGCATCAATTTGCGCTGATTCAGGCAATAGCCGTTGAGAATGGCGTTTCTAAACCATTATCCGGTAATTTTATTAAGAAACATGACCTTAAAAGTCCAAGTTCTGTTAAAACTTCCCTGGTAGCATTAACTGGAAAAGAGATGCTTATTCGAAGTAACAATACATGGCAGGTTTATGACGTATTCTTTGCACGGTGGCTGGAACACACCTGGAAACGTCTCAACCTATAGCATGAGAGCAAAATCGGGTACAGAAAGTACAATGATGAAGGGGGTGATTAACGGGATGGTGGCGGGATATATCTTAGATGGCGCATAACTTAAAGATGTTTTTCCCCAAACCGGAGTCGCCCCCTCTTAACACTTAAAACTTAACACTTACCTGAAACTCCTCATCGACATCGGCCATCCCGCCCACGTTCACATCTTCCGGAACCTTGCCAAAGAGCTGGAGAAAGATGGCCATACCGTGTTGTTTACATGCAGGGAAAAGGAGTGCACCCTTGATTTGTTGAAGGCGTATCGCCTGAATTATATTTCCTTCGGAAAACCCTTTCAAACCGCTGCCTGGAAAATATGGGGCCTGCTGCGGTTCAACTTCAAAATGCTTCGGGTGCTGCTTCAGTTCAAGCCAGATATTACCCTGGGGCACAGCTCCATGTACGCCGCACAGGCGAGCTGGCTGCTCGGCATCCCCCACATCAGCGTCGAAGACACAGGCAACATGGAGCAGGTGCGCCTCTACCGGCCCTTCACCAAGGCCATCCTCGTGCCCGACTCCTTCCACCTCAACCTCGGCACCAAGCAGATCCGCTACCCCGGCAACCACGAACTCGCCTACCTCCACCCCAACCGCAGGTTTCAACCTGCGGTACGTCCAACGGCTCCCTACTCCCTCCTCCGCTTCGTCGCCTGGCACGCCTCCCACGACCACGGCCACAAAGGCATCTCCCATGAAAACAAAAAAAAGGCCATTGCAGCCTTTGCAAAGTTCGGGAATGTGTACATCTCCTCCGAAGGCCCGTTACCGGATGATCTTGAACCCTGTCGTCTGAAGATTCCCCCCGAACAGATGCACGATGCCATCGCCTCCGCCTCCCTGCTCTATGGCGAAAGCGCAACCATGGCCTCGGAGGCCGCCGTGCTGGGCGTACCGGCCATCTATCTCGACAACACCGGCCGCTGCTATACCCGCGAAGAGGAGGAGAAATACGGTCTCGTCTTCAAAAACCCCGGCTATCCAAACCGCTTCAACCCTGACAATACCCCACTTAACACTTAAAACTTAACACTTTTCTTGATGGATTTCACCCTCACCCGCTACCATCAGCTTTTATCCGCCCTGCTTTCGGCGGGCTATTCTTTCCAGCCCTTCTCAGAATACCTGGCCAATCCCGAAGATCGGATCACCATCCACCCCCAGCGGTGGACCAGCAACATCTTCCTTTGGTCAAAAGAGCTCATCACCCAGAACCTGAAAAACCAGGTAAAACGGTTCATGGTTAAATAATTCCGTACCTACGGCACGGAAAAACCCCTGGAACCATTACCAGCCAGGATCTGGCTCCTCCGGAGCCGGGTTGGGCTGCATGTCTGCTTTTCTGCATGTATGAAAAAAATACCTGAATATTGGTTAAATGCGGCAATGGATTACCTGCTGGCTGCAAAACACAGACTACACCGAAAAAACCCTAATTCTACACATAATTGTGCAATAAATGTGCTTATTCTGACCATTTGTTGTAAATTTGCCTGAAAATGTGTTCATGACTTTTGAATTTGACCAAAATAAGAGCTTTTCAAACAAGGAAAAGCATGGGATCGATTTTCATGAAGCACAACATTTATGGCTGGATTCGGAGCGTGTGATCCTTCAGGCAAGAACAACTGGTGAATCACGTTATTTAATGGTAGCAAGGTTTAAAGATGTTTACTGGTCAGTAGTATATACCCATCGTGGTGATAAGATCCGTATCATTTCTGTACGAAAATCAAGAGAAAATGAAAAAGAAATCTATCAGCGCTGAGCAATTTGATGACATGTTTGATCAGGGCGGGGATATTACGGAATACCTGGAATTAGATAAAACGGACCGCCCTGGCCTAAAGCAACGTCGTGTCAGTGTCGATTTTCCAGCCTGGATGGTTCAGGAACTTGACAGGGAGGCCTCACGACTCGGTATTACACGCCAGTCAGTAATCAAATTTTGGATTTCTGAAAAACTCC
>CAIYJU010000117.1 GCA_903926565.1 uncultured Bacteroidales bacterium
ATATTTAAGCTACTTTTACCCAGGATTATGCATCGCTATTTTCCGAAATTGATACATCCTTAATTACCGAAATCACAGCATATTTGCTTTCTGGTAACAGGCGGAAAATATATCCTAAAGCCCCAGCATCATCTTTATCCTGAAATGCCTGAGAATGAAGACCTGACCATGAGGCTTGCAAGTGAGATTGGCCTGAATGTACCATTACACGGTTTAATCTGGTCAAAAGATCACACACTTACCTATTTCATCAAGCGGTTTGACAGACGAGGGCAGAACGAAAAAGTCCCGATTGAAGATTTTGCGCAGTTGGCTGGTATGAGCCGGGACACAAAGTATGACTATAGCATGGAAAAAGTTGTAAGTTTAATCAACTATTTCTGTACGTTCCCTTCGATTGAAAAATTGTCCCTGTTTAAACTTACCATATTTAATTATTTGGTTGGCAATGAAGACATGCACCTGAAAAATTTCTCTATTATCACAGAAAATGGCAAAGTAACGCTGTCACCATGTTACGACCTTGTCAATTCTACCATAGAATATAAGAAACAGGACGAAGAAATTGCTTTGCCCCTGAAAGGGAAAAAGAAACATCTGACCCGAAACATTCTGGTTAACTATTTTGGCATGGAAAGATGCGAGCTAACTACAAAGAGTGTTGACAAAGTCCTTGAGACAATCTTCTCAAGTGTTCCAAAATGGAAGGAATTGATCGATGCCAGTTTCTTGTCAAATGAGATGAAGGAAAAATATCATGGTTTGTTGGAAATAAGGCTCAAAATTTTCAGGATACTTGAATAATCACGCCTGCATGCTGCTGCCACTGGTTTTCATGCCTGCACTAGAATGAGAGGTTAAGTTAATCATTTCAGATTGTTTGTTGCCATTTTGTTACCCGATAAAATAAAAAAAC
This sequence comes from uncultured Bacteroidales bacterium, assembly GCA_903926565.1. Lineage (GTDB taxonomy): Bacteria > Bacteroidota > Bacteroidia > Bacteroidales > FEN-979 > CAIVAT01. The sequence continues at coordinate 917 of CAIYJU010000117.1, forward strand.
CCTGCAAACATTGATGTTTACAGGGTTTATGTGTAGACCGTAGAGGAGTAACATGCTGCTATCCAGTCACTTTCGTTAGCTCCTAAGTAATATACATTCATGTTGTTGTATTTTTCATCAGGTGCGCCTGGGGTTGTCAAACGCCATGGAAAGTCTCATTTGTTGTACCCATTGTTGTACCCACCCAAACTATTTCAAACTTTGAAATAGTTTTTTGGTTTATATTTGTATAAAGCGGGAAGAGGTCACTCTTTGACCTTTGTTAATAGTGTTATTTAAAGCGGAATGATGCATTCACATTATCTGAAAACAGCCGTGGTCCTATTATTTGCATTATTCATAGTGAATGGCATCCACGCCGGAGGATGGACCTGGTTAAATTCTAAACCCCAGGCGGATCTGCTCTCACAGGTGAAATTCGCCAATTCAAATACAGGGTATGCCGTATCCTGGGGAGGAAATATTCTGAAAACCGTTGATGGCGGCCAAACCTGGCTTGTCCTTTCGCCCGGTGTCGTGCTGCGCTTCAATTCCATTTTTTGTGTAGATGCTTGTATCGTTTACGCGGTTGGATTTGAGGGTACAATCGTGAAGACAACCGATGGGGGTGATCACTGGACGCTCCAGAACACCAGCGAAGGGAAGGAATTGACCTCGGTGTGGTTTACCAACTGCAGTACCGGATTTGCCGTTGGGTTGACCCGTCCAGAGGACGGATACAGCGTGGTGTATAAAACCACAAACGGTGGAAATACCTGGAATCTCCGGAATACAGGTATGACCTTCCAGTTTTTTTCAGTCTGTTTTATCGATTCACTTACCGGGTACCTGTCCGGAAAGGACCCACTTTCTGGTTATGCTGCTGTGCTGAAAACGACCAATAGTGGAAATACGTGGACTGCTGTACCTCTCGGGGCCGTCAATTTCTTCAACGATATTTCATTTCCCAGTCGTGACACAGGGTATGTTGTGGGTAATGAGGGATTCATGAGGCGGACAGTGGATGGCGGAAACACATGGAGTAGTCTGAATTCAGGATATACCGGCAGGCTCCATGCCACTTTTTTCACCGACAGGAATACAGGTTATGCTGCAGGTGATGCTGGAACTGTGCTTAAAACCACAGACGCGGGCGATCACTGGTCTTCTTTAAATTCGGGAACACAGTATGATCTCTATTCCGCATTTTTTGTTTCTGCCGATACAGGATACATTACCGGAGATTTTGGGCTAATCCTGCACACCAGGGATGGGGGAGTGACCTGGACAAATCTTAGTTATGGATCAACGGCGCGGTATCTGTCATCACCCTTCTTTTTAAATACTGACAGTGGATTTGTGGTAGGGTCAAAGGGAACCATCCTTAAAACAACCGATGGAGGAACAAATTGGACTGACCACACGATTTCGACACTTTTCGATCTTTATGCAGTTCATTTTCCGTCAGCTTTGACGGGATACGCAGTTGGGTTCAGTGGTCTGCTGGCTATGACCAAGGATGCAGGAGAAACCTGGACTTCGTCATCAATAGGGGGAGTGCCACTGAGGTCGGTTTTCTTTACATCCAATGACACTGGATTCGTAGCAGGTAATGGAAAGCTTTATAAAACCCGCAATGGTGGCGTTTCATGGACGACAGTCTGGACCGGCACCAAATCATTGAACACAATCTTTTTTACAAGTAAGCTTACGGGTTATGCAGGTGGTGCTTCAGCCACCTTGCTTAAAACAACAGATGGTGGAAACACATGGTTTAACCTCAACCCGTCTGCAATGGCATGGAATAGCATCAATTCCATCTGGTTCACCGATGACAATACCGGGTATTGTGCTGGTACTTATGGCAGAATAATCAAAACAACCGACGGAGGCTTCACCTGGCAAGAACAGGTTGCAGGCCTTGCCTATATGATGTCATCAATTCAATTTCCGACCCGTGATACCGGGTATGCCATTGCCAACAACCCTGAGTTAAACTATTATATGAACCAGGCTGCCATTTTCCGCACAACCAACGGTGGGGCCGACTGGGTGATGACACCCATGGAGACGATGCAGCAGGTGTATAGTCTTTTTTTTACAAGCGCCAATGTGGGTTATATCGCAGGGTCATCAGGATTGATTCTGAAGACTACCACCGGAGGTATTCCCTTCCTGGCAATAAACGGGCAGCCGGAAAGTCAAACAGTTTGCGATGGGGATTCTGCCGTCTTTTCGGTTGCCGCGACCGGAACCGGACTGAGTTACCAGTGGCGTAAGGGGATGGCCCCTTTGGTAAACGGTGGGGCGGTTTCCGGGGCAACATCCAGCCGCATGGTTCTCTTCCCGGTGAAGGTTTCCGATATGTCTGCTGATTATAATGTTTTGGTGCGTGCCGCTGGAATGTCTCCGATTCCATCCTCCAATGCCTCTCTTATAGTTCATCCAATTCCCGCGGTACCTGTGGTTTCTGCTGATACCTACTTCCTGACTTCGAGTGCAGCTTCCGGGAACCAATGGTACCATGATGGAGTTCCGATTTCCGGCGCAACAGGCCATACCTATGTGGTTCCTGTCAACGCCACTGGTCATTACTGGACTATGGTTACAATTGAGGGATGCCAGTCCGACCCCTCCAACCATGTATATGTTCACGGGCTTGGATTAAATGATCCTGAATTCGACGGGATCCATGTTTTTCCCAATCCTTGCGACAACCATTTCAGTATCCGGCTGGATTGCCGGAGGGCTAGCCGCCTTTCCCTAGAAATGTACGATATCCTGGGAAAAAAGGTTTATGCAGGCGATTTTTATATGCAGTCCGGGGAGAATACAATTTCCGTACATCCGGGAAATTTGCAATCGGCTTTCTATTCGATCATTCTCCGGTCAGGCAGATCCTATGTGGCAGAAAAAATCATGATCAGAAATCCCCAATCCGCACCAGAGAAATAGCGAAAGTGTAAAGTCTGAAACGAAAAATGCAAACTGTAACTGATTACACTTTGCACCTTGCACTTTGCATTTGAGAGGTAGCCCGTAGGAGAATCGAACTCCTATTACCAGGATGAAAACCTGGCGTCCTAACCGTTAGACGAACGGGCCAAATTGTTATTTGGGAGTGCAAAAGTACAACATTGTTTTTTTCTGAACAAGAAAAAAATTAAATCTCTTAAAAATTTTGTATATTTGCTTGGCCGTTTAAAAAATTACGGTTCCACACGGATGATTAAAATCAGGCGCCCGCCTGAAATTTTTTTTCTCTGTTTTCCCGTTTCTCCGGTGGTAAATGCTTTAACCTTTCTCTAATCTTCCGCTAACCTTCCTCTAACCTGCCGCTAAGTTACCAATGATGTTCCAATGTGGTTCGTATGAGGTTCCTTGAGGTTCCTTCGATGTTTCTATGATATTTGTTCACAATAGTATGATAGAAAAATGGCATTGTTCACTATCACCATATCAATTCAAAAGAAAATTCAACCATATTTCTAAATGTTTCTCAAATATAATTCGTAATTTTGCAACTTGTTAGGAAATTCACAACAGTGGAATTAAGTATTTAAAAATCAATATATTATGAGCAAATCAAAAAAATTCTTGTCGTGCGATGGAAACCAGGCTGCTGCGCATATAGCCTATATGTTCAGCGAGGTCGCTGCCATCTATCCCATCACTCCCTCCTCCAACATGGCCGAAAATGTAGATGAATGGGCCGCCCATGGTCGTAAAAACCTGTTCGGTGAAGAGGTGAAAGTTGTTGAAATGCAATCGGAAGCCGGCGCCGCCGGTACGCTGCATGGTTCACTCCAGGCTGGTGCCCTCACCACGACCTTTACCGCATCCCAGGGATTGCTCCTCATGATCCCCAACATGTACAAACTTGCCGGTGAACTCCTCCCGGCCGTATTCCATGTAAGCGCCCGTACCGTTGCCGCACACGCCCTCTCCATCTTTGGCGACCACAGCGATGTGTATGCTACCCGCCAGACGGGTTTTGCCATGCTCGCCTCCGGATCTGTCCAGGAAGTGATGGACCTGGCCGGTATCGCCCACCTTGCCGCCATCAAATCACGCATCCCTTTCCTCCATTTCTTCGACGGGTTCCGCACTTCACATGAGATCCAGAAGATCGAAATGTTCGAGAATGACGATATGATGAAACTGCTCGACAAGGATGCCCTGCAGGCATTCCGCGATCGTGCATTGAATCCTGAGCACCCTGTTACCCGTGGTACCGCCCAGAATCCGGATATCTTCTTCCAGGCCAAGGAGGCCATCAACCGTTTCTATGAGCCCATCCCGGACGTGGTTGATGCCTACATGCAGGAAATCACCAAAATGACCGGACGTGTATACCATCCGTTCATGTATTACGGTCATCCGGAAGCCGAAAATATCCTGGTTGCCATGGGTTCGATCACCGACACCACCAAGGAGGTTATTGATTACCTGACCGAAAAAGGGGAGAAGGTGGGACTGATTTCAGTTCACCTGTATCGCCCGTTCTCCGAAAAATATTTCTTCAACGTCCTGCCAAAGAGTGTGAAACGCATCTGTGTGCTCGACCGCACCAAGGAACCAGGCGCCAACGGCGACCCGCTGTACCTCGATATCCGCGATATGTTTTACGACCGCGAAAACCGCCCGATGATCATTGCCGGCCGTTACGGACTCAGCTCCAAGGATACAACGCCTTCACAGATCATTACCGTTTACGACAACCTGAAGGCAAAGGAACCGAAGAACCATTTTACCGTTGGAATCATCGATGATGTTACATTCCACTCCCTGCCGTTGATTCCTGAGATGGACATCGCGCCTAAAGGAACCTATTCAGCAAAATTTTATGGAATCGGTTCTGACGGTACCGTCGGAGCCAACAAAAACTCCATCAAGATCATCGGCGACAGCACCGATAAATATGCACAGGCCTATTTTGCCTACGACTCTAAAAAGTCCGGAGGTATTACCGTGTCTCACCTTCGTTTCGGCGACAAACCCATCCGTTCACCGTATCTCGTGATTACGCCCGATTTCGTGGCCTGTCATGTTCCGGCATACCTGGAGAAATATGACATGCTCAAGGGGCTTAAAGATGGTGGCACGTTCCTCCTTAATTCAATGTGGGATGCAGAAGAGACCAAACGCCGCCTGCCAGATCACATGAAAAAGTATCTTGCCGACCATAAGATCAACGTCTACATCATCGACGCCACCAAGATTGCCGAAGAGATCGGCCTTGGAAACCGCACCAACTCAATCATGCAGAGCGCCTTCTTCAAAGTGTCGAATGTGATCCCGTTCGAAAAAACGGTCGCCGATATGAAGAAAGCCATCTACAAGACTTATGGCCGCAAAGGGGAGGAGATTGTAAATATGAACAATGCTGCCATCGATCGCGGTGGCGAGCTGACGAAAATTGAAATCCCGGCCGAATGGACGAAGATTGTTCTGAAACCGGCAAGCGCCGACAACAAGGATGCCTTTATCCGTACGATCTTTGACCCGGTAAGCTCCATGGATGGTGATAACATCCCTGTAAGCGCCTTTGTCGGACGTGAGGATGGCACCTTCCCCAATGGAACCACCCAGTACGAAAAACGCGGCATTGCCGTGAATGTACCTGAATGGGTAGCCGAAAATTGTATCCAGTGCAACCAGTGCGCCTATGTTTGCCCTCACGCTGCCATCCGTCCGTTCCTGCTCAATGAGGCAGAAAAGAACGCTGCACCGGCAGGAATGATTACACTGAAAGCGGCAGGTAAAGAACTTGCCGGAATGGAATTCAGGATCCAGGTCTCCCCGCTCGACTGCACCGGTTGCGGCAACTGCGTGGATGTTTGTCCTGCCAAAACCAAAGCACTCGTGTTCCAGACCCTGGAAAGCCAGATGCCGGAAACAACGAACTGGGACTTCAACATCAGCAAGGTTACCTATAAAACCGATGTGATCGACCGTTTCAAGACTTTCAAGAACAGCCAGTTTGCACAGCCCCTCTTCGAATTCTCCGGAGCCTGTGCAGGTTGCGGTGAAACACCTTATGTCAAGCTGCTCACCCAGCTTTATGGCGAACGCATGATGATCTCCAATGCCACCGGCTGCTCCTCCATCTACGGCGGAACGGCACCGTTCACCCCGTATCGTCCGAATGTGGACGGACAGGGACCGGCATGGGCCAACTCCCTGTTTGAGGATAACGCAGAATATGGTTACGGTATGGCTGTTGCCATTACCCAGCTCCGTAAGCGTATGGCCGACAGGATGCGTGCTGCCATCAAGGAAAATATGCTGAATGTAGCCACGCTCGATGCCATGAAGGCCTGGGTTGAGGGCATGTATAACGCAGATGCCTCAAAAGCAGCCGCAGCTGCACTGATCCCGTTATTAACCAAAGAGAATACGGAGCTTACAAAGGAGTTGCTGAACCTGCGCCAGTACCTTGTGAAAAAGTCAATCTGGATTATCGGCGGCGACGGTTGGGCTTATGACATCGGTTATGGTGGTCTCGACCACGTAATCGCTTCCGGTGAAGATATCAACATCCTCGTTCTCGACACAGAGGTTTATTCCAATACAGGAGGACAGGCCTCCAAATCAACGCCGGTTGGCGCCATTGCCAAATTTGCCGCTTCGGGAAAAAAGGTACGCAAGAAAGACCTGGGTGCCATGGCCATGACTTATGGATACGTTTATGTTTCGCAGGTTTCGATGGGTGCAAATAACAGCCAGCTATTCCGTGCCGTGAAAGAGGCCGAATCATACAACGGGCCCTCCCTCATCATCGCTTATTCACCATGTATCAACCATGGCCTCAAGCTGGGCATGGGCAAGGTGGAGGAGGAGATGGACCGCGCAGTAACTTCAGGCTACTGGCAGCTCTACAGGTACAACCCAAAGAACGGCGACGAAGGAAAGAATCCGTTTACCCTCGATTCGAAAGAACCGGAATGGAGCAGTTTCCAGGACTTCCTCCTCAGTGAAGTGCGTTATTCTTCCCTCCAGAAAATGTTCCCCGATGAGGCCGACGAATTATTCAAGGCTGCTGAAGAGAATGCCAAATGGAGGTATAACCACTACAAGAGGTTGGCCGCAATGACTTACGAGAAATAAAAGTATATTTGTAGTACCATTTTATTACTAAAAAAACTAACATGGCAAATTTATCAACACGTTATATGGGTCTTCAGCTGAAGAACCCCGTTATTGTCGGCGCAAGCAACCTGGTGAAGGATGTGGACAATTGCAAAAAAATGGAGGATGCCGGTGCCGCAGCTATTGTTTACAAGACCCTTTTTGAAGAGCAGATCGAACTCGAGCGTTTGCAGATGAGCGAGGAGTTGAATCAATACAACGACCGCCATGCTGAAATGATCAGCTTGTTTCCTGATATCGACCATGCCGGTTCACGTGCGCATCTCAGCCACCTGAAAAAGGTGGTTGATGCAGTGAATATCCCGGTTATCGCCAGCCTGAACTGCACCTTCGATGAAACATGGGTTGAATATGCACGGCAGCTGGAGAACACGGGTATCAATGCCCTTGAACTTAATTTCTATGCCATACCCGGCGATTTTAAACGTGAAGGGAAAGCAATCCTGAATGAACAGCTCGACGTAGTGAGTGAGGTGAAGAAAAGCGTGAAGATCCCCGTCAGTGTGAAGCTCAGCCCGTTCTACACAAACACCCTGATGCTGGTGCAGAACATGTACTACGCGGGAGTGGATGGCTTTGTATTGTTCAACCGCATGTTCCAGCCCGATATTGACATGGAAACCGAGGAACATCATTTTCCCTACAACCTGAGTCATGAAGAGGATAATCGCCTTTCAATGAGGTATATCGGACTGCTTTATGGAGAAATACGCGGATCACTTTGTGCAAATACCGGAATCTTCTCCGGTAAGGATGTCGCCAAGATGATCCTGACAGGTGCCGATTGTGTTCAGGTGGTAAGTGCCCTGTATAAAAACGGCATCGGCCATATATCCACGATCCTGGAAGAACTTGATGGTTGGATGGAACATAAGAAATACGACTCCATCGAAGCCTTCCGTGGTAAACTTTCACGTAAAAACCAGAAAGATCCTTTTGCTTACAGAAGGGCGCAATACATTGATATCCTGATGAAAAGTGAAGAGATCTTTAAGAAATACCCGATGAGGTAACAGGAAAGATCAAAGGTTAAAGTGCAAAGTTAAAAGGCAAAATTGTGGGAGCACCCTGTAATTTTGCCTTTTGACTTTGCATTCTGCATTTTTAATTGAAATCAACGTCCATCATCATCCTCGCCTGCACACCTTTCATGTCGCGGAGTTCCTTATAGTATTGATAGAAACGATAATCAGTGCCCAGCGCTTCTTTCAGTTTTACCGACGGGTCATTTCCGGTTACCTGGTCGATGAGTTCTTCGAACCACTCCTTTTGTTCCGGCAGGGAAATGATCTTGTAGTTTTTGGTTTTAGCCAGTTCGGCGGCCAGTTCAACTGCTTTGGTAAGACCCCCGAATTCGTCAATAAGTCCGATGGTTTTGGCGGAAATGCCACTCCATACACGACCCTGTCCGACACTGTCAACCTGGGTTTTCTGAAGTTTGCGGCCATCGGCCACCTTGCCTGTAAAAACATCGTAAATATGATCCACATCACGCTGGATCAGCAATGTCTGATAGCTTGACAGCGGTTTCATGACAGGAATGAAGTCCCCGTTTTTATTGGTCATGGCCCAATCGAAAGTGACGCCAAGTTTTTTGTTGAAGAGTCCCTGCATGTTGGGAATAACCCCGAAAACGCCAATCGAACCGGTGATGCTGGTGGGATCAGCGATGATTTTAGTGGCTGCGCAGGCAATATAGTATCCGCCACTGGCGGCGACATCGCCAAATGAGGCTACCACAGGTTTCACCTTTTTTGCAAGTTCTACTTCGCGCCAGATCACATCGCTCGCCAGGGCGCTGCCACCCCCGGAGTTGATGCGAAATACAATGGCCTTCACCTTGTCATCCTCACGGGCTTTCCTGATGGCCCTGGAGATTCGTTCCGAACCGATGCTCTGATCATCGCCTTCCCCCCCGGAAATCGTACCGGCCGCATAAATGATGGCAATTTTATCGCCGCCGGCTGAAGTTTTCCTGGTATCTGCCACAGACGTGTAGTTCTCCATCGAGACCAGCGTGATCTTTTTACTCTCAGCGATTTTCATCTGTTTTCTGAGCATGGAGAGCAGCTCATCCTTATAAACCAGCTGATCAACAAATTTATATTTGAGTGCATCTTCAGCAGTTTGAATTTTAAGGCTGTCGGCAATACGGTTCAGGTCGGTCTTGCTTATTTTGCGCGACTCTGTAATCCCTGTCAGCATTCTATCCCAGATGCTGCCAATCAGTTCGGTAATTTGCCTGCGGTTCTCAGGGCTCATCTTATCCAGGAACAATGGTTCTGTTGCGGCCTTGAACTTTCCATGCCGGATGATCTGCGGTTTGATATCCAGCTTTTCAAGCATCCCCTTCAGAAATACTTGTTCAGAGGCGAGTCCCTTGAATTCGATAATTCCCTGGGGGTTTAATAACAGTTTGTCGGCAACCGTTGCGAGGTAATATGACTTTTGGGAATAGCCCTCGCTGTATGCCCAGATAAATTTTCCTGAGGATTTAAAGTCGAGCAGCCCTTCACGAATTTCGTCAACCGTTGAGATTCCAGCAGGAATATCGCTGAGGTCGAGGTAAATCCCGGCGATGTTGTCATCTTTTTTTGCTTTCTTAAGGTTGTCGAGCATGTCGTTAAGACCTGTTGCTTTTTCAGGGCCGGCATACCCCATGATGAATTTCGATTTCGATCCGCGATCGGCAATCTCTTTGTTGAGTTTCAAATGGAGAAGTGTGTTTTTTGCTATCACTGTCTCCTCGCTCGATGCAGTTGCCACAATTGCTAAAATAATTCCAAGACTGATGAAGAAGACCAGGACAAAAAGCAACAAGGTTCCCAGCATGCTGGCGAACATAATTTTAAAAAACTGTTTCATATTGGGTTCAATTTGGATATCATACAAATATAATAAATATATACGCTTGAATTGGTGGTTGGTTACACTCAGTGTTTCTCAGAACGGTTCATTCAGACAAGGTAAACCCTGATAGAGATGCGCAACCCTTTCGATCAGGAGCGAATTTGTTTCACGAAGTTCCACAAAGGTTAAAAGAAGATCCACGAAGGGCGTATCACCGAATGTCTTCGTGTCTCTTCGAATAGCCTTCCAATATCTTCGTGAAACTAATGAAACATTCTAAACCGCAAATACTAAACACTTACGGAGAAAGTGTTGTTGACATGCCCGTTGAGGTTTCTGGATTGTTGTTGGATTGTTTGTTTTTAATCATTAAATGATAATTTGTGAATAACAAAATTCAAATTATGCGCTGAAAATGTTCGAATTCATGTATCATTGCTTTCTGGTTTATCCAACACAGGATCTTCCGGAATCTAATCAGGATCAGATGAATGAAGTTTTTATTTTGCTGGGAAGCAATCGCGGCGACAGGGCCGGTTGCATTTCAAGAGCGATTGAAATGGCAGAAGTCTCTGCCGGGAAAATTATCAGGAAATCCTCATTATATGAAACAGAACCCTGGGGGTTTGAGGACCCGACGCCGTTTCTTAACCAGGTTATCGAAATTGATACGAAGCTGAGCCCTGAAGAGCTGTTGGAACAGCTCCTTACCATCGAGGTGAAGCTTGGCAGGATCAGGCCTTTTGATGGCTGTGGTTGCGGAATCCCAACGCCCTCATCAATGGATCATGAGCCGGGAAGTAAGGAGCCTCCTGCTTATGCGGGCAGAACAATTGACCTTGACATCCTGTTTTACGGGCAGCGGCTGGTCTTTACTGACAATCTGATGATCCCCCATCCGCGCCTCCATGAGCGGCAGTTTACCCTGGTTCCGATGCAGGAGATTGCCCCTGATTTCATGCACCCGTTGCTAAAAAAGACAATTTCAGTACTTTTGCGCGATTGCAGAGACCAGGCAAAGGTGATCAAAATTTTATAATTTGACTTTGATTTTTGAATTTTCAATTTCATTTCGTGTACAACTACGTAGTAATAGAAGGAAATATTGGCGCCGGCAAAACATCGTTTGCCACGCTCATGGCCGAGGAATACAATGCACGGCTCATTCTTGAACAGTTTGAAGAGAATTCGTTTCTTCCGAAATTTTACGAAGACCCTGCACGATATGCTTTCCCCCTTGAACTCTCCTTTCTGGCTGACCGTTACCAGCAGCTTAAATCAAAATTCCCCGCTTCGGATATGTTTAAGACATTTACGGTTGCAGACTACTTTATTTTCAAGTCACTGATTTTTGCAAGTAAAAACCTGGAGCCGCTGGAGTTCGGATTATACAGCAAATTGTTCTCTATTGTCAGTTCCGTTGTGCCGAAACCCGATATGCTTGTATATCTCTATCTCAATATTGAGAATCTAAAGAAAAATATTGAGAAGCGGGGGCGCCCCTATGAACAGAATATTCAATTCGATTATCTCGAGAAAATTCAGACCGGATATCTCGAATTTCTGCGTCAGCAGACCGACTTGCGGGTGCTTGTGATTGATACCAACGGGTTGGATTTTGTGGGCAGGAGAAATGACTACCTGTGGTTAAAGGAGCTGGTCATGCAAGAGTATCCCCTTGGAATGCACCATATCCGGAATTCAGTGGTCTCAGAATAATCCGGAAAAAAAGAAGCCGTTTCAGTTTCCCGAAACGGCTTCGATTCAAAATCAGCAAACAAAACTATTTTACAATATTCTGGAATTCAGGAGTGGCGGCGAATTTAATGAATTCACGATCGCCCTTTGCCTGAGCTTTAAGGTCGGCATTTTTGCAGGCTTTCATCAGGTTCTCATAGAGACCCTTGCTATTATTTGCCCGTGCTGAAGATACAGCAAGCAGATAGAATGTTTCAGGGCTTTCAGGAGCACATTTCAGTGTGGTTTCAGCAGCTGCATTGTTGCCTGACAACAACTGGGCAAGGCCGAGGTTGTAGGTACATTTGGCGTTTGAAAGCATGTTCACTGCTTTGGGATAATCACCTTTCGGGATCATCAGGACACCCTGGTTGTAATTGGTGTTTTCACCAAGGGTTGCAGCTTTCTTAAATTGTGCATCAGCTTTTTTCAGATCTTTCTGTTTTGCAGCAACAACACCAATGTTGTTTTCAATGATTCCGTTATTTGGCTGTGCAGCCTGTGCTTTGGTAAGCAGTTCGGCAGCACGTGGAAGGTTACCCTTTTCAACCTGGGCAACTGCTGCATTGTTCAACACTTTCCAGTTCCCCGGGAATTGTTTTGCAGCATTTTCAAGAATAGTAACCTTTACATTGTTGTCTTTGGTGAGGGTGGCTGCATACAGAAGCTCTTCAGCTTTCAGTTTTTCAGGGTTTGATGCACCAAACTGGAGTAATTCAGCATCGGTCATCCTTGGCTCATAAAGGGTTGCAGTAATTTCACTGCGACGTAAAGCAGGAAGCAGATCTTTTTCAATCTCAGGATAGATAAGGATCATGTTGCGGATCTCCTGTTCTTTCTTGCTCACCTCAACGTTTGAGTTGATGACGTTCAGAACTTTATCCTTATCTTTCATGTTGCTGTTCTGAACGGCTTTGAGGAATCCATTCCAATCCGGTCCGTGATGTTGCAGGGTCATGTTGACGTCTTTACCTGCTGCATCAACTGCGGCTTTCACAGCTTTCTTGTCTTTGTTGTCTTTGTTGGCATCTTTTGCCCAACCCTGGAACTGGTCAATCATCCACTGGTTGCCGGTTTTCGACCGGTTCTCAGACAAATTGGCGTTGTAGGTTTCTTCACCTTCGGGTGATGCATAACCATTCATTGCGATGTCTTTGATTTTCCATCCCTGTTTTACAAAGGTATTGAGGTCGGCGAGGGCAGCTTTTGCAGGATCAGTTTTGTTGATGCCAAATTTCATATCAAGATCGAACTTGTTTTTCTTGAAATAGATAGCACCTGATTTTGACTGGAAGACCTCTTTCTGGTAACCATGATCAGCGATGAGGGTCAATTCGTCGTGCTGTACACGTTTCGATGTATAGATTACCCCAGGGGCAAGATCACGTGAAGGCAGTTCCATGAATTTGGCTTTTACCTTGATCTCGTCTTTCTTCACCAGAACTTTTTCCTTTGCTTCGTAAATAATAGGAGCAACCGTTAACTGGGAGGTGTTCATCTCAGGTTTATAAGGGAACTTACAGGTGTAGGTAAATGAACCACCCTCCTTATACTTGATCATGGTACCTTCGCCGCTTAATTTTTCGCCATAAAGGTGGGTGCCGCACGGGAGTTCGTATTTTCCGCCATCATAGGTAAGAACAGGCTGGAAATACATTGCTGCGGTAGGGCAGAAGAACTTCGGCGGAACAGTGCCTTTAATGGTAACAACAATAGAATCTCCCTGTTCTGCAAGAACGGCAGGAGTTGTTTCATACTTAATCAGCGAATAATTTTTGGCCATCTCTTTCAGATTGCAGCCACTGTAAGCGAATTTATAGGTGATACCGAGGTTAACACCACTGTACATGTCGTTGATAACCTGTTTGGAACCGCCCATGGTCATGTCAAGAACGTCACCATCTCTCCATCTCCAGATGAATTCAGGGTTGATTGACCAGTGTTTGCTGAGGTTGAAATCGAATCCAAGACCTGCATCAGCTTTAAACTCCAGGTTCCATTTGCCGATCCCGCTGTTATTTCCATAACCCTTGTTGTCCGATCCCTGGTGCGAAGGATATCCAAGATACCCGATCGGGGTTGTAGGGTCACTGTTGCTGTATTTTGCACCCTGTGTGTGGTCAGCACCAACACCAAGGATCAAATACGATGAAAAGAATCTTTCAGGTTTGTATCCCATGATCCAGTTTACCCAGTTGATGGTTGTCTCAACGCCGGCTTCAATAACCCAGGATTTAAAATTCTCTGAAACTTTGGTTGCAGGGGTATTGGCCTGATAAACTAATTTATCTGTAACTGAACCTGACAGGGGTACCCATCCGCCTCTTACACGAACGCCAATGACCCTGGTGAACTGCTTGGTAACGCTTCCGCCTGCACCAAACATCCATTTATCGTTAAAAATAACATTCTTGGATAAGTCACCGTTAAACTGGTCGAGCGCTCCGTAAGCAGTGACTGACCAATAGCTGTGTGAGGGGGCTTTCTCACACTTGGAACCTTTTGTGGCCTCAGTTTTTGCGGCATCTTTTTTAGGGGCCTCGGTTTTCTGAGCCTGTGCCGTGGTAATCATTGGCACAATCATCATAAGAAAGACGATTAATGCCGTCGATAGAGTTGAATAAAGTTTTTTCATACTGTTGAAATTTTAATTATAAATTGACTTTTGTTTACTGATTGAGCAAATATAATATATATAATAATATCGAATTTGGTAAAAATTCGGGCTGAAAACGAAGTAATTTTATTATATGCGAATAATGTGTTAATAATTAGCAAGTTGCAATAATTGGCTCATTTCAGGATGTAAAATTAAAAAAAATGAACAGAAATCAGTACAATTATTTTGTTTTTTTTCTTGTACGGCCAAAACCAGCCAAGGTTTCATTTATTTTGGAAAATATTAATCTTGCCAAATAAATCCCATATCACGATCCCAACTGCCACTGAAATATTGATGGAGTGTTTTGTTCCGTATTGCGGGATTTCGATGCAATTCTGAACATGAGACATGATCTCCTCATCAATGCCATCTACCTCATTTCCAAAGATGATCGCCAGTTTTTCGCCTTTCTCCGGCTTGTAATCCGGCAGACTGATGCTTCCTTCTGCCTGTTCAATGGCTAAAATCGTATATCCTGATTTTCGAAGATCAGTAACGGCCTCCAGGGTGGAGGAGGTGTATTTCCATTCAACAGATTCTGTTGCGCCCAGTGCGGTTTTGTGAATTTCCCTGTGTGGCGGAGTGGCAGTAATTCCGCAGAGGTAAACACCCTGGAGGCGAAAAGCGTCAGCCGTACGGAAAACGCTTCCGATGTTGTTCTGACTGCGGATATTGTCAAGAATGACGATCACCGGCACCTTTTCCGCGGCTTTGAATTCATCAACTGTCAAACGCTGCAATTCCGGCATTGTTAGTTTTCTCATGATTAGCTGAATTTCTTATTTTTGCAAAGATAGTTTTATCGATATTTACCCACAAAAGGAATTCCCTGCAATGGCAAAACCCAAAGAATCCTCCGAAACACCTTTGATGAAGCAATACAATGCCATCAAAGTGAAGTATCCGGATGCACTCCTGCTTTTCCGGGTGGGTGATTTTTATGAAACTTTCGGAGAAGATGCGATACGTGCATCAAATATTCTTGGGATTGTACTCACCCGGCGTGCCAATGGATCCGGAACATTTATGGAACTGGCCGGCTTTCCGCATCATTCGCTTGATTTGTACCTGCCCAAGCTGGTTAAAGCAGGTTTACGGGTGGCAATCTGCGACCAGCTGGAAGACCCGAAACTAACCAAAACGATTGTTAAACGCGGTGTAACTGAATTGGTTACCCCCGGGGTGTCGTATCATGATAAAATCCTTGAACAAAAGGAGAATAACTTCCTGGCCGGGGTGCATCTTGAGTCGAAGACATCCGGAATCTCCTTCCTCGACATCTCAACCGGCGAATTTTATCTGGCCCAGGGAAATTTTGAATACATCGACAAGCTGATCCAGAGCTTCCGTCCGAGTGAAGTGATCATTCAAAAGAGTAAACGGAAAGAGTTCACCGAACTTTTTGGCAGCAAATTTTACATATCCACTTTTGATGACTGGGTATTTTCCGCTGACTTTTCAAATGATCTGCTTCTCAAACAGTTCGGCACGGTATCCCTGAAAGGATTTGGTGTTGAGAACCTCGGCATGGGGGTGATCGCAGCCGGAGCAGCGTTGCATTATCTTGCAGAAACACAGCATGATAAAGTGCAGCATATTACAAAATTAAGCAGGATTGAAGAGGATCACTACCTGTGGCTCGACCGTTTTACCATCCGGAACCTGGAGTTGCTGAATTCGGTCAATGAAAATGCAAAAACGCTTCTCGACGTTCTTGATCAAACAGTATCACCGATGGGATCAAGGCAGCTGCGCCGCTGGATCATCCTTCCGTTAAAAAACCGGCAACCCATTGAAGAGCGTCTTGATGCAGTTGAGTTTTTTACGAAAAACACTGAATCAACAGACCAGTTCCGCCATCATTTCCAGCAAATCGGAGACCTGGAACGGCTGATTTCGAAGGTGGCGGTGGCAAGGGTGAACCCACGGGAGATGATCTACCTGAAACGGGCCCTTGATTCCATTGAAGCAGTTAAAGTATTGTGTGAATCATCGGGAAATGACGGACTGCAGAAAATCGGCGATCAGCTGAATATCTGTGCCCTGGTTCGCGAACGGATCGAACGTGAGGTCAACCCCGACCCGCCTGCGCTGGCGATCAAGGGCAATATCATCCGGGAAGGGCTGAATGCCGAACTTGATGAATTGCGAGCCATGGCCTATTCCGGAAAAGATTTCCTGCTGCAGATCCAGCAGCGCGAAATCGAACGGACGGGCATCACCTCGCTGAAGATCGGGTTTACCAATGTGTTCGGGTATTATCTTGAGGTGACCAATTCCCACAAGGAAAAAGTCCCCCCCGAGTGGCAGCGAAAGCAAACCCTGGTAAATGCGGAACGATACATTACGGAGGAGTTGAAAGTATACGAAGAGAAAATCCTGCATGCGGAAGAGAAAATGCTTGAGATCGAACTTCGTATATACAACGACCTGATCCTGTTCCTGGCTGATTATATCGGCCCGGTTCAACTGAATGCCACCCTGGTTGCGCGGCTGGATGTGCTTGTTTCGTTTGCAGCCAGTGCGGTAAAATACAGGTATGTAAGGCCGGAACTGAATGACAGCTTTATCCTTGACATTAAAAACGGGAGGCATCCCGTCATCGAAAGGCAGATGAAACCCGGCGAAGCCTATATCGCCAACGATGTTTACCTGGATGACCGTTCACAACAGATCATCATGCTCACGGGGCCGAACATGTCGGGGAAATCGGCGCTTCTGCGGCAAACTGCGCTCATTGTGCTGATGGCCCAGATGGGGGGCTTTGTCCCTGCTGATCAGGCTGTTATCGGCCTGGTTGACAAGGTGTTTACAAGGGTGGGAGCTTCCGACAACATCTCATCCGGCGAATCCACCTTTATGGTTGAAATGAACGAGACTGCCAGCATCCTCAATAATATTTCGAACCGGAGCCTGATCCTTCTTGATGAAATCGGGCGTGGTACAAGCACGTACGATGGTATCAGCATCGCCTGGGCCATTGCCGAATTTTTACATCAGCACCCGTTGTTCAAACCAAAAGTGCTGTTTGCAACGCATTATCATGAATTAAACGAAATGGCGGCACTCATGCCCCGCATTAAAAACTATCATATATCTGTTAAAGAGGTCCAGAATAAGGTGATCTTTCTCCGCAAGCTTCAACCGGGCGGGAGCGAGCATAGTTTTGGCATCCATGTGGCAAAAATGGCGGGAATGCCGCAGTCTGTTCTTGAAAGGGCAGGGGCGATGCTGCTTCAGCTGGAAGAGAGTCATAAGGCGGAAGGCCTGGGCAAACAGAAGCGCTCCTCCACCGCGGGCATGCAGCTCAGCTTTATCCAGCTTGACGATCCGCTGCTCCAGCAGATCAAGGAGGATATCCTGAATACCGAGATCAACACCCTTACCCCCGTTGAAGCTCTGATGAAGTTGAATGAAATTAAAAAATTGCTGAAAAAAAGTTAGGAGGAATGATTTTTTTTATACATTTGCAGCCTCAATTTACCATGCGAAAGTAGCTCAGCTGGTAGAGCACGACCTTGCCAAGGTCGGGGTCGCGGGTCCGAATCCCGTCTTTCGCTCAAAACCAATTTTTAACTGTAGAGGCGTGCCATGGCGCGCCTCTACAGTTAAAAATTCGCCCTGGTGGTGGAACTGGTAGACACGCAGGACTTAAAATCCTGTGACTTCACGGTCGTGCGGGTTCAAGTCCCGCCCGGGGTACGAATACAACATCAAAACCCGCAATTGACGCGGGTTTTGATGTTTAAAGTATCCTAAAAAGTACCCAAAACATTTTATTCGGAGGGAAATATGCAGAGCCAAAGCTCCCATCGCCTGCATCAGTGAAACCATGGGACACAGCAGTATCCCGACAACCGAAGATTATCTTTCAAGCTTCCCGGATGAATCGGTAAAGGACATTGCTGGATTGTTAATGGAACTTTGAAAAAAGGAGGAGAACTTTGTCATGCCATCAGAAAATTCCTTATCGAGGTAACAAAACCTGAAGCCTCTTCAAAAGTGTGTTTTGCATCGTCGGGCGAAGCCTTGAAACCAATCTCATAATCACTTTTCAACCGTTGGTCAAGAATTTTCGAAAAGGTTTTCCCAAATAAAACCGGGAATTTGCCGGTTTTAATAAAGGTTTTCTGAAATTGAACATTGACGCCTGTATGTGTATATGCCTCGATTTCTTCGGTTAACAAAGCAGCCTGTGCCGCGTGAAACATGGCATAATAACTTCGCGAAACCGAAGCTGTATAACGACTTTTTTCAAGCAAGGCATTAGCATCAGCAAGGCACTCAAATGCTTTATCCAGATAAACGGTTACATTTTCATTCATACTTCAATGCCATCTCTGAATACGTTTTTGAAAATCGGGAGTTTTGAGTGAGAAAAACTATCTTCCGAGACTGGATTTGTTGATATAAAAACATCATGTTCAAGCCCGATACTGAATTTAATATCAGTCAGTCGTTCAATTTCAGTAAATGGGGACTCCATGTCAGAAAGCACAATCATTAAATCAATATCTGAATCCTGGTTAGCGATGCCCTTGGCATAGGAACCATAAAGAATTACCTTTTTTAATTTCCGGCCATAAATGCTCCTTGCCTTCTCTTTAAAACTGGAAAGAATCGGCATAATGTTTTCCGATGATTTAGGTAAAATCTTTTGCATCCGGTTTTTTTTACAAAGATAATCCAAATTCCTGACAGGTGGTAAATTCACGTATCACAAGAATTGGCAAGAATCATGTGTAAACTTTGAACAGTCATTACTGCACGCCAAATACAATTTTCCAATTCTGCTATAATTCATCAAAAACCGGTATTGTGTCGTAATCAACCAACTGCTTTACCTCTTTGCATTGCAGGGCCGCACACTGGCATTTTTTTGACAGCCGGATATGTAATTGAGTTTAAGATTGGATCTGGACCTTTGAGATTTTTTGGATTTTTAAAGACAATCCTTTCCTCACATCAACAAAAAGCTATATTGGCATGCCAAACCCAAAAAAGAATCCATTCGTGTGGATCGATGTAAAGGCATATTCAAACCGGACCACCAGGTCGTAATAGGTCACAAAATCAATTCCCAATCCCCAGCTGAACAGCATTTTGTTGTTGTATGGGTTGTTTGTTGTGAAATTATTGACCACATAGCCTGCATCGGCAAAGGCATTCAGGTAAAAGGCATATTGAAGCGCCTTGAACTTGTTTTTTTCCTGCCCCTCTTTGACTTTCTTAACGCTTGGTTTGATCAGCTCGAATTTAATGTTGTTCCTGGTAAAATACATCTGGTCGCCCTTCAGTGTATAGAGGTCAAACCCGCGGATGAAATCTTTCCCGTCGGTCATGTTCAGCTGGTAATAGTAGGGGGCGTTTTCACCGGAGGCATTTTCTGCCTTGAACATCTCTGCCACATACCATTTCCGGCCAATGGTTTGATAAAAGTGGAAATCGACCCCGTAATAGAACAGGTCAACATCTTTTGAAACGAGGCCCATACCGACTTTATTGACGAAGGCCCGGAGCATGTTCCCTTTCAACGGGTATGAATGGCTGTTGCGGGAATCGTAATAGTAATCGGCATAAAGACTAAGGGATAAGTTCGATTTTTTATTTCCGGCCAGGTAGTTGGTGTCAAGTTTTAGCACGGAATCGGAGACTTTGATATATTCGCCGGTCAGTTTTATAGTCCCGTAATTATAAAGTCCCGGCCGCAGGGTGAGTTTTGCGCCGAGTTTGGCCACCTGGGAGCTGTTGGGAGCATAGAGCATCTGTCGTTTGTTTTCGACCGAGGCATATTCAACATAATACATGTTGCTGTAGCCGGCCGTCATTGTCAGCCCGACCATTTTTCCCTTTCCGCCCCAGGGGATCTTGTACCCCACTGCGACGGCCCAGGTTTTCCCTGCCAGGGCAATCACCGAGGTCTGGTGATTTAGCCCGAAGAGGTTGTTATGACTAAAAAACAGCCCCATACTCAGGTAAGACCAGTCAATATCCCGGATCCATTCGTTGAAATTCGGGGCATTGAGTTTGGGGATAGGAAACAGCCACCAGTAGTGCCGCTCGACTACGTCGATCAGGAGGGTATATTCGTTGTCCTTTATCCATTTTAACGAAAGGTCGACTGTGAGAAACAATTTGGCATTGATCAGGTTTTCGCGGCTGTAATTCATCCTCAGTCGAAGCTCACTCGAATCGCCCGGGTAAAAAATCCGCTCGTTAAAATTGACCCTCTTCCCCTTCTGAAAGGTTGCAAGGCTGTCACCAATTTTGAAATCCAGTTCACGCACAAGGATTTGTGGTTTAGTCAGTTTATTGCCGGTGATTTCAACCCCGGTAATCCTGATGTACGGGGAATCCAGTGTGTCCGGTACATGGATCGCGCCGTCTTTGTTCTGCGCCCGCATCAGGAGAGGTAAACAAATCATCATAAAAGCCACTGCTGCCGTGAGGATTCTCATGCTATCTTTTTTAAGTGCATAAATAGTTTATAATGGTACATTTTCATAAGACCATCTGTGGTTTTTCACCTGAAACAAACTGAACGAATTTGTCAGGGTTCGGTGATGATGAAACTGCCTCACTATTCCCGCTATAGCCTAATTTCTGCATGATGTATGAAGCAAACTGATCGACGAGGCCTATCGTTTCCAGTGTTGGTGGCATGGGGTTATGCTCCGGAGCAGGATTCTGATCGAGGTATTGGTTGAATCTCCATGAAACTTTGCCAAAATCACCCAGTCCGAATTTTTCATAGATATGATTCAGATGCCTGGGAATATCTTTGGTAAAATCATCCATCTTCAATTCGATCAGATCATTTTCAGGAATTTTGTCACGGTCGCAAAAATATGCATCAATCGACTTCCTGTAAAGGTTAAACACGTTTTCGCGGGAAAAGTCATGCGGAACATCCTGAAGTTGTACTCCGGGAAATACGGAGAGGATGAAATGGTAAAGTGATTCGATGACTTTATAGGGGTGCCGGTGAATGAAGATGAACTTTGCGTCGGGGAACATCTCCCTGATCAAGCCTATCCTTGTAAGGTGGCACGGGTTTTTCCCGATATACCGGGTGCCGCCGGTATTGAAAATTGCTTTCACGATCATTCCGCGATAGGCTTCCCTCCATTGGGCGATTAAATGAGGTGAAAGGTTCCCGGTAAATAATTCCCGGTCGATGATCTGGTCAAACTCAGCAGGGAACAGGAAAAATTTGTAGATGGTGGAAGGCTGAATATTCATCAGTCCGAAATCCTCCTCCTGCGGGAAATCCATATCCATGCTTACGTTGTCATAAGGTCTTTGGGCCGGGAGAAGGTGATTGATCAATGGTTTCATCCACCAGGACTGGGTAAGGACCAGGTTCGGGAAGACAGTCTGAAATGTCGTAGTATAGGCTGCTTCCGGATCCTGGCACAGGAGGTTGTGCAGCAGGGTGGTGCCGCTGCGCCAGAAACCGATGATGAACACAGGCGGGTTTTTTAACCGGTGATCTCGGATGCGTTTCTGCCATATCATTCGTTCTGCCAGGGTAAAGGGCTCCAGGATTCCTGCGGCAACCCGGGAGAGGATGAACTTCCATCGGTACTTTTCCTCGACATCATAAATGCCTTGCACGGAAGAGAAATTTTTGAGCGAACTTCCGGCAAGGGTAGTTACGGGAAATCTGAAATTAGTGCTACGCATTTTATATTATATACATTGAAGGGTGATCGTTGACTGTTAAATACTTATTTTGATCATGCTGCGATCGGCCATGGATTCAAAACTGTCTTCATTCCTGTACTGGGGAAAGAGGATTCGCATTGAGTGTTTGGCGTGCCAGATCGGGGTTAATGCTAAAAACCGCAGAATATTGTGTAAGATGAACATTCCCGGTCAGTTCTTTGATAAAATCTGATCGTTTCAGGCGATCCATTACGGGCCCTTTTACTTCGGAAAGATGGAAGGTGATTCCTCCGTCCTTCAGACGGAGGTTGATCGCTTCTAAACTTTCGAGTGCCGAGATATCTATCGCATTCACAGCAGGACATTCCAGGATGACATGCTTTATGTCAGGGTTTGCTGCTACTGCCTCATTTACATATTCTTCGACAAACCGGGCGTTGGGAAAAAAGAGACTTTCATCGACCCGGAGTGAAAGTATTTCAGGATATATTACAACATTGTGGCGTTTCACATTCCGGAAATGCGGGGTGCCCGCAATCTGACCCACCATGGCAATGTGCGGCCGTGATGTGCTGTAGAGGTGCAGAACGATGGAGAGGGCAACCCCGGCAATGAGCCCCGGTTCAATACCTTCTATCAGGGTAATGAGAATCGTAACTGCCATTGCTGAAAAATCGGCTTTGGAGAATGCCCATGCATGTTTGAGTGCCTTGAAGTTCACCAGCGAAAGCACCGCGACGATGATGGTTGCGGCGAGGGTGGCATTTGGAAGAAAGAACAACAGGGGAGTAAGAAACATCGTGGTAAGCGCGATGCCAACTGCAGTAAATGCCCCGGCTGCCGGTGTTTCAGCGCCGGCATCGAAGTTTACCACTGAACGGGCAAATCCACCGGTAACCGGAAAACCACCTGAGATGGCAGAGCCAACATTGGCAGCGCCCAAAGCGATCAGTTCCTGGTCGGGATCGACACGTTGTCGTTTTTTTGCAGCCAGCGTGAGCGCAACTGAGATGGATTCCACATAACCCACAATGGAGATGAGCAGTGCAGGCACGAGGATCTTCATCCAGAGCGCCATATCCAGTGGTGGCATGGCAAGTTTTGGCAGGCCGCCGGGAACCTTGCCGACAATCCTGACTCCTTTATCGGCCAGGCCCAGGCCTGCAACGATGAGAATTGTGGCAACGATGGCTACAACCGGGCCAACTTTGACCATAATGTCAGAAGCTTTAGCGCTCAATCCCAGTCGGATCAAAAGCGGTTTCAGCCCGCTTCGGACCCAGAACAGAAAGAGCAGCGAACCGATGCCGATGGCTGTTGTGGCGACATGGATTGTGGGAATGCTGTGCCACAGCGAGATGACAATGTCCAGGAAACTCTCGCCTTCCGCATGGATCCCGAGAACAGGAGCGAGTTGACCTGCGGCGATCTGAAGTCCTGAGGCTGTAATGAAACCTGCAATGACCGGGTGACTGAGAAAGTTTGCCAGAAATCCCAGTTTCAGAAAACCCATGGCGAGCAGCAACAATCCTGAGACCATGGCGAGCGCAACGGCTGCCCCCAGGTACTCCGGGGTTCCCTGTGAGGCAAGTTGTCCCACAGCTGCCGCAGTCATGAGGCTGGCCACCGCCACCGGGCCGACTGCCAGTGCGCGGGATGAGCCGAAGATCGCGTAGAGCAGCAGCGGAGCCATCGAAGCATAAAGACCAACTTCAGGCGGCAGCCCTGCAAGGATGGCATATGCCAGCGACTGAGGGATCAGCATCATGGTCACGATCAGCGCCACGATCATGTCGTTCGCAAAGGTCTTACCGGTGTATTTTGATCCCCAGTCGAGGATCGGGAAATATGACCGCAGTATTCCGGAAGTTTTTCTGATGAAAGAAGTTTTGCCCATTGACTGCCTTTTTCGTAAAATTCTGCAGACTGTTATTTTCGTTCAATAGTCACGTACCCAATTTTCCCGGTGAATTTTGAAGATTTCCCGTAATCGGCTACATGTGTACCGTCGTCGACGCCAACATCGGCCAGGTCATCAACCGAGAATATGCCAGGCTGGGTTTTTTCAATCCTCTTTTCAGCAACTTTTTTATCATTCACTGAAATTGTACCGATACCTCCTTTACCCATTCCTCCGCCATCGTACCTGAAGTCGTAAACCAGTTTGTAATTTCCCGGCTTCAACGGCTGGTCGGCCATAATCTGGGTTGACTCCATGCCAAGATAGTTGTAGCAGAATGCAGGTTTGTTGTTTTTCAGATAGAAAGAGAGACCGCCAAACCGGCCGCCCTGGCATACGATTACGCCGTTTCCATTAGCATCTACGGTAACTTCAGCGGTTATCGTGTAGGATTTGCTTCTAAGGTCGATAAAAATATCAACTCCCATTCCCTTCATGCCCTCTCCATAAGTCACGGTGTTCCTGTTACCCATGACTGTCGGCCTGCCCATAAGTTCGGCATTCGTTCTTTCAAGCAGCCGGTCATCAAGCGGCAGTGCATGGTATTTCTCAGCCTCTTTCATAAACACATCCTGCATGGCTTTCAGTTTGTCAGGGTTTTTTGCCGACAGATCATTGGCCAGGCTGAAATCGTCGCCGGTATTGTATAATTCCCATTTATCTTCCTGGAGTGTGTTGTCGGGTTTCAGTTTCCAGGGCGGTCTGTGGAGGGTACGGGCAAACCAGCCATCCTGGTACACGCCACGGTTCCCGAACATTTCGAAGTATTGTACTTTATGCTGCTCTGCTGCAGCGGCATTATTGAATGTATAGGCCAGGCTGGTGCCCTCTATCGGATCCTGTTCAATGCCGTTGACCATCTTAGGTGCAGGTATCTTCGTTATCTCATAAACGGTAGGAGCAATATCAATCACATGGCCAAACTGCGAACGCACCTCTCCTTTGGCTTTGATACCTGCAGGCCACTGAACGATCATGCCGTTGCGTGTACCACCAAAATCGGAAGCTACCTGTTTGGTATAGGAGAAAGGAGCATCAAGCGCCACAGCCCATCCGGCTGAAAAGTGAGGATAGGTGCTTGGTCCGCCCCAGTTGTCATAATGCTTTAACATCTCCGGAACAGTTTCTGCTACTCCGCTAAAATATGTCATTTCACTGTACATGCCATTCATCTGTCCTTCCGCGCTGGCACCATTGTCGCCGGCAATGAAGATGACAACGGTATTGTCCATGACCCCTAAATCGTTTAACGTTGAGATGAGTCTTCCGACTTCATAATCGGTTTGCTCGGCAAATCCTGCATACACCTCCATCTGACGGGTGAACAGTCTCTTTTCATCGGCCGAAAGGTTATCCCAGTCCTTGATCCCGGCAGGTTTCGGTGCCAGTCTGGTGCCTGGTGGCACAATGCCCATTTTTAGCTGGCGCTCCAAAGTCATTTCACGCAGTTTATCCCATCCCTGGTCAAATTTCCCTTTGTATTTTTCTGCCCATGCCTTTGGCACGTGATGCGGTGCATGGGTTGCTCCCGGCGCATAATACATAAAGAAAGGCTTATCTGGCGACAATGCCTGCTGGAAACGGACCCATGAAATAGCCTGGTTGGTCATATCGGTGGTAAAGTGATAATCAGGGTTATCCGGCGTTTCTACCAGCGTACTCCCGTCATAAATCAACGGAGACCACTGATTGGTTTCACCGCCGATAAATCCATAGAATTTTTCAAAGCCGGAATGTGTTGGCCAGCGATCCATGGGCCCTGAGTTTGAAATTTCCCAGGGAGGAGTTTCATGATATTTACCGAAAGCAGCCGTATTGTAACCGTTCTGGCGAAGCACCTCAGCCATGGGAGTGATGGTTTGAGGCCTTACTGAAGTATACCCGGGGAAGGTAGTCGCAGCCTCACCAATGCAACCCATGTTGTTGCTGTGATGGTTATACCCGGTTAGTAAAGCCACCCGGGTAGGGGAGCAAAGTGAAGTGGTATGAAAACGGTTGTACCTTAAACCGTTATCAGCAAGTTTGTCCATGGTTGGCGTGGTAACAGGCCCGCCAAACGCTTCGGAAACCCCAAACCCCATGTCGTCAATTAAAACAACAACCACGTTGGGTGCACCTTTTGGGGCAGTCACATGGAAGCGTTCAGGCGCTTTTGCGCTGCGAACGTCAAGTTCGGTGTAGGTTTGCCGTTTCGGTTCCTTAACAGGAAGCATAGTCCGGTTGAACTGATCACCTTCCTTCCTGGTTGCAGGGTCCTCCTTTTGAGCCTGGCTGTAGCCGGAACAAAGAAAAGTGATGAACAATAAAATAGTCGATATTTTTTTCATAGATTTTGTATTTTTAAATTTTCACCCAATTTATAAACAAAATTATTACATTCTCATACTTACTCCTTTTTTTTTTGCGCCCTATTACTTCACCAAACATATCATATTGAATGGCTGTCAGGCGGGTTGATCCATATTACGTGGTCGCCTTTCTTCCCATGAGAGGGGCAACAATTATACCGAGGATAAAAGACCACAAAGTCCAGATAATTACCATCGCCACCATATTTGGTTTTACTTCCGCGATGGTAAGAACCCCTATCAGTACGGCTGCTATATTACGTGTACCCATTCCGAGTGACATGACAATTTTCTCACCGCGGTTAAGGCCAAACCCGGAATAAAAGGAGATCAGTGCCATCACAACCATGAAAATTGTCAGTGAAAGCGTTGCCATGCTACCGGCAGTGTCCCACATAGGCTTGTAATAAATCAGCAGGCAGAAGATGACTGTCAATAATGTGGACAGGCCTGCCAGTTTCTTTACCGGTTTGAAGATCTTATCGGCCGCACTACTCGCATATGTCTTTATTAAAGCACCAATGAGCAATGGTAAAAGTATTGTCATAAAGAGCGGTTTCAGCAGCGATATTACACTCATTTCTATCCCTTTAACCAGCATGGGTGCGATAACCGGCATTAAAAGTGATGTGCCGATCGCTGCTACCGGGATGAAGGCTCCGGCAAAGTCAACGTCTCCATGCGCTTTTGGAAGAAGCGGCGGGAGAAATGGTGCGCATGGAGCCAGGCTGCCTATGAACAATACGATGATATATTCATTATCCAGTGGAAGTAACAGCGTAATCAGAAAAGCTACAGCAGGCCCTATCACCCAGCCCAACCCGAACGTCAGACCAAGGAACTTCGGATTTTTAACTATCCTGAACATCTTGCCCAGGTTAACCTGAAGCCCCATGCTAAAAAGGTTTGAGATGGTGAAAACCATAACAAGCGGACTAAATATTGTCTGACAAAATTGAATGATTGTGTCCATAGTCTTTTCCGTTTGAGATTTAGATGTGTTGAAAGAAAGTGTTGATAAAATTTCCCGGCGCCATATATCTGCTGTATGTTTTCTCCGTCAGGAGGCAGTAATTGACCTCACCCCCCGGCCCCCTCTCCTGAAGGAGAGGGGGAGAAGGTGGCGCGTTTACTTTAATTTCCGGCACGATGTGAGCGTGACAGCATGCTGCCGGAGATGTTCCGGACTTTGAACCCGTTTTGCAACAGGATTCGCGTAGCGTAGTAGGAGCGTTGGGCTGAACGGCAAAATACCGCGATTTCACGATCGCGCGGAAGTTCGTCCAAACGTGCACGCAGTTGAGGCAACGGAATGTTGAATGCGCCCGGAACTGCCTCTGCGGCGATTTCCGGGGGATTGCGCACATCGAGGAGAAAGTCGTTGCCCAAAGTGTCCCAGTGGCATACCGGCATGTCGCCCCGGAGAATGTTGGCGGCAATCATCCCTGCGAAGTTGACGGGATCCTTACCAGTGCCGTATGGCGGTGCATAACACAGTTCAGACTCTTCCAGATCGTAAATGGTGCAACCCATCTGGATGGCCATGGCGAAGGAATCGATCCGCTTGGGAACGCCATCCTCTCCTAAAATTTGTGCGCCAAGTACGAGTCCGCTGGATTTCCGGAATATGACCTTCATGGGTAAGAGTTTTGCCCCCGGATAATACCCGGCATGTGAATTCGGATAGAGGTAGATCTTCTCATAATCTGTATCCCCAAGCCCGATAAGCTGCTTTTCGCTGACCCCGGTCTGGGCAATTGCCGCGTCAAAAAGCTTGCAGATCGAAGTGCCCTGGGTGCCACGAAAACGGGAGTTGCGTCCGGCGATCACATCAGCTACAATACGGCCCTGGCGGTTTGCAGGCCCGGCCAGCGGGATGAGCGCCCATTCGCCTGTAACGAAGTTTTTAACTTCGACTGCATCGCCAACTGCGAAGATATCCTGGTCGGAGGTGCGCATCTGCTCATCCACGCGCATACCGCCGAGTTTGCCAATCTCAATCCCGGCCATTTTTGCCAGTGCAGTCTCAGGCCTCACGCCAATGGCTAATACAACAATGTCTGCCGGATGTGCTTTTCCTGATTCGGTAAGAACTTCAAGCGAACCTGTCGCCGATTTTCTGAATCCGGCCACACCGTCACTGAGTTCAACATTGACGCCATGTTTTTTCAGGTAACCCTCAACGAGACGAGCCATTTCCGGATCGAGAGGCGGCATGACCTGGTTCAGTTTCTCGACCAGCGTTACCTTGAGACCGCGTTCAATAAAATTTTCCACCATTTCGAGGCCGATGAATCCACCTCCGACTACCACTGCCTGCTTGGGTTTAGAAATCGTATCATTGCCAGTGAACGAATTACCAACTGACCGGTCAACATCCCGGTCAAGCCACGCTTTAATATTCCTGGCATCAGGAACGGTTCTAACAGAGAATATCCCGGGAAGATCGATGCCCGGCAGCGGTGGACGGATTGGCGCAGATCCCGGTGACAGCAATAGCTTGTCGTACTTTTCAGTGGTTACTTCACCGGTAAGGTGATTCTTAAGCTCCACTGTTTTTAGTTTGGCATCGATGCCGACTACCTCGCAGCTGGTGCGGCAATCGACCGTGAATAATGCACGGAACATTTGTTCAGTCGCCACAAGCAGACTAGACTCCTGTTCGATTGTTCCGCCAACATGATAAGGCAGTCCGCAGTTCGCATACGAAACATAGGGTCCGCGTTCCACCATCAGGATTTCCACTTTTTCATCCAATCTGCGGAGGCGTGCTGCGCATGAGGCACCACCGGCCACTCCGCCTACAATAATTATTTTCATGGTTTTAAAGTTTTTAATTATTGATGTATTAGTCGTAAAATTTTATCATTTTAACCTTTGTGTTATTTCTCCTTCCCCTGTTGCTGCTCTTTCAGTTTTTGTTCCTGCTTCATTTTCTTCTCCTTTGCCCTCGCAGCGTTTTTTGCTTTTGCTTTTTCGCCGGCTCCGATAGGAATGCTTGCAAATAGATAGAATGAAGAGTTTCGCTGTGGGTCGCCGGGGTTGTTTTTCACAATATCCATAAAGCCATAGTAATAACGAAGGCCAAAATTCATCCCATTCAGGGCATCAATGGCATACCCGATACCGGCCATGCCTCCGACATCCAACTTTACAAACTGATCTTTTACATCATTATCAAAGGAAAGGTCTTCCTTGTTTTCAATTTCAGTCGTAAAGATATCATTGGCTTTATACCCCAGGCTAAGCATCGGACCAAACTCAATAAACAACTTTTTCTTTATCGAGTATCTTATCAGGATGGGTACATTGAAATAACTTAATTTCCGGTCAACGGTACCATTGCTGAAGAGGCTGTCAAGCGCCGTGGAATCAGCATTGGTAAGATGGTATGGAGTAATCCTGTTTGCTCCCAATGCGGATTTAACCAATACCCCCGTGTGGAGATACCATGGTTTACCTTTTTTCAACAGGAAATCAAAATAGAAGCCCAGGTTGAACCCGGTACGGTACTTTGCCCCGCTAAGATTGCTGATTGTAGAAAAGTTTGCTCCGCCATCGAGCCCGAATTTTAATGTCGGAGAATTGAGTTTATCCCCAAAGATCAATGATATCAGGACCTGGCCTTGCATCACCTGTGAAACCAGCATGATGGCCATAACCGGTATGAGTATTTTCTGTATTTTCATGATTGATTGCCTTTAGAACGAATGAATAATATTATTTACACTGAATCAAAACAGGCTACAACCCGAAACGGTATTGTAACCCCCCGATGAATTGGTTCCGTGAGCCCAGGAAACCATACTCCGCCCGCAGCATAAAATGCCTGTTGATCTGGAACTGGGTGCCGATGACGAAATTCCATTTGTTTTTCAGGGATTTCTCCAGTGAGTACTGAACCGTGGCACTGTTGCCATCATTCAATGCTGCATCTGCGGCAGTCAATACATCACTTGCTTTAGCCAGGGCTTTATTGGCTGCCTCATACTTCGATACATTGACCGGGTTCTTTTGCTCAACCGGGGTAAGTCCATCCCACCAAGCAGTTACCTGCTGCGACGTTTCTCCGACTTTTACAAATCCCTGGTCAACTGTTGCCTGTAATTCACTGACAGGTAAAACTTCTGAAAGGTTTATCGAACCCACCGTATTAGATGTAAAATTAACCCTGAAAGCACCCACCCAGGCGGCGATGTTCATGTTCGGGTTTTTAAACTGGAAGGTCTTGCCAACCCTGGGGTCAAAGACAAAGGTGAAAACAGGCTTTTCAAGCGCGCTCACATCGGTCCAGACAAAATTCATGTCGAGGGCGATCCATATACCGCCTGCGCCAAAGGTCGGCGTGATGCCAAAACCAAGGGCCGTGGCGTCAAACCTGGCGGTTGTTGAAATGGAACCAACCTGCGACCAGGTGCTGTCAAAATCGGGAAGCCACACCCCGGCATTAATGGCTGTTGATGTTTTGGCTTTTGCAAAAACCCCGTACACATTTAAAAAGGGGAAGACCCAGATATCCGGCCTGATGTTGATGGAACTGGCAGTTGCTTTCGCATCATCGAACCGGATGATCTCATCCAGGTTGTGCATTTCCCCGTTGTTGAAGCCTACCATGAGATTGTCGATGATCAGGCTGGATTCCTGCCAGAAATAATTTACGCTGATCCCCGCAGAATATGGGAGCTGATAGCCCTTCGCCGCAGCTTTTTTACCCCAGATCGGCAAAGCGTAAGGGTATCCTTTTTTTTCAATACTATCCTTAAGTGATTCATTTTTTGAACCAACAATTTTATTCGTATAGACCTGGCTGAAGGCCTGAATAGTAAGAAAGCACAATGCAGCGAACAGTAAAGATTTTTTCATTAGTATCAGGTTGAGTGTTTAATGTTTAGAATGGTTTATGGTCTTTTTATCGTGATCTATTGGTCGTCAGGTGGCTGGTCATATACCGGTTTTTCAGAACTTTCAGTTTTGGTTTTGGCCCGGGCCGTTTCAAAGTACACATGCAGGATAATGTTGAAGGCATAAAGGTTTGCTGTATCATAATGTGAATCGTACTGATAGGTTATGTTGGCC
>CAIYJU010000118.1 GCA_903926565.1 uncultured Bacteroidales bacterium
CCAATTTAAGACTATGTTTGCCGCCGAGAACTTTGCCATCCTGAGATCCATTATCGAAACAGCCATCAAAAACAAACAAGATGTGCTGCAAGCCCTCAATGTAATCGCGCATTATAAATAGGACTGATTAGTTACAATATAACTAATAATATTGGCTTGTCAATTACGGTTATCCGTAAATAACTTTCTGCTCATTTCATCTGAAAGTTAAATAAATAACAGTTATATCGTTGCAAATCATGCTTCATGGTTTATCTCTTAGGGAGTTGTGTACGCCATGGAAATTATTATAATGGTGTTTTCTTGGTGCAAACTCTGAATAAATATTTTTTACCAACTAAAACCGTAGCAATAAGTATTGAAGTCATCAATTTCAATCTTAATAATAATACCTCTGATTTTCCATGAAGTTAACCCCATGAGAAATACTTCGCCATCTTGTCTGCCATTTAAGAATTATAGACAACTTTCATCAACAAAGGAATAAAACCGGCATCTCAAACAATGATGGTATCCAGGACAACGACACAGAATTATATTGTCTTACGATCAAAAAAAACGGGAGTTCCACCCCCCAAGGGTGGAACTCCCGAATCATCAGAAGTTGATCTTCTCTTCAGCGTCTGAAATGCTACCATCAAATGATGACTTTAGAAAATCAATCACCTTTTTAACTCCAGGGGTGAAGCTTGTGGTGAAAACATTCCCATCGGAGTCATTCAGCCGCATGGAGCAGTTGAAATCGTTGGATGAAATCTGGAAACGTTCCAGTTCAGAGCGGGTTTGCACCAACTTGGCTCTTTTTTCTATGATGAGCTGGAGATTTTCAACTTTGAGGATCTTCTCCATGAGGGTCAATTCCGGTTTCACAACTGCGACCGGCTCCGGCTTCACTTCTGCGACTGGTTCGGGGACTTCATCGACTGCAGCTTCTTCGGCTGGTTCAGTCTGAAATGATGAGAAACTTGGCCTGACAACCATGACCTGACCTGGCTGTGATTTACCGTTTGTCGGCTTGAGAACTGATGATAACTTTGACATGTGTTTTGCCCTGTGCCCCAAGGACTTATTTTGGCATCTGGCTCGCCGGTTAAGAAAAATTTCTGCCTTACCAAATACCGGAATGAAAATTCTGGAACAAAGGTTCGGGTCAGATTGGTTTTTCAATCTGAATGAACCCAACGGGAGGCTCACCAAGAGCCATGATCAGACGACCATGTGAGCCGCCTTTAGTGACACGATATTTTCATGAGGTTACCTTTGCAGTGAATTTTGAGTATAGTGCGTGGGGTTTTTGGTGCTTTTTCCTTTAAAAAGCTCCCCGTTTTCATCCGGTTTTCTTTTTGCCAGGCTTTTTCTTTGCCGGTGCAGTAACAAAGAAAAAGCGTTTCTCCCGTGAAGTACGAATAAAAAAAGGCAGTCCCGGTTCCGAACTGCCGGAACCGGGACTGCCTTCAATCACCAGGATGGATATTGATTGTTGTAGTTCTCCTCATCCTGAAATGATGCCAACGAATGGCGGTAATCAGCTTCGCCACATGCAAAATGTTCGGCATGGTTGCCATTTGGCCAGTATATGATCTCTTCGCTTTTTTTAATCGGTTTTTTGCAGGTGTAACATGTGCCGGCGAAGCGTGATGTCATTTGCCTGGGATCCAGTGATCTTCCTTTGTAGCTCATTTTATTGGTGTTTATTTATGAATGAAAATAGCCGTGAACTCCCGTCCACGGCTGGAAATTTATCTTTTAGAAAGGTGCAACCTCATCAGCGAATTCAGGTACCTGAACTTCTTCTTCATCAAGGATGACCTGCTCAGTGCCGAGAATATATTCAGCAGCTTTTTCAGCCCGGGAAGCGGCCCACATGATCCATTTCTGATTGTCGCGAAGTGATGTTGCCCAGGAGTTGAGATAAGCATTTGAATTGCGCTGCCTGTTTTTCAATCCGGCCCTGTCGGCCAGAAATGAAGAGCAAAGTTCTGCGATCAGCTCTTCTTTGGAATAGAGTTCGTCGCCAAAATTGTTGTGGAATGCCTCAAACCGGTTCAATCTCTTCGGGTGGCCACTGGCATGACCAAGCTCATGATAAATTATTCTGTAGAAATCTTCAGCCGTGGCATACTGGTTTTCCGAAGGCAGGTGATCAGATCAGCCACCGGTGAATAGCTTGGAGAGACGTCAAGATTGACATAATGTATTTCAGGTCTTCCTTTAAAACCTGAAATAATCTGTTCTGCCGGTACAAATTGAGCGGATTTGCGGTCGATTGTCGCTTTGTCCAGCTCGGCAATTTTCTGTTTGCCGGTATCATCGAAGTGAGCCTGTTCACTATTGAAAATGTGATAGTACCGGAGGATAAATTTGCTGTCTGTTTCCCCGGTACTGGCGTTTTTCAAGTCAGTTTTCTTCCAGAAGACAATCAGGGTGGACTTTTCGCCTTTGCGGACCTGACCACCATTGGCACGGATTTGTCCGAA
>CAIYJU010000119.1 GCA_903926565.1 uncultured Bacteroidales bacterium
CCAATAACCGCCATATCCGCCATATCCACCTGAATAATAGGTAGTCGGTGGAATATAGCTTTCAGTTTCATCGATTCCTTTAAAGATGAATAGCAGGATTGCATCAGCACCAATACTGTCGCACCTGTGTTTAATTTCGTCAATAGGATATTTGATACCCGGATCCATTAGTTCAAGGGAGCCAGCCGATTTGAGGCCTTTTGACATAAAAGTAGCGACCACTGATTGTTCGAATGGCTTCAGGTATTCCAGTTTTTCAAACAATGGCATAACCACCACCTTTGATACCTGCGTTTTGCTGTCCGGGTTTTTCCAGGACGTAAGCGTTGACGGTGCTTCACAGGAATGGAGCAGGATTGCACCAGCTGCAATTAAAACTGTAAAAAATAGTCTGGTAATTTTCATTGTATGTATTTAATTAAAGTGACATATCCATAATCTGCAGTAAAAATAATACTAAAAAAAACAAATAAAAACCTTCTCCCAACTTCTAATGAAGGCAGGAAAACAAAAATAATAAATCATTTATAAATGATGCAAAAATAGTTACCCTGGCTGGAATAATCTAATAACCCGATTACCTATCAATGGGTATTTACACCGGCAACGGAGCCTCTGAATCGCCACCACATGACAAGGAACAGCAGTCCCGTCCCCGAAACAAAGGCATATGCAAGCACTGTGGTTACCGCAGGTGAACCCGGGAAAGAACTGGATGCAATCACAATGCTGAGGCTCATATTTCGCAGAGATGTTGTGATTGTCAATGTTTTACGATTTTCATTCCCGGGCCAGCCCATCAACCATCCTGTAATAAGACAGGTACAAAGCAAGGCCGCCATGGTGATGAATCCGGAAAGACCGATCTCAGCCAGGGACCTCACCTGAACAACTGCTATTGCTATCACCATCAACGCATTCAGCAATTTACTGAGATGGCTTGAAGGCACTGCCAGCTTACCGGCAAGCAAAGGCTTCCACTGCCTGATCGCAAGCCCGAGGCAAAGGGGAAGAAGCTGAATCATGAAAAGTGTACTGACCAGCCGTAAAGTGTCAAATTTCAGAGAGAAATTGCCCGGTGCAACAATGGGAAGCAAAAAATAAAGCAGTAATGGGGCAAGAATGGCAGAGAATCCGGCAAGGATGACCATCAGGCTGACCGAAAGGCTGAGATTTCCCCTGGCAATTGCTGTAAAGGGCGGTCCGTAAGGTGCAGCCGGGCATACCGCAAGAAGTAAAAAACCAATTGCAATAAGCGGAGGTGTATGAAATATTAATAATACCAGGAGGGTTAACCCCGGGATGATTAAGTAGTTCGCAATAACAGCCCGTAAAACAAGCCACGGTGAACTGATGATTGAACCGGCGAGTTCGGTGAATGTAAGCCGCAGCCCCATCGCAAACATCATTTCCATGAGGGTCAATGATACCAGCAACGCAATTAGAAAAGCTACAATTTGCATACTTCTTCGTTAGTTATCAAACAGGTCGCTAAAGCCCGGTTAGCTTCTTAACCGTGCTTGCTGATCTGTGTCAGCATTTCCGGATTGAGGATTCCAATGTTCCGGCCATCAATGGAGAGTATGCCGTCATCCTTGAATTTGGCCAGTACCCGGGTCGCACTCTCTCTTGAAAGTCCGATCAGGTCGGCAAACTCCTGCCTTGTAAATGGCAATTCAAACGAATCCTGTTCAAAAACGATTTTTGAGAAGTAAAAGATTGCATCTGCCACCCGGCCATAAATTTTCTTTTGCGACTGGCTCATGAACCGATGAAAATTATTTAAACTGTCGCGACTCACTGAAACCAGGATTTCGTAGGCGAAGTTGCCATTTTCACGGATAAGCTGGTTGAAAATATTCACATCGATATAACACACGGTTACATCGGTAAGTGCGGCATAAGAATAGTGGTTGACGCGATCACCGAACAAAGAAGGCAGCCCCAGGTAGGTGAACTTACTCACAATTTGTAAAATCTGTTCCCTGTCATTCGCACCCTTGACAAACTCCTTGACGAGCCCGGATTTCAGATAAATAATATGAGAGGTCATCGATCCGGCATGAACCATATTTTCCCCTTTTTTAAATGCAGTTGCCCGGCTGTTTTCCCTGATACGGTCGAGCTCATTGATATGAAGTATGGCGGCAGCACAGGATTTTTCCGAGCAATCGCGGCAGCTGTTTACCTGAGCACTAAAATCGGAGATCATCATGGTCCTTAACTATCTGTGTGAATATTTCAGAAATGCAAAGTAACAACAAATAATCACATATTGGTGTGACAAATATCACTTATTCACAGCATCATTATCACATAAAAGTCTTTGGATTATCACACCCATAAATGATTAATTATCACACAAATACTTGTTCTTTAATGGCCATGAGTGCATAACTTTGTCATTCAAATCAAGGTATTAATATTAATAGCTGGCAACCATGAAAATAGCAATTCCGACTGATGATGGTATCATGTTGTCAGCATCAGTCAAAAACCCAAAAGGATATTTGATTTTCACAATCAAAGGGGGCGAAATTCTGAATGAAGAACTCCGCTGGAACAAACTTAGCGACGTTCTCACACCGGAGTTTGGTGAACTACATAACCTGATGGATTGTTCCCGTATAATCGTGAATTTTGCTTCAGAAAAAATTCAACAATTTTTTATCTCAAACCAGATAGAGGTCATTCTCACAAAGGAAGTTATCATTACAAGGGCCATCATGGAATTCCTGAATAAAACACTCCTCCGGGAATCCAACACAAGCTGTAGTCCTTAAGGCTCAGATACCATTATGAACCAGGAGAATAATTTTAATAAGTTCCGGAAAAACATTATCGGGAATAAAGTTCGTTTTGATACGCCTTACGGACGAAAAACGATGATTTATGCCGACTGGATTGCCAGCGGCAGGCTTTATCTTCCCATTGAAAATACCATAATACACACATTCGGTCCGTTTGTCGGCAATACCCATACCGAAACAAGTGAGAACGGTCGGTTAATGACAGAAGCCTACCACCTTGCCCATCAGAAAATTAAAAGTCATGTGAATGCCGGCAAGGAAGATGTGATCATGACAACCGGCTTTGGCATGACCGGTGCCATCGTCAAATTTCAACGCATCCTTGGATTGAAAAATAACGGGACAACTGCACCCAAATCAGGTTTGACGGACAATGACCGGCCGGTGGTCTTTATAACCCACATGGAGCATCATTCCAACCACACATCCTGGTATGAAACAGCTGCAGATGTGGTGATCATTGAACCCGGCAAGGACATGCTGGTTGACCTGAACCGGCTTCAGGAGGCATTGATAAAATACCGCGACCGCAAAATAAAAATCGGTTCATTCACCGCATGTTCCAATGTAACCGGGATACGGACACCCTATTATGACATGGCCCGGTTGATGCATGAACACGGTGGGGTGATTTTCATCGATTTTGCGGCATCTGCCCCATATGACCCCATCGATATGCATCCCGCTCATCCAATGGAGAAACTGGATGGAATCTTTTTCTCACCGCATAAATTTCTGGGCGGTCCCGGTTCGTCGGGAGTGCTGGTGTTTGATTCTGCCTTATATCATTCAAAAGTACCTGATCAGCCCGGGGGGGGGACCGTGGATTGGACCAATCGCTGGGGTGAATATAAGTTCATTGACGATATTGAACTGCGGGAGGACGGCGGGACGCCCGGGTTCCTGCAGACCATAAAGACCGCCCTTGCCATTGAATTAAAAAACCAGATGGGTACCAGCAATATGCATGAGCGTGAGGAGGAACTCCTCCGGCTGGCCTTTAAGGAAATGAGAAGTATCCCCAATCTTCATATTCTTGCCGATCATGTTGAACAACGGCTGGGGATCATCTCATTCTACCTCACACCGCTCCATTATAACCTGATAGTTAAACTTCTCAGTGACCGTTTTGGCATCCAGATGCGCGGTGGCTGCGCATGTGCCGGAACGTATGGTCACTATCTGCTGGATGTGAGTCATTCGATGTCAAGGACGATTACAGAAAAGATAAATAACGGTGACTTATCGGAAAAACCCGGATGGGTAAGGCTTTCACTTCATCCTACCATGAAGGACCAGGAACTACTTTTTATCATGGATGCATTGAGGAAAATTGAGAAAAATTATCAACAGTGGTCACTGGATTACACATACAACCGGCATACAAACGAATTCTCCTATAAAAACAGCTCTTCAGCCATCATGCATCCGGACAAATGGTTTCAGCTGGATTAAGTATCATTCTGTTAAAATACTCAGAGATAGCCATCCAACAGCTATTTTCAAATATTAAATCGCTTAAGTATCACTAATTGATTTTTTATTATTACCTTTGCTCCCTCAAATATATTAACCCATGTGGACTACAATTATTATTATCGGAGCACTGATAATCCTGACAGGTTTTCTATTCCTGAATGCCAGGCAAAAGATGAAAAATCTGAAGGATGTTAAGGACAGTGACCAGGTTGTCATCCTGACAGATCAGAATTTTCTGAATAAAACAAAAGCCGGGCTGGTCCTGGTTGATTTCTGGGCCTCCTGGTGCATGCCGTGTAAAATGATGATTCCTGTGCTGAATGAGGTAGCCGCAGAAGTGAACGGGAAAGTTACTATCGCCAAGGTCAATGTTGACGAGCAAAAGGCCACTGCTGCAAGGTTCGGCATCCGCAGCATTCCGACAATGATCCTGTTTCAGAACGGGAAAGAGGTTAAGCGGATTGTCGGGGTTAAAACCAGGGACTATTTGCTGAAAGAATTCGATCGCCGATATAATCTCTGAGATATTCATACACATTTGTATACCAAAAGAAATATTAATGGAAATAAAAGAGATAAACGACAGGTACACCGGGCTGGCAGAATCAGAATGCTGTCTTTCATGCGGTGGTGCGATAAATTATGCAGCCCCGGCAACCGGTGAAATATGTGTTGATCTGGGCAGCGGCCGGGGAACAGATGTGCTGCGTATGGCAGAACTGGCAGGTGAAACTGGTTTTGTTTATGGCATTGATATTTCAGACGGGATGCTTGAAAAAGCACGCCGGAATGCAGCAAAATTTGGTGTCGCCAATGTCAGCTTTATCCAATGCGAACTGGAGAACCTTGCACTTCCCGACCAGGTTGCAGATCTGGTTATATCAAATTGCACACTAAATCACGCTGCCGACAAGCAGGCAGTCTGGAATGAAATTTACCGCATCCTGAAGAATGGCGGAAGATTTGTGATCAGTGATATCTATGCCATAACTGCAATTGCCGATGAATACCGGAATGATCCCGTGGCAGTGGCAGAATGCTGGGCCGGCTCTGTAACACGTGACGAATATATGAAACAACTTGACAATGCCGGATTCTCAACGGTTGAAATTATTGAAGAATCTGCTCCTTATACTAAAGGAAATGCCAAAGTAGCCAGTTTCACCATTGCCGGTAAAAAAGATTCCTGCTCCTGCAGGTCTGAAGAGTAAATCAAACAGTTAATAATCAATTATAAACAACAAAACTAAACGTATGAAAAATCTGGTTAAAAAAAAGGTTGAAGTTAAAAAAGCAACATCCAAAAAAGTTGCCCAGTGTTGTGCCAAAACATCGAAGACCATTGTAGGTTGTCATGATTAGCAGTTATTAATGCAATGACATATTCCACTCACAATATTGTTTCCAGGATCAGGGGATCAGATAATTATTTCATCATAAACCTGCTTACAGGCAGTGCAGATATTTTAAGCCCTGCAGAAGGTACAATGCTGAGCAATTTCCTTGAGGGAGATGAGATTTCTGATGAGTTTCGAAAGAATCTCACAGAACAGGGCTATTTCATGGATCGTTCAGAGGAAGAGCGACTATACCGTGCGAAATACCTCGATTTTACCGACACCCGTGATGGGGATGAGTTGCAGTTGTTCTTTGTTCCGAATTA
>CAIYJU010000120.1 GCA_903926565.1 uncultured Bacteroidales bacterium
CCGTTTATTTTGACAAGTCAAAAATATAAAAAATATCATAACTGAATTAAAATCAAGATAAAAGCTCGTAAAAATCAAAATCAAAGAATATACTTTTTAGTTTTCTCTTGTTTTGCAACATAGAAGGTTCACTGAGAAGACACGGAGAACCACAGAGGGAAACAAAATGTGTCATTATTTGAGAATTAACCATATTAAATGTCATTGAAAGAACTGCTTACAAAATATCAAATCAATTAGAAAGTCTAAGGTAGTTACATTCTGATAATACCTTTAATTAAGCGGAACAGCACTAATTTTGCATTTAGAATCTGGCCCAATAGCTCAATAAAATAAAATTTATACATTCCATGCCCGGAATCCTGGTAATAGACGACGAAAAAAGCATAAGGAACACCCTGAGGGAGATCCTGGAATATGAGAAATACCTGGTTGATGAAGCTGTAGACGGAGAAGCCGGTTTGCAGATGATCAGGGATAAAAAGTATGACACCATCCTGTGCGACATCAAGATGCCTAAAATGGACGGCATTGAGGTGCTCTCTAAAATACTTGAAATTTCTGATGCCCCTGTTATCATGATCTCCGGTCATGGCACGATCGAGACCGCGGTGGAGGCCCTGAAAAAAGGCGCTTACGATTACATCTCCAAGCCCATCGACCTGAATCGCCTCCTGGTGGCGTTGCGCAACGCCCTTGACCGTAACCGTCTCGTTGATGAAACACGTTTGCTAAAACGCAGGATCGGAGCCAATTACGAGATGATCGGATTGAGTGAACCCATGATGCAGATCCGGTCGATGATTTCAAAAGTAGCCCCCACCGATGCACGGGTTTTAATAACCGGAGAGAACGGAACAGGGAAGGAGCTGGTTGCCAGGCATCTGCATGCATTGAGCAACAGGAACAACGGGCCGTTTATCGAAGTAAACTGTGCAGCCATTCCGGATGAGTTAATTGAAAGCCAGTTGTTTGGACATGAAAAGGGGTCGTTCACATCCGCCATCAAGCAGCATAAGGGTGATTTTGAACAGGCCAGCGGAGGCACGCTCTTCCTTGATGAGATCGGCGATATGAGTCTTTCTGCACAATCAAAAGTGCTCAGGGCGCTGCAGGAGAACAAGATCACCCGTGTTGGTGGTGAAAAGGAGATACCGGTAGATGTCAGGGTGATTGCCGCTACAAATAAAGCCATCCGTGAAGAAATCGCCAATAAGAGATTCCGTGAAGACCTCTATCACCGGCTGAGC
The DNA here is from genome assembly GCA_903926565.1 of uncultured Bacteroidales bacterium. Classification (GTDB taxonomy): domain Bacteria; phylum Bacteroidota; class Bacteroidia; order Bacteroidales; family FEN-979; genus CAIVAT01. The sequence goes on from CAIYJU010000120.1 coordinate 1,251, forward strand.
GTGATCGTCATTGAAGTGCCGCCACTTTTTAAAAGATCCGATGATATCCCATTGCTGGTGAATCAGTTTATTGCAGATTTTTGCACGGGCATGGGCAAACCAATCATGGAAATTTCACCTGAAGCCATGGATGTGTTAAAGGAGATCCGCTGGACAGGCAACATACGAGAACTGAAAAATGTGGTCGAGCGACTTGCAATTCTTTGCGATGGTGCCATCACCCCGGCCGATGTAAAACGTTTCGCAATATAAAACCCCTCCACCCTGAAAAAAATTATCATCATCGGCGGCGGGTTTGCCGGGGTTCAGCTTGTCAGGAACCTGGATCCTGCCTTGTTTGAAATACTGCTGATCGACCGGCTCAACCACCATCAGTTCCAGCCGCTGTTCTACCAGGTGGCTACATCACAACTGGAACCCACCAGCATCTCGTTCCCTCTGAGAAAACTTTTCAGGAACAGGAAAAATACGCAAATCAGGCTGGCCCGGGTGTTGAAAGTACAAAAGGAAACGAAAACGGTTTCGACAACGATCGGTGACTTCCCATTTGACTTCCTGATCATTGCAACAGGTTGCAAAACCAATTTTTTTGGAAACAGCAACCTGGAGAAATACACCTACGGGTTGAAGACCACGTACGACGCCATTAAAATCCGCAACACCATCCTGGGGAATTTCGAAGCGCTCCTGTCTGCCACACAAGCGGAGAAGGAATACCTGCTCAACATCGTGATCGTTGGTGCAGGCCCGACCGGGGTTGAACTGGCCGGCTCATTTGCTGAGATCAAACGGAAAATTCTCCCGAAAGATTTTAATGCAGCAGATGTCAAAAGGATCCGCATCATCCTGCTGGAAGGGAGTGCCAACACCCTTGGAAACATGAGCGAACTCGCCAGGAGCGCTTCCATGGGGTACCTGAAGTCGATGGGAGTCGAGGTGGTTACAAAGGTTTTTGTGAAAGATTATGACGGCGGCACGGTGTTGCTGAGCAATGGCGATATCATCAAAAGCAGGCAGGTTATCTGGACAGCAGGTGTAACAGGCAATCTCATTGAAGGTTTACAGGAGGATGTGCTGATGCCCGGAAACCGCATAAGGGTTGACCGGTTCAACCTGGCTGAGGGCTGCAGTGATATTTATGCTGTGGGCGACATCGCGTACATGGAAACACCAAATTACCCCAAAGGACATCCGCAGGTCGCAAATGTGGCCATTAACCAGGCGAAAAACCTGGCAAGGAATCTGAAAGCAATAATCCTTGGAAAACCTATGGCGGCGTATGAATACACCAATCTTGGCGCAATGGCCACTATCGGGCGGAACAAGGCAGTTGTAGACCTTCCGTTTTACTCCTTTAAAGGCCGGCTGGCCTGGTTTACCTGGATGTTTCTTCACCTGATGCTGATCCTCAGCGTGCGCAACAAACTGATCATCTTCATCAACTGGGCCTGGAACTATTTCACAGGCGACACCTCCCTCCGGTTAATTCTCAAGGACAAAGATTGATTTTCTATTAGTTATTTCATCAGATCACCGGTTTCTATAGCTTCCATGGTAAACGAATACCCATATTCCCCTGCCGGTAGCGTATATTTATCATGGGTACGGGCACCCCAGCTGTCGTCACCGCCTACACCCATCTGTTTATAATCAATGTTCAGGTCGATAAATGGCTCTTTTACCAGGTCGTGAAGGTGCTTGCCGCCTTGTTTGAACCCTTTCATGTCATCATAGGAATATGGAAGTGCGCTGAAACTGATCAGGGGTTGTCCGGTAAACCTCAGCGCTGTGTGTTTGCTGTTTTCCAGTGTCAGCCACCTCACATCCGTTTTATACCCGTTCTCCTGGGGACGAATGTATGGGATGAAAAGGCTGTCAGGCGTGCTGCGGTAAATTCCGACGAAAGAGGCTGTGTTGCGGTCGCAATAGTTTTCCCATGGCCCGCGGCCATACCAGGCGATATTCCGGAATCCGGGGTTGATCTGCATATTCATGCCGAAGCGGGGCAATTCAGGCAGTTTTGCTTTCAACGGTTTCAGCGTTGCCGTGACGGTTACTTTGCCTTCCGACTGGATACGGTATGCAACCGTTTCTGTTGCAATCGAATCAGGGAATGCAAATTGAACTGTGAATACGGCCTCTCCTGTTGATATTTGCTTCACATCGGCGGCAACCACCCTTCGTTTTTCCGAAGCTTCAAACCAGGTCTGGCAGCGTTTTGGCATACCGTTGCCGATGTCATTGTCGGTGGGAGCCCTGCGGAAATTGGGGAGTGGTCCCCGAACGATCATCTCCTCTCCCTTGAATTTCCATGAAGAGAGTGTTCCATCCTTTTTGTCGAACATGATAGAAAACTGGTCCCAGTCAATGGAAACAGCCGAATTATCTTCTTTAACCGACAGTGATGGATGTTTCCCTGCCATGAACATCCCGATCTTCGCGCCACGGGTTGGCAACTGGAATTGTGCAGAGGCAAGTGTATGTCCTGACTTAAGCAGCCCATCAGGGGCTGTGGTTTTCAGATAAACATTGATAAAATATTCAGTTTCAGCCTGCGGTTTAAGTTCAGGCAAGGTGATGCTGAGTTCCTTTGATTCGTGAGGGTGAAGCGTAAATGATGGCAGGTTTCCGCCGAGGACAATTTTTCCATTGCTCAGCAGTTCCCATGATATCATTGTGTTTGAAAGGTCGTAGAAATCATATTTGTTGACTACTTCGAACGATACTTTTCCTGAATCTTTCAGGTTGAATTTCACGTTCTGGTAAACTTTTTTTACTTCCCAATACCCCGGATGAGGCTTCCGGTCGGGAAAAACGATGCCGTTGCACATGAAATTTCCATCGCTGGGAACATCTTTCGGGCCGAAATCACCCCCGAAAAGATAGCTCTTCTTTTGATTGGTAGAGTCTCCCCGGCGCAGGATTCCCTGGTCCACCCAATCCCAGATGCACCCTCCCTGCAGTTGCGGATATTTTTCGATGACATCCCAGTAATCCTTGAAATTACCCGTGCTGTTTCCCATCGCATGGGCATATTCGCACATGATCAGCGGGCGGAGCTGGCGGGAATAGCCATACCACTTCAAATCCCACGGGGCCCAGTACATTGGGCAGAAAATATCTGTATTGGCGCCTTGTTCAGCCCGTTCATACCAAACCGGTCTGCTGTTATCACGTTTTTTTACCCAATCATACGTGGCTTCAAAATTGCACCCGTTACCGGCCTCATTTCCAAGAGACCAGATGATCACGCAGGGATGGTTCTTGTCGCGCTCTACCATGCGTTCAGTCCGGTTTATGTGGGCTTTCAGCCATTCGGGTTTGTTTCCCAGGGTGCGGTCGGGATCGTAGCCCATGCCATGCGATTCGATATTGGCCTCATCAATCACATACAATCCATACTCATCGCACAGCTCGTACCAGTATGGATCGTTCGGATAATGGGCTGTCCGCACGGTGTTGATGTTTGCCTCCTTCATCAGTCGGATGTCTTTGATCATCAACTCCCTGGAAATAACATGTCCGGAAATGGGGTCATGTTCATGCCGGTTCACTCCCTTAATTAAAACGGGCTTTCCGTTGACCAGGAATTGCCCGTTTTTAACCTCCGATGACCTGAATCCCATGCGGCAACCTGCAGATTCAAGGATATTGCCCGACTCATCTTTCAGGGTAAGCACGAGATGGTATAGGTTTGGGATTTCGGCACTCCACTGGCGGGGATCCGGGATGAACTTTTCCAGGAACAGTGTGTCTTCCTTCAGGTCATTGGGATTGAATTCAAGTGTTTCAGTAAGTTCTGGTGTTTTGCTCCCTTTCGATTGATACAATGCAATATCCAGTGTGTAAACCGGTTGCAGGAACGGCCTGTCGAGGTCGGGCGGTGGATTGATGCCTTTGCTGCTGATGATTACATCAACTTTTAAAATGCCATGCCGGTAGTTTGAAAACAACTCCCCGGTTACGAAAAAGTCCCTGATCCTGGTTTTCGGGGTTGAATAAAGATATACATCACGGTTAATCCCACTCATGCGCCACATGTCCTGACATTCAAGGTAGGAGCCATCCGACCACCGGAAGACCTCAACACCGAGTGTGTTTTTCCCGGGGCGAAGATATCGGGTAATGTTAAATTCTATTGGTGTTTTGGCATCTTTTCCCATGCCGATCTGCTGCCCGTTCAGATATACGTAGCAAAATGATTTTACCGCGCCAAAGTGCAGGAAGACCTCCCTGTTATCCCAGTTTCCCGGTATTTCGAAATCACGCCGGTAACTACCCACAGGATTATAGTCATGTGGCACCTTGGGCGGATCAGGTTTCATGAGGTGTTTGAACTCATAAGGCTGGTTGACGTAAACCGGGTACCCATAACCCTGGATTTCGATGGTGGAAGGAACCTGGATATCTTTCCAGCTGCTAACATCATAGCCATCTTCGTAAAATTTCCCTGGTCGTTTGTCGGGGGTATCCGACCAGTTGAATTTCCAGGTTCCGTTAAGCAGCATATAAAATGGAGAGGCGGTCCAATCATTCTTCAGGGCATCCTTTTCATTGTCAAATGGCAGAAAAGTGGCGTGGGGCAATTCATTGTTGATTCCTGTCAGTTGGGGGTTTTCCCAGTCGGGAGGCTGTGTGGTTTGGGCAAAGGCAGAAGTACAAAGTACCAGTGAGATGGCGACTGGGTGAAACAATGCAAAGATCAATCTTTTCATACCGGTTTTTTTTCTTCGAAAATAGCAAATTTCCCTGTAGTTCGTTCATTATCTTTGCGTGATGAAAAAACTTGTGGTATTTACCGGTGCCGGGATGAGCCAGGAAAGCGGGATTAAAACTTTCAGGGATGCCGACGGATTATGGAATAACTACCGTATCGAAGAGGTTGCCAGTCCTGAAGCCTGGAATCGTGACCCTCAGCTTGTGCTTGATTTTTACAACATCAGGCGAAAGCAACTGTATGAGGTTGAACCCAACGGAGCCCACTTTGCACTTGCAAAACTTGAGGAGCATTATAACGTTCAGATCATCACCCAGAATGTGGATGATCTGCACGAAAGGGCTGGTTCTTCAAACGTTCTTCACCTTCACGGGGAACTGAAAAAGGTGCGCTCAACGATTGATGATGATTTGGTGTATACGCTCGATGGATGGGAACTCAGGCCGGGTGATTTATGCGAAAAGGGTTCGCAGCTCCGGCCGCATATCGTGTGGTTTGGAGAACAGGTGCCCAACATCATGGAGGCGACCACCATGGTTAAAAGTGCAGATATTTTCCTGGTTATCGGAACCTCACTCAAAGTTTATCCTGCAGCCGGATTGCTTCAATTCGTTCATGCCCGGGTGCCAAAGTACCTGGTTGACCCGGAGGCTGAACCGCAATATTATGTGCAAAACCTGACGATCATCAGGGAAAAAGCGGTTACGGGGGTTCAAAAGGTCATTGATGTCCTTACGGAAACATCTCCCTGACTTTTTTAATCCTTTCCCAATCTGTCACGATATGGCTGAACTCCGATTGATCCGGTAAACCCATGTAAACCGCCTGCTGTTTGAATTCCATCAGGCTTGATTCCTGCTTGTCGAGGTGAATATGAACTTCCGCGGCACCTGTTGAACCGATCAGTCCGGCTATGTTGTGCTCCTTCACACCGCTTCCCGGCATGATGGCAATACGCCCTGCTGATTTGCTGATTAAAGTATTGATCAGCGCAGCTCCTTCCATGGCAGTAGGTTGCTGGCCTGAAGTCAGGATACGGTCAACACCAATTCCAATCAAGTCTTCCATCGCCTGGTAAGGATTGGCAGTCATGTCAAAGGCACGATGGCAGGTGACTTGCATTGGAAGGGCAAGCTCAACCAGTTGCTTCATTCGTTCCACATCAATGGACCCGTCGGGCAGCAGGATGCCGAAAACAACGCCGTCTGCACCAAGTTCTTTAGCCTCCCGAAGGTCTTCGCGCATGATCATAAACTCCCGGTCGGAATAGAGGAAATCACCTCCGCGCGGCCTGATCATGACAAACAGATCAATGTGAAGATTTTCCCGTGCAACCCGGATGGTGCCTGCACTGGGCGTGGTTCCTCCATCATGCAGGTTTTCACAGAGTTCGACACGGTCAGCACCACCCTTTTGGGCTTCAATGGC
>CAIYJU010000121.1 GCA_903926565.1 uncultured Bacteroidales bacterium
AACGGTAATTGTGACCGGTGTGGTATAGTCCGAATAGTAATCGGTACCGCCTGTAGTGGCAACCGTTCTCCTCTGGTAACTGGTCGTTGCCGTCAGCGTTGGCGCCTGGTAGGTTGCCAGCGTCGCCCCGCTGATGTTGATGTAACTCCCGCTGGCATTGGTCTGCCATTCGTAGGAGATCGTTCCGATCCCGGTTCCATCCAAAGTTGAGGTGAAGGCCGCAGGGGTGGTGTTGTAGCAAATCGTCTGGCTCGCTGCGATTGTTCCTGCAGAAGGTTTTAACTCGACTGCCCAATCCACTAAAACCTGAAAATCGTCACCGCATGCAGGGGATTCGCGCCAGGTACGCACCTCTACGCGGGTTAAACCGGTCGTGGATATGGCAGTGCCAGAGATATAGTCACTGAAAACTGACCATATCAAGCCTGTTTTGGTTCGGTACTTCAAAGCGTCTATTCCGTTACCGCCTGATCCCGGGATGAGAATTGCCGAAACAAAGGTACCATCAAAAACTGTGGCAACATCGGGCACTTTGGTCAGATCACCAGTAAGGGGTGGATCTTCGGCACTCCAGCTGTGGGTGTTGTAATCTGCAGGAGATTGAAAATCAGCCAGTCGCCGTGTTTGGATTTCAACTGTGGTTATACCTGTTGTTACAATGTCATCACCGGAGGTATAGGTACTCCATGCCGACCAGTTTGTGCCGTCGTAGGTCCTCATTTCAAGTTCGTCAACGCCATTGCCACCGCTGCCGGCGGTAAGTGTGGCTGAAACCCAGGTACCGGCACAAAAAACGCCCATATCGGGTGTTGGTGCCAGGGTGCCCGAAACTGGTGGGTCTTCCGGGGGGGCCTCAATGGTCAGGCGCATTTCATCCGACAATGACGGGGTTACCGGATCGTTGCAATTGGCCGTAAGGGTGATGGAAACAAAGCCATAGATGATATCAGACGAACCGGGAGTATAAGTGGGCGAGTAGGTCGTAGTTGTATTGGGGGCAAAAGTCCCGTCTCCGGAGGTTGTCCATCCAAAGGTGGTAACCGGATATACCGTCGACCCTGTGGTGGAGCCTGCCAGGATGTAGTCATCCCCGGCGGCGATTGTGGCATCAAGACCCGCATCAACGGTTAAAGCTCCTTCATTGAAAGCAAAATGCATTTCGCCGCCGTACGATGTTCCGTATGCATTGGTGGCATAGGCCCTCGCATAATACCAGGTTCCGGAGGTAAGGCCAGATATGTAACTGGTGAAGGCACCTAAACCGGATCCATCTACTGTGAAATTGCCTGAGATGGTAGGCGTTCCTGAGGTATTCCAGCATACTCCGCGGGCAGTGATGGCTAAACTGCCGTCACTTATTGCATTACCGCCTGATACTGCATCAGTGGCTGTTATGCTTGTCACGGAATTGGTGGTAACAATTGGCAGGCCATACGTGAAGCTCGCTTGCGGTCCATAACCTGTTCCGACTGAATTGGTGGCATATGCCCTGACATAATAGGTTACGCCGAGCGCACCGCTTAATCCGGTAATTCCCGATGTAAAGGAGCCGAAGTCCACGCCATCGTGCGTATGGCTGTTTGAGATAGTAGGATTAGGCGAAGTACTCCAGCAGACCCCGCGATCAGTGACATACGCACCTCCATCACTGTAAATGTCTCCCCCGGATGTAGCAGTGGATGTTGTGATGTCGGTAGGGGTTGTCGTGTAAACCCCCGGAGCGGATGCCTGGTCATAAACAAAGGAATATTCAACCCACTGGCTCCAGTTATATCCGTCGTATGCCTTTACCATCATATAATAGGTAACGCCATTAACCATTGGAGTTCCGGCATAGATTTGTGATGTTGCTGTACCGGTAAACGTTGCGGGGAGCCAATAAAGGGAACCTGACCCTTGCGAACCTGTCCATACCTGGAGGCACACCTGCTGTTGAGGGTCGGTTTCAGGATCAGTGTAAACCCAGCTCATTTCGCCGGTTGATGTATTAACGTTTAAATTTGAAACGACCGGAACCCCGTTATTTGTGATACCGCTCCATTTGTATTCAGTCCATCTCATCCTTTCATAGACCTGGTTACCCAGACTGAAACGGATATCATCGGAAGCATAAGTTTCAGGGATGATGCTTACAAAATTCACAAGATCCGTTGCCTCGGCAAGCGTGCCCACCGTGGCATTCTGCTGCATCCCGACAAAGTCAATGTATGCAGGATACTGGGTCCCTTCAGCATAATCCTGCCAGATCCTGACCTTCATATCATTATCAGAGTCAGGCAAATATTGTGACATGTCAAAAGTCTTGGTTTCGTCGATGGTTGAAAAGGAATAACCGTCATGGATAATCCATTCGGAGCCACTCCAGGTTGAAATAAAGTAGGTGCTGCCCCTGGGGATATAATATCCTTCGCTGGTAAAAACAAAACTCCTGGTTGAAGCAGTCTGTCCGGGTACATCAAACTCCAGGTTCATATGGTTTCCCGGTTTAAGATTGGCATATTGATTATTGGCCGTATTCAACAGGTTTAAAACACTTCCTCCTGAGAAGGTGGCACCCGTGAAAGGGGCAACAAAAACATTTTTGGAAGGTTCAGGACCTGTTTCCAGCCCAACATAATCGATGTTGGAGTATTTACGGCCGTGTGATATTGAAAACAGTCTGACCTGGACCGGTGCGCCGGGATTAATCGAAAAGGATGCCACGTCAAAAGCGCATACATCCCAGTCAAAGCGGGGATGCATTCTGCCTACTTCTGTCCAGATGCCATTGATCAGGGACTGGACAACAATTGCAGGAGGTCCGACAAATGGCATTGCGGCACCGGTTCCATCAAGAAAACCCATTATTTTAACGATCATCCGGCCGCCCGAGGAGATAGCTGCATTCCCGAAATTAACATCAACATAATCCTGGCTGTAAGCATTGAAGCCATGGCTGTCTTCCAGGCTTAAAGAGTCCAATACATTTAACCCCTCGTTGGAAACAGCGCTCACCGGCGACATGAGGTGCGATGGCGTGTAAGCAAAAATATGCCCGAAGTTATCAGGCGCCACCTTTACATTTGAGGCATGATCGATCACATTCAGCTGGAGAAAATCGGTAAACGATTCGTCGGAGGCCACTTCGTTTATCTGAAGTTTATACTTTCCGTTTTCCGGAACCAGGGGTTTTGAAATTGCCAGGTAATCACGGTATTCTCCGCCTGCATAGCGGGCCGTTGAATAGATGTCATTGTTTGCAGCGTATTTGGTGCCGTCCCATGTGTAAATCCAGGGACAGGATCCTTCGGAAGATTCATTGGCCTCTAAGGTCAAAGTCCTTGACTGGCCTGTGTTTGTAAAGGCTGAGATGGAGATGTCGTCAACATAAAAACCTCTGTCATTGCCTTTATCAACGATATAAAATTTCAGATAGACATTACCGCCGATATAGCTGGAAATATCAAATTCGTACCTGTTCCAGCCACCAGCCATCACTATGAAAAAGTTCGCCAGCTTGGTAAAGTTTGAACCATCGGAAGAGACATAGAAACTCCCCCTGGCACCCGACATGGAGATTTCCGTTTGCGCCCAAAAACTGACTCTGACTTTTTGGGTGGCAGGGTTGAGCGCTGCCAGGGAGATGGGGGGTGATAGGATGGAACTTGTGCTTCTCGGCATACTGCCTCCAAAATTGGTTCCCCAGCACTTGTTCCCGGTATGGGCGCTGATCCAGCTTGGAACACCCCATTCCCACAATCCGTCGCCTGTTAAAGTAGGGAATTGAGGATCCGGTGGTTCAATAATCTTGTAGTAACCACCATTGCTGCCCTCAAAGCCTTCCCAATAAATATTTGTTTCCTGTGCAAGTGCACGGCCGGGAATACATAAAACAAGGAGGCTCACCAGGAAGACCAATGTTAAAGTCCATTTCTGCTGATCGTAATGAAAAAAAGTAATTGCTTTCATAGGGTTTGTTTTTAGAGCAAATTAAAATGTTTGGTAATTCTTGTAACGCCTGGGGTTAATACGAAAATTATAATATTTAAAAAAATTGAATATCAGTGTATTATGTTGTAATATGGTTTTATGTAAGTTTAAAAATCTCTATCTTGTAGTTATATTCAGGCAACCACCATCTGGTCAATTTCAACGAATTTGCAGTTAATTAAACACGAGGTGTATTGCAGAACAATTTGTTAGGTTTGTAATGGTAGTGGCTGCTTCTTTGGTTTTACTAAATTGATTCATCAAAAAAAATGTAATATGGTGGCGAAATATTCAATAGAAATATAATAATTTGGAGAGACCAATGTATTACAATAATTATTGCTAATTTGTAGGGGAAAGTAGTATTTTCATGTAGGTGTTTGCCCTACATGGCATAGGTGTTGTCAATTCTAATTAAGCAGATATACAGGAGGGATTCCAATTTTTGACTTATTCCCCGACTTCCCGGTAAAGTCCATAAATCACCGGATTCCCGGTTCTGACGCGTACCGTGAAATTGTCCATGATGTAGGGGCTTTTCATGGGATTCCAGATATAGGCATTGAATTTTAACTGATGGTGGCGCAGGTCCAGATCACTTACCCGAAGCGATTGAAAAACCCTGCCTGAATGTCCGGGTTGCACATAATCATTTATTGGGACGGAATTCCATCTGAGATCTTTTCCATAGGATGAAACACTCAATACCAGCCAGGCTCCCGGAAAAACAGACGGAGTCCGCACATCCACGGAAACATCAATGACATCGTTTTCAGAATGAATCATTCCCCGAAGGGAGGTTGAATAGGCCGGGCTAAATTCAACACCTGCCTGATTCACAAAGGATTTCTTGCCTTCGATCGGCACAGAGTCGATGCACCGCGTTTCATCTATCCAGCCCCAATCCGGTAAACTGGGTTCGAAAGTGTTGGTGATGCAGGAGAAATATTCAGTAACGGTCTGTGCAGGTTTTTTCCTTGAGAAAAGATAAAAATCGCCGCCGCAATATGCTTTGTGTTGAATGAGAAAAGGGAATTTTTCAATCATCAGGGCGTAATTTTCCCAATTTGTGGAAGAGAGACAGCCAAAAGCCAGGAAGTCTGTCTTCACAGAATCCAGGTACGTCAGCAGGTGGTTTTTACCCCCGATATCCTCAAAATATCTGAATGGAAGTGCCGGGCAGTTCAGCTTTTTCAGGTAGTATGGATTGATCTCCTTTTTTACATCGAGAATTACGCTGCATTTGGCTGACCCAAGTGAATCAACCACTTGTCTGGATTCGAACACAATTTCGCGATAGGCACCCTTATAGAAGAGTGTGTAATGTTGCCGCCCGAAAATCAGGGTAGGTATCGTAACTGTTCCGATGAGTGCTACCAGGATTATTTTATGAAGTGACTTTGTTGTTTTGAAATAGCCGAAAAGTACAAACAGAAGAAAAGGGAAGGAGAATATCAGGACTGAATACTGTAAAACGGAACTCCGGTATGTTGAATAAAAAAAACCAATCAGGTACGGGAGCAGAAACCAGGTCAGCGAAATCAGTATAAATTTCTTTTTAACAGGGGGAGCCTCCTGGTACCAATACAAGGAGAGGCTGATCAACAGGAGGATAAGCAGGTAAACATACACCGAGAAATGAAAAATATACTGAATGAAATCGAGAATAAAATCGTACCTGGGTTTGCTCAGCCACCCTTCAACACCGCCGATTCCCAGCTGATAAAAGAGTATTGGGAGATGGGGGAGGTATAACACGATGATAATCAGGGCGGCTGAAAGGTATCGCCGCAATCTGGGTTTTGGGCAATAAAACAGGCCCGTAACACCAACTATTGCAGCAAAGAGCATGCTGAAATGATGATTATACGTACATAATGCAGAAGAGAGGATGTATCCTGCCAGGTTGAGATAGAATTTCCGCTGCGGATGGAAAATGATCCTCGTCCAGAAACAGACCATCATCAATGAAAAAAACAGGCCGCTGGCATAAGGCCGGGCAATCTGACTGTACATTACAGGAAACTGGAGAAAAGAGACAAAAGAGGCTGCCACAAGTCCGACTGTCGAATTGAACCAATCTTTACCGATAAGGAATATCAGCCAGATCGAAAGCACTCCGAAAATGATGAAAGGAGTTTTCAACACGGCTTCTGACACCCCGAAAACCTTGACCAGGAAATAGAGGAACACCTGGATTCCGGCTGGATGCCCGTCGATTTTGACCCCTTTTTCAATCAGGTCGTGGAATGAGGAAAACTGAGTGCGGAGAATTGCACTGAATTCATCGTGGGTGAATGGAATTTCCTGGAGCCGGTAAAACCGCAACAATGCTCCAACTAGCAATATCAGCAACAGAAGCGCATGATCTGTAGAAATTTTTTTATGAAAATTCAGCATTGCGCATTCCGTTTACCGGTAAATCGTAAATCGTCCAAACGTAAATTTTATTTTGTTTTATCCGGGAATGGTGGTATGACTGGCAACTCTTTCGGCCACGACTTAAGTTCCTCTTTCATCTGGTCGACCGCCCTGTTAAGTTGTTGATCCTCTCCGGCATACTCCTTTGCAGGGTCGTTGTCCACTTCAATGTCAGGATCTACTCCATGACCCTCAATTATCCAGGATTTTCCTTCCGTATCATAAGATGCGAATTCCGGACGCATCAGCTGGCCACCGTCGATGAACGGGAGGGAACCCCTGATGCCTACAACGCCACCCCAGGTTCGCTTTCCAATGGCCTTGCCGATCTTCAGCTTCTTGAATTGGTACGGGAAAAGGTCACCATCAGAAGCGGAATAGTTATCAATCAGAATGCATTTCGGGCCCCATTGCATCTCGAGCCTGCCTGGTGCAGATTCGGTATTCCTTGCCATCCCGATCATGGTCATCTCCCTGTTCAGCCGTTCAATGATCATCGGAGAAACATTTCCGCCGCCATTTCCCCGGTCGTCGATGATCAGGGCACGTTTCGACAGTTGCGGGTAGAAGTGCTTTACAAACTCGTTGAGTCCTTCCACACCCATGTCGGGGATGTGAATGTATCCAACTTCCCCGTTGGAGGCTTCAGATACTTTTTTAATATTGTTCTGGACCCAGTTGTAGTAATAGAGTCCGCCTTCGTTGTCGGTAGGCACCACGATTACTTTTCGTGCACCGGCTTCAGTGGCTGTTGAATTCAGGGTCAGCTCAACCTGGACGCCTGCCTTGTTTACCATCGCTTCATTGATGTCATTCATGGTTTTCGTGGATTGCCCATTGATAGCCAGGATGAAGTCACCCTCTTTAGCATCCACGCCGACTTCGGTGAGCGGGGAACGTGTATCCGTTGTCCAGTTCTCTCCCTTGAGGATCCTGCTGATTTTATAATAGCCGGATTCGTCGCGGATTATTTTGGCGCCAAGCAATCCCATCTTAATGCGCACAGGCTGAGGTTTGTCGCCGCCACCAACATAAGAGTGGCCAATGCTGATCTCACCAATCATTTCGCCGATAACATAATTCAGGTCATTGCGGTTGTTCACATAAGGTAAAAGTTGTTCGTATTTTTTCTGATTGTTTTCCCAGTTGACTCCCTGCATATTGGGTGCATACAGGAAATATTTCATCTGGCGCCATGATTCGTGATAAATCTGGGCCCATTCTGCTTTCAGGTCAACCATTACTTTCATGTTGGAAAGGTCTATCCAGTCTTTGACTTCAATCTTTCCACCCCGTGGAAGATCGATCACCCCGTATTTATCATGTTCGGTAACCAGCATTTTATTGTTGTCTGCAGAGATTTCATAGTTGCCGTAATCTCCAAGGCTGCACTCCTTGCGGTCTTTTAATCCGAAGGTCATCAAACCTCCCGGCCGGCCGTTACGGCCTCCTTTTATATAGTAAACATTATCGCCGATGCAGTTCACATTATAATAATTCCCTGCTTCAATTGGGAGGGCAAGAATTCGGTCAACAATTCCATCAAGGTCAACTTTTACATTGACCTCTTTTTTTGCATCACCCTCTTTTTTTTGCGTTCCGTCCTTATCACTCTTTTTGTCATCACTTTTTTCATCTTTTTTCATCAAAACCTCATCATTTTCAGGGGCAAAGGGGCTGGGAGTTGCTTTGGCCAGGGTAAGCATATAGACTTTGGTCATATCCGAATAGGAGTGGTTCCATTCTGTCCAGCTGTAGGTGGGGTTGAAATCACGATTGGACGTAAATACCAGGTATTTGCCGTCGCTGCTGAAGGTTGCTCCGCTGGCATCATACCAGGTGTCTGTCACAGCAGTTTTGGTGCCTGTGGCAACCTCAAAAAGAAATACCCGTGATGTCGTGCGACGGTTCGGGAAGGTGTAAACAATCCACTTGCTGTCTGGAGACCAGTTGTAATCGTTAAATTCCCAGCTGGTTGCCATATCCACCTGTGTTACAGCACGTGAATCAACATCGACATACTGCAGCCGCAGCATTTTATCAGCCCACAGAATCTTTTTGCTGTCGGGTGACCAGGAAACGGCATACTTGTAGGTGTCTGCATTTTTGGTGATCTGCACAGGATCTGAGCTTCCGTCTTGTTTTTGAATGTAAATCTCGTCCTCGCCGGTGCGGTCAGAAACAAAGGCAATCGTTAACCCGTCAGGAGACCATGCCACTTCACGGTCATGGGCACCAGGTGTGTTGGTGAGGTTTTTGGTAATCCCGCTTTTGGCAGGAACCGTCCATACATCACCGCGGGCACCCGCAGCGATTCTTTTTCCATCCGGAGCAAGGGAGACCGTATTGATGAATTTGCCTGCATCTTTCATCTGGTTGCGACCGGTTGTGAGGTCACTGGCAATCCGGATACTGATCTTTTGGGTGGTTTGTGCAGCGAGGTCAAAGGTGTAGAGAAAACCCCCGTTTTCAAATACCAGGGCATTGTCGCCGAGCGAAGGGAACTTGATGTCAAACTCTTTAAAATCTGTGAGTTTTTTAGTCTCTTTTGTCTTCAGGTCGTAACAATACAGGTTGGTGGGGCGTTCTCTTTCGGAGAGGAAGTAGATTTTATCGCCGTGCCACATTGGGAACATGTCCTGAAAAATATTGCTTGTTACCTGCTCCGTTTGCTTTGTTTTAAAATCATAAATCCAGATATCATCAGCCATGCCTCCCTTATAGTATTTCCAGGTCCGGAATTCACGAAAAACCCTGTTATAGGCAAGTTTTGAATTGTCGGCTGAATATGTACAGAATCCGCCACAGGGAAGTGGCAGCTCCTCCGGCATGCCACCCTTTGTATTTACCAGGAAAAGCTGGCCCTTGAAGTCGTTAAAGGTTTGTTTACGCGAACGGAAAACGATGTTTTCATTATCCCTCCATGTCATAACAATATTGTTTGGTCCCATCCGGTCGGAGATGTCGTCGCGGCCGAGTGTTGCCGTATAAGTGAGTCGTTTGGGAACACCTCCTTCGGCCGGGATCAGGTAAACTTCGGTATTTCCGT
Source organism: uncultured Bacteroidales bacterium (assembly GCA_903926565.1). Classification (GTDB taxonomy): domain Bacteria; phylum Bacteroidota; class Bacteroidia; order Bacteroidales; family FEN-979; genus CAIVAT01. The sequence goes on from CAIYJU010000121.1 coordinate 9,440, forward strand.
CGTACTGGCCGGTAAAGGCAATTTGTTTGCCATCAGGGGAGAAACGGGCAAACATCTCATATCCATTTTCGTCCCCGGTAAGCTTTCTTGCGAGTCCACCTGCCTTATCCACCGAATAAAGGTCACCGGCATAGGTAAATACTACCTGGTTTCCATGAATTGCCGGAAATCTCAGCAACCGTGCTTCGTCCTGGGCCATCACAACGCCAAGGATAAACATACATGTTAAAACCGCTGTCAATTTTTTCATCTGGATGGAGATTTGGAATGGGATTATATGGAGAAACAAAAATATGTAGAAAATTATTACTTTTTCCATAATTTCGGTGAATCTCGTAAATTACTTGATAATTATCATAGTTGAACCATTCAAAAGTATTATTATCTTTACCTTCGCCATGGGGATTTTTACAGCTTTCCCCAACACTTACCATCAAATATTTCGGTTATTCACCTAAATTCAGCATCACAATGTCAACCAAATTCATTGCAATCCTGATCTCTTTGGTCTTGCTTCTGTCAGTATTCACAGGATGTTCTGAAAAAGAGACCTCCCCGCCTGAACCGACCATCACACTGCCTTTGTTGACAACTGATCTCATTTCCTCGATTACCCTGCATACGGCAAGCTGCACCGGTACGATAACTTCTGATGGCGGATCTGCGGTGACCCGTCGTGGAATTTGCTGGAGCAAGACACCTGATCCGCTTATATCCGGTTCCATTATTGATGCGGGAACCGGAACCGGAACTTTTACCGGCGAATTGACAGGACTTGATACCAACACCCTTTATTATGCACGGGCTTTTGCCACCAACAGCAAAGGTACCGGTTATGGAAACACATTGTCTTTTACGACAGGAAAGGAGGTCGTATACGGATCAGCCACAGATGTTGACGGCAATATTTACCCGATAGTGAAAATCGGGGTACAGTATTGGTTACAGAAAAACCTCAGTGTTACACATTACAGGAATGGTGACGTTATACCTAAAGTGACTGTAGACAACCAATGGAAAGTACTTGTTACCGGGGCTTATTGTTTATATGATAACCTTAAGGGCATTGATCCGGTATATGGAAATTTATACAACTGGTATGCAGTCAGCGATGCTCGCGGAATTTGTCCTTCAGGCTGGCATGTTGCCTCCAATGCAGATTGGGACAAACTGGGAGAATTTCTTGGTGGCCATACATTGGCAGGAGGAGCCTTGAAATCGACCGGCACCATTGAGGAAAGCACCGGTTTATGGTATGCCCCCAACACAGGAGCAACCAACTCGAGTGCCTTCAACGGGCTGCCCGGTGGGACCCGCTTTAATTACGGATCCTTTTATTCCTTAGGAAACCTGGGGAATTTTTGGTCGGTTTCAGACAGTAACACCGCCAATGCATGGAATTATATCCTGGATGCCAATAATGAAGAAATGGGCCGGAATTATAATTTCAAGGCCTTCGGGTTCTCCGTGAGGTGCTGCAAGGACTGAAACAGTTTTTGTTATTAGGCCTAAAATTCAACCTTGTAGCTTATAAATGGCAATATTCCCATTGAGACTACATGCTCAACTGTCTGGTTGAAGTCATTGTACACATAACCGGTTTCAGGTTTCTGATTGAGGAGGTTTTTTAACTGTATCGCCCATATTCCTGAAAATTTGCGATGATTGGTGCGGTACGTGAGGGTCAGGTCAACATAACAATAGGCTGGCAGGCGCAGTTTGTAAGCATTCGGCTCATCAAGGACTTCACGGTGTTGAATTATGGATGCCTCCTGATCAACAGGTACATACCATTCACCCCCGGTAATTGAAGCTTTCAGGTTCAGGCCAAGGATATTTTTACCCCGGATGGTCCACTCTTTGCCACCAGTCAGGTTGACAACATAATTGGCATTAAACTTTGTGTTCCGTTCAATTCCATCGCCTCCTTTGTATTTTGAATCATAGAGTGAAACAGTAACCAGGTAGTAGTACTGATGTGTCAGAAATTTCTCGAGGGTCATATCCAGCCCGAGGTTATGCCCGGTTCCCCTGTTAACGAGTGTGTCATTATAAAAGCCGCCACTGCTGTTGATCAATGAGTAATAACTTCCGGGCATCACAGGGATTTCATATAAATATTGGTAGTAGGCTTCGGCTTTAAAACGTAATTCGGGCCGGATAAGAAAATTGTAGCTTAAAACAAAGTGGTGTGACCGGCTGAAATCAAGTTGTCGGTTTGGCTGAACTTTCATTTCAGGCGTAATAACAACATCGGTGAGGTACACTCCAACGTCTTCGGTTTGGGAATGTTTCCCGTAGCCCAGGCCAATGGATTGCACTGGCGACAGTTGCCATTGGATGGCCAGGCGGGGCTCCACTGCATAATGGCGGTTTAAAAGAAAATATTGAAAATGCAACCCCGCATTCAATGAGACTGTTGATGACAAATCAACTTTTGACTCACTGAAAGCCTGGATGAGGTCGGTATTGCCTTTACCCTTATATACCTGCCCGTATAACCCGCTAAAGGGATTGATTGCCTTTAAGTCACTGTTGTAAAACAGCCTGGTGTATGTGGCCCCGGTGCGGTTTGTATGCTGCTGACCGATTTTAAGATTCAACAGGGTACTCGCCGAGAACCGGAAGTTGTCCTGCTGCACATCCTGTTGAGGTTGAGTTGCATAGCCGGAGACGAGGTAACTGTTTTGGAATGAGATGGAATTGTAAGTTCCCGATAAATATGAGCGCAGATAGCAGCGCCGCGACAGGGCCAGCTGGTGGGTAATGGCCAGTGCTCCCATGTTGTTGTTAAGCAGTGACCGGGTTCTGTCTTCTAACGTTTCCCATTGTGTTGAATCTTCCTCCGGTTGATATTTTGAACGCGAGATTCCACCAATTCCGATCAGCGCAAACGTGCCGGCTTTTTTTGCCGGGAGGTTTATCTTAAATGAAAGATCCTGATACGAGGGGATTTTATTTTTCATCCCCGGATCAATATATTGAAGGAAACCCAGGATTGAGTAGCGATAATTGAAAAGGTAACTGCTTTGTTGTTTTCTGGAAAAGGGTCCTTCCGCCGAGACGTCAAGTCCCTGGATGCCAACCTGGAGGGCATATTCGTGCTTTGAATTGTTGCCGTTCCGGTAGCGCATGTCAAACACACCGGACAGGGCATTCCCATACTCAGCCGGGAAAGCGGCGGTGTAGAAATCGGAGTTGTTAAGCACCTGGCTGCTGAACATGGTCAAGCCGCCTCCTGAAGTGCCAACATATGCATAATGATTGGGGTTTGGAATATCGACACCATCCATCCGCCAAAGCACCCCTTTGGGTGAATTCCCACGGATCACAATTTGATTGGAATTAACATCAGCGCTGGCGGCCACGCCGGCAAAGTTGGAGACCGCCCTCATGGGGTCATCAGCTGACCCTGCATAACGGCGGCTTTCTTCAACGGAGAATGACCTGGCACTGATCATCGCCATGGAGTTAATGGGTTTGTCCTTGTCAATGCTGGCTTTAATCTCAACCTCTCTGGCGCTGAGCACCTCCTCTTCAAGACTAAATGAGAGAAAAACTTCTTTCCCGGAACTAACCATGATTTCCGGTCTGATGGAAGATTTATAGCCAATATAACTTACCTGGAAGGAATGCCGGCCTACGGTGACCCTTTCCAAAACGAAATTTCCATCGGCATCGGTTGTTGTTCCTGTCAATGGGACTGAATTCAGGAGGATGATATTGGCACCCGGGAGTCCTGTTTTAGAATCGGTGTCTGTGACCTTTCCCCTTACAGTTTGGGTTGGCGTCTGGGCTTCAAGCATGAAAGAATGGAAGGCGAGGAGTGAAACCATGAGGAATGGGGTAATCATTTTCATCTTTTGATTCATAGGTTGTGGTTTTGGTTTCTTTGATGACAATCAAAACCATGATTACCCCCATTGCCGGATGATTTTTTTCTTTTTTTTTTAACACCTTTTGGATTTTTCCCAATTAAGCAGATATAAGTTCTCGCAGATTTTCACGGATTAAAGCGCAGATTCTCGCAGATAAAAACATATTCCCAAAAAATGCTCTCCAGAGAATGAAAATGATATTTCCGTTATATTATGTGGTTGTGCTTATAGAGTACACCGGATTCTGGGGTCTCGATTATTGGAGATAAATCCATAGATATGCTGCCCTGTATTCATCATGAACAATTGTTGATTTACATAAAACTTCTTGATCAAAAACTTTGTCTGTGATCAATTTCAATACCAAGTAACTCGATAAATCATCAATTGTAAGAATAGCCAACAACTTATAATCAGCGAAAATCTGCGCTTTAATCAGCGAAAATCCGCGAGAAATATCCCTGAGGGAAAGTATTCAGAACCTTACGCCAAGGGCTCCTCCAATCCACATCTGGATGGAGGCATTCTCGGTGGATTTAAAATAGAAATCATAGGTTGAGAGCCCCCGGGAAGTGGCACTGGGCTTGCCTTTTGAAAACAGGAAGAAGTTATAGGCAGGCCCGCCAAAGATGGCGAAATGTTTGGCAAACCTGTATTCCAGGGCAGGGATGAACCTGACCAGCAAACCCTGGTAGGTTGTATCGACCGGATGATAAACGAACCCTGCAGAGGCATCAAGGTTCATGGATAGCTTTTTCTTCAGGGTAAAGATGGTGCCTATTCCATACGAACCGTGTAACTTATAGCCGGCGCCAATTCCAAACTCCACGAAATTGTAGAAGGTCTTTGTGCCTGATCTAAATGCCACATTCCCCGGGAAAACTTCGTTACCTGATACCTCAATCACATGGTATCCTTCCTGTACATAGCTGAAAAGCCCGATTGGGAGGCCTCGTTCAACTGTGTTTGATACGTTTACGAGTCCGATCTGGAGCCCGTTCACAATGGTGGCATAATTTAGGATCCCGGCGATCTGAAGGCCGTCATTGTGGTTTCTTGCTATATTTAGCAAGCCTGCGAATTGAATTCCGTCAACATTATGACCGTAGTTCACCAATCCGCAAACCTGTGCCTTTCTCACATCCTTCATGGCCAGGTTAAACAATGCCGATACCTGCCAGCAATTGCTCTGTTTGGCGGCGATGTTGGTGGCCAGGCTGATCTGTAATCCGTTGATCGTGTCCGGAACGTAATTGAAAAGTCCGGCTGCCTGAACACCCTGAAATTTTCCCAGGTCGAAGTTGAACAATCCCCCGATTTGCAAACCCCTGCTTCTTCCTCCGACAATGTTACACAATCCGCCTATCTGAACACCACCCATCTCTTTTCTCGTAATGTTCAGCAATCCCCCGATTTCAAATCCCTTTACCCCGCCGTTATATCCGGCCAGCAGGTTCACAGAAAGCCTGTTTGTTATGGAGCCGGCCACTTTCCCGTTGGTACCCAGGTATGGGATGACCGATGCCTGCAAGGTCCCGGAAGAGCGGACTTCGAGATTCTGAGCATTTACAACGATCGTTCCGGGTACAAGCCAGTTCACAATTCCAAGACTGTCTGTGTAGTTTAGCGAAATTAATCCGGATCCCAGTGAGTTTAATCGCGTAAATTGCTCCTGAACCGGCCGGAGAAGCATATTGATCCTGTATTCAGGTACCTGGCTGATAAATATGACTGTATCTGCATATCCTGATTTACAGAAGGTGAGCCCCCTGATCTTCTTTCCGGTTGGAATTGTTAGTTTGTACTGCCCGTTATTTGCCGAGATGGCTGATTTTTTATTCTCAATCTCGAAAACTGTCGCATCTGCCAGGGGGGTGCGACTATTGAAATCAAGTATGATGCCTGTGATTTCAATCGTCGGAAAAGATTTTTTTTCGAGGGAAAGTGACCTTTTTCTAACCAGGATTACATGATTTCCGATCTCCCTGGAACCGACTTCTTTCCCAAGTAAGTCATTGATTACCTTTCCTATCTGCAAATTTTTGGCATTGATCTGAACCTGCCGTTCAACGGGGATGAGTCCGGCGTCATAAGAAAACCGGAAGCGACCGGCTTTTTCAATTTCACTGAGGGCAACCTCCAGGCTGCATTTTGGGATGTTAAGGGTGATTTTCCGCGCAAGAAAGCTGCTCTGCGAGAAACCCAGGATTGGCAGGACGACAAGGAGAATGGTAACCGCCCTGAATTTAATTGTTGCCCTTTGTGCAGCCATTACCCTTAAAATAGTATATACCGTTTGTTAACGACACGTTCAGTCCAAAAGATTCAGCAATGATATCCATAATCCGGTCTGCGGGGTCATTGACGAATGTGGCAGAGAGCTGACAATCCAGGATATCCTGGTTGCCGACGGAGACCTTCACGCCATAATACTGTTCAATCAATTTAAAAACTTCCGACAGGGGTGTTCTTGTGAATTCAAGGGTGCGGTTGGCCCAGAATAGGTTATCAGGAAGCGGGTTTTTCAATATTTCCGGTCTTGCCGAACCCGGCTTATATATGCCCGACATACCGGCTACCAGAATGACCGATAATGTATCATTGTTATTGGCAGAAGCTGTGAAAAACAATACCCTGCCTTCACTGACAGTAACCAGGACATCTTTGCCGGGATAGGCAGATACATTAAACACTGTTCCCAAAACCTTCACCTTTGCGATTCCGGCATCCACAACAAAAGGTGCTGAAGGATTCCTGGCGACTTCAAAAAAGGCTTCTCCGGTTAGTTTTACCAGCCTGTTTCCAACTGGGAAATTCTCCGGGCAGGTCAGTTTTGAATTCCTGTTAATCAGGATCTTTGTGCCATCTGTCAAGGTTTTTTTTATCACCAACCCGTTTGTGGCTATTTCAACCTCTTTCACCCTGCCTGTTACCAAACGCATGACAATATAGATGCCCAAAACCAAAATTACGGTCGCTGCGGCGCTGATAGCATAATATATGTATCGGCGGCCAATCGTCGTGCTTTTAGAACTGGCATGCATTTTCTCATGTTTATCGATCCGGGTTGAGATGTTTTTCCAGGCTTTTTGCAGATCAACAGGTACCGGCGGGGGAACAAGCCTGCCGGTTTCCAGCCACAATGCTTCCAGCTGGTCCAGTTGTTTACTGTTCCTGCTGTCTGCATTCAGCCATGCTGCGATCTTCATGCCGGATTCATCATCCGCATTTCCCAGAAGATACTGAAGCAGTAGATTTTCGTCGATATCCTGCCTGTTTTGATTCATAATTCAATATTATAATGACAACCGGAAAGCCGATTACCCCCATTGTCAAATAAAATATTTCTACCTGTCCGCATCTCCGCCTATTTCCTTAAGATATCAAATAAAAACAAAACCACCCATGGCAGGTAATCTGCAAGTTCTTCACGCAGTGATTTCAGTGCTTTGCCCATCTGGTTTTCAACAGTTTTTACTGATATGTCCAGCTTATGAGCGATCTGGTTATAGGTGAGTCCGTCATATCTGCTCATGATGAACACCTTACGGCGTTCCAAAGGTAAATTGTCAATAGCCAGCCTGACCTTCTGTTCCAGTTCGGTGAAGATCATTTCATCTTCAAGCGACCGTTGATCTTCCATTCCCCTGGTCTCATGGTAAACCTTGTATTCGTCTCTGATTTTGAGATGTTTAAAGGTGTTCATGCAACTGTTGCGGACTGCCCTGAACAGGTATCCCTTCATTGAAGATTCGATGACAAGGGTTTCGCGCCCGGCCCAAAGTTTGAACATGACTTCCTGGACCACTTCCTCCGAGGCATCGACATCTTTCAGAAACCCATTGGCATATGAGCACAATGAACTGTAGTGACTCCTGAAAAGTATTTCAAAATCAGTCCTGCTTAACATGGGAAACGACTTTCCAGATAGGTTTTGGTTTTTAAACGTGTCACTATTTCGCAGTGCAAACGTACAAAATAGAACCCACAAATACGAGGGTTCGCCTGCCTGTCTATTTCCTTGAGTGTTTGCAATAAAAGCGTAACTTTGCGCAATAAACTGATCAACCATGCCAATAGAAATTCATTTTGACGGAAATAAAAAGGTAAGTGCCGTAATCGACGGTTTTACAATAAAAACAGACCAAACCATTCCGTCAGGAGGAGAAAACTCTGCACCAACGCCATTCAATTTGTTCCTGGCATCCCTTGGGACCTGCGCAGGCATCTATGTGAAGAGTTTTTGTGATCAGCGTGGTATAGGTACTGATAATATCAGAATTGTGATGGACTATGTTTATGATCAGACACAAAAAATGATCGTGAAGTTTATTATGCTGATCTACATGCCTGCCGATTTTCCTGAGCAATATGAGGCTGCAGTTATTAAAACAGCCTCACTTTGTGCTGTAAAAAGGCATCTGAACCCTGCCATCGAAAATGACATTAAAATTGTCCGGCAGTAGATACGGGCCATGGCCTTTATCGACGGTAAGGTCCAGGCATGCAATATCTAATGTAAAGACGGGCCATGGCCCGTCTCTGCGACAAACGAAATAATTTTAACCCAAACATACCATGAACCACAAACCATCCGGCTTTAACTCTACGCTTGTACACGGAACCGGCCAGAAAGACCCATTAGGCAGCGTAATCACACCGATTTATCAAACTTCAACTTTTGCATTTAAAAATGCTGATCACGGTGCGGCATGTTTTGCCGGTGAAAGTGATGGATATATTTACACCCGTATTGGAAATCCGACTGTTCGTGATCTGGAAAAGACCATTGCCGCACTGGAACATGGGTTCGATGGCATTGGCTGTTCATCTGGTATGGGGGCTGTTACAACAGTTTATATGGCATATCTGGGTGCAGGAAAGCACATACTCAGCCACAATGCCGTGTATGGTCCTGCCCGTGGCATCATTGAGGGAACTTTCGCCAGATTTGGGGTTGAATCCACGTATGTCGATACCACAGATCTGGATCAGGTCAGGGCTGCTATTAAGCCAAATACTGCATTGATTTACCTGGAAACACCCGCGAATCCAACAATCGGAATTTCTGATATTCCTGCTATTTGTGAGATCGCTCATGCACATAACATTCCTGTATGTGTTGACAATACATTTTGCAGCCCATACCTCCAAAATCCACTGGATATGGGAGCAGACGTCGTGCTTCACTCCCTAACCAAATTTCTGAACGGGCATGCTGATATAGTAGGAGGAGTGATTGTTACAAAAACCGAAGCCGATTATAAAAAAATCCGGCCGGTGATGGTTACCATGGGGTGCAACATGGATCCGCACCAGGCATTTCTTACACGGCGCGGTTTGAAAACCATGGGCATCCGGATTGACCGTGCACAGGAAAATTCCATTAAAGTTGCATCCTTCCTTGAATCGCATCCAAAAGTTGCATGGATTGTATATCCGGGACTTAAATCCCACCCGCAGTATGAGCTTGGCAAACGTTTGATGCGGGGGCCCGGTGCGATGATGAGTTTCGGACTTAAGGGAGGGTTGGATGCTGGTAAGAAGCTCATGGATAGTGTTCAGCTTTGCGTGCTGGCAGTCTCTTTGGGTGGCATTGAAACACTGATCCAGCATCCCGCTTCAATGACCCACAGCAAATTGTCGGCAGCAGCAAAGAAAGAAGGTGGTATCACCGATGAACTTGTGCGTCTGTCAATTGGAATTGAAGAAGTTGAAGATATTATTGCTGATTTAAATCAGGCCCTGGAACAAATAAAATAGACCATAATCCGCCTCTTTTAAGGGTGGAGGATGCATGAATACCTGATGGTAAAATGTTGAAAAATCAATGATGCCAGATGTCAGAAAGCGGATAATCTTATTTTTTTTCATTTTTCATTTTTCATTTTTTATACTGAATTTTTCGTTTGCCCAGCGGGTGGCTGTTGTACTCAGCGGAGGTGCGGCCAAGGGCGGAGCTCACATTGGGGTTCTTCGGGCGCTTGAGGAGAACCAGGTGCCGGTAAATTACATTGTTGGAACATCTATCGGTGCAGTCGTTGGCGCAATGTACGCCTCTGGCTACTCACCCGATGAAATTGAAAAGCTGATGGATTCCAGGGCTTTCCAGCAATGGGCCGCCGGGGTTATCGATGATAATTATATCTATTATTATCACAAAGAGGACCCCAATGCTTCCTGGATCACCACCAGTTTTGATTTCACCAGGAAGCTGACATCAATTCTTCCCGCCCAGCTCATTAAAACGTATGAGATTGATTTTCAGATTATGAAGATTCTGTCCCAGGCCAATGCTGTGGCCGGGGGGGATTTTAACAAGCTGATGGTCCCGTTCCGTTGTGTGGTTGCCGACATTGATACCACTGCGCAGATGATCCTTCGTAACGGAGACCTGAGTAGCGCCGTGAGGGGATCGATGAGTCTGCCCCTGGTCTTTTCACCGGTTGTCATTAATAACAAACTGGTATACGATGGCGGGATGTATAACAACTTTCCCTGTGATGTTGCTTTACACGACTTTAAACCTGATGTAATTATCGGGAGCCGTGTGGCCAGAAGATATCAAAAACCTGACAAGGATGACATGGTTTCCCAGCTGCTGACCATGTTGATGGAGCGCCAGAGCGATACCATCGTTTACCCTAATTCAGTGATGATCGTGCCGAATGTTCCGTCGATCAACCTCCTTGATTTTTCCAAAACCGCGCTGCTGGCCGACAGCGGTTATGCAGCTGCCATGCGTGGCTTACCCGACATCAGAAAGCTGGTAAAAGATTCGGTAAGTGTCGAAGAGATCAGGCGACGCCGTTCAGAATTCAATGGAAGCAAGCCCTTGTTTCAGTTTGATTCTATTCATATCATGGGACTTAATAAAGCGCAGTCGGGCTATGTTGTTCAAATACTTAAACATGGAAAAAAAACAATCTCCATTGACGAACTTCACCAGGAGTATTTCAGGCTGATTGAAGAGGGATTTATCCGGACCATTTTCCCGGCAGCAAGGTTTAACCCGAAAACCGGGTTTTATGACCTTTACCTTGATGTCAAAAAGGCTAATAAATTCGGTGCACAGTTCGGCGGGAATTTTTCCCTTGGAAGTACAAGCGAGGCCTTTCTCGAACTGCAATATAAATATTTGTGGACAAAAGCATTGCGCTTTTATACAAATGGGTATTTCGGTAAAGTTTACAGTTCTGCCAAACTGGGAGGCCGGATTGACTTTAATTCCAAACTTCCTTTTTTTATTGAGGCAAACTACACCTACAACCATTTCAATTATTTTAAAACAGCAAGTTTTTTCTTTGATGACAAAACACCAAATTATATCATTGAGAGTGAGTATTTTGGCGATCTTAAAACCGGTGTACCTGTGACAAATAAAGGGAAACTCACATTGGGCATTGTTTCTGCCTATATCAATGACAGGTATTACCAGGACAACTCCTTTTCAAGGGTGGACACAGCAGACCAGACCAGCTTTAATTTCTTTTCCCCGACCCTTGGTTTTGATCTGAATGGCATGAACCGTAAGCAATTTTCCAGTGCCGGGGCCAGGCTTGTCATTTCACTCTCCTACATCAACGGAAGGGAGGGAATGGTACCGGGTTCCACAGCCATAAACAAAACAGCAATATCAAGCTACCATGACTGGTTCAAGGTTCGCCTTGTGTATGATAATTTTTTTGAAACACTGGGACCTTTTAAATTTGGACTTTACGCCGAGGGTGTTCTTTCCAACCAGCCACTGTTTTCAAATTATACCTCCAGCTTACTCTTCGCTTCAACTTTTCAGCCCATTCCTGAATCACAGGCATATTTTCTGCCTCCCTTCCGTGCCAATAATTATGCGGCAGGTGGTTTGAAGGTAGTTTGGCAGATCTATAAAAAAATTGAATACCGTCTCGAGGGATATTTGTTTCAGCCTTATCGCGAAATTCTTAAGAATCCTGTTGATTTTTCAGCCTATTACGGGCCGGAATTCGCAGTACGGTCTTATATGGCCTCTACAGCTGTGGTTTATCACAGCCCGCTGGGGCCGATTAGCGTCAGTGTGAATTATTACGACAAGATGCCTGATCTGTTTACAATCAATTTTAATTTCGGATTTATCATCTTCAACAGAAGGGCAATGCCATAATTTACGCTGAATTGGAAATAATTCGTATTTTTGTACACTAAACGATTCATTTTAACCGGCCGTTGTCGGACGCCATTGATTTAACATTAAAACGGATATTAACTACGAATGAAAAATTCTAAAAACACCCCCCAGAATCCTGACCCTGAAATTATTGAGGGACAGGAGGAGATCGCTGCCAATGTAGCCCTTACAGAGGATATTACGGAAATTGCCCTCCCAACTGATTCAGATCAGATCATTGAAATCGTACAACCCGTGGAAACTGATGAAATTCCTGAGGAACCAGCCGTGGTTCCTGATGAAGAGACTGTTGAAACTCCTGTTGCGGAGCTGACTGTTGAATTAAATGATGAACTTCCGGAAGTCACTGCCACAGAGGCGGTGGAAGAGGTTGTAAATGAACTGCCCGCAGAACCAGTATCTGTTGATGAAACACCTGTTCCTGATGTAATCCAGGAACCTGCTGCTGCCTTGACTGAAGAGGAAAATACATCAGAAGTTGCTGAAATTCAACAAGAAGAGGCCCCGGTTGCCAATATGGAGGAGCATTCTGAAATTCTTCTGGAAATCCTTCCCGAAGATCATCTCGATGAGCACCTCGACGAAGTATCAGAGGCCAGTATGCACCAGGTAGTTATGGAGGCTGATGTTAACTATGATGGCTTTTCCCGTAATGAACTGGTGGAAATGCTTGAAAAAGCAGTCGCCGAAGCCGACTTCAATGCAGTTAAAACGAAAATCGCGCTGATCAAATTTGCTTTCCAGAAAAAGAAAAAAGAGGAGAGCCTTGCAAAATATGAAGAGGTAAGTGAGGAGGGCGTGGCCAAGGAGGAACTTGCCCCTGAACAGGATGAACTGGATGTGAAGTTTAATGAATTGTTTGCCATTTACCGAACAAATAAAATCCGTTATTCGGAGGAACAGGAAAAGATCAAGCAGGACAACCTGAAGAAGAAGTTTCAAATCCTGGAAGGATTACGGGTGCTTATCAGTTCCGAAGAAACACTGAAAAAAACCTACGACGAGTTTAAAGTTCTTCAGGAGCGCTGGAAAGAAATCGGCCTGGTGCCCCGTACCGAGATCAACAACCTCTGGCAGAACTATCACTTCCTGGTGGAGAAATTCTTTGAGAAGGTCAAACTGAACAAAGAATTGAAGGACCTTGACCTTCGGAAGAACATGGAAGCAAAAGTTGCCCTCTGCGAAAAAACAGAAGAACTGCTGCTGGAAACTTCCGTCATCAAATCATTTAAAAAGCTTCAGAAATATCATGAAGAATGGAAGGATCTCGGGCCTGTTCCATCTGATAAAAAAGAGGAGATATGGGAACGCTTTAAAAATGCAACAGATAAGATCAACGACCGTCGCCGCGAACATTATTCGCTGATTGAAGAAGATCAGAGTAAAAACCAGGAAACTAAAAATGCATTGTGCGAACAATGTGAAATAGTTGCCGGACTACCCAATGAATCAATCAGAGACTGGCAGGACAATACAAAAAAAGTCAATGACTTACTGAAAATATGGAAAAATATCGGCCCCGTACCACAGAAAGTCAACGTGGAGATATGGACCCGGTTTAAAACAAGCCTCGATGCCTTCTTTGCCCTGAAAAAGGAGTATTTTGATAAACTGAAAGAGCAGCAAATGCACAATTACAACCTGAAAGTTGAATTGTGTATGCAGGCTGAAGCGTTAAATTCCAGCACCGACTGGAAAACCACCACCAATGAACTTATCCGCCTCCAGGGGGAATGGAAAAAAATCGGCCCGGTGCCAAAAAAACATTCGGACAAGATCTGGAAGCGTTTTCGCACGGCATGCGATGAGTTCTTCAATGCCAAACAATCCTATTTCTCCAATGTTCAGGCCAGCGAAGGTGAGAACCTTACAAAAAAACTGACCCTGATGGCCCGTTTGAAAGAGCATCAGTTTGGGGACGATAAAAGCGCCAATCTTGAGTTGCTGAAAAATTTTCAGCGGGAATGGATGGAGATCGGGCATGTTCCAATGAAAGAAAAAGACAAACTTCATAATGAATTTCGTGCCTTGGTCAATGAACATCTGGATAAGCTGAAAATCAGTGAGGTTGAGATGAGTACTGTCAATTTCAAAGCCAAGTTCGACCATCTCAGGAACGACCCGAATGCCAATCGTGTGATTGGAAAAGAGCGGGAATTCCTGGCTACCAAAATTACCAAGATGAAGGAGGAGATCACGTTATGGGAAAATAATATTGGTTTCTTTGCAAAATCAAAAAGCGCCCTGATTGTTAAAGAGGAGTTTGAAAATAAAATCAACAAGGCGAAGAGTGAACTGAAGGTGCTCGAAGCCAAGATGAAAATATTGAAGCAACAAGGCAGTTGATTGTAACCCAATCTTTATTCTATGTCCGGGAATTCGTTCGGTAGAGCGCTTGTGCTTACAACCTTTGGCGAATCCCATGGAATTGCCGTTGGTGGCGTTCTTGACGGATTTCCGGCAAATCTTGAAATAGATGTAACATCTGTTCAGGCCGAACTGAACCGCCGTAAACCCGGTGTTGATTTTTTTTCCTCACAACGGGCGGAAGAAGATAAAATTGAAATCCTTTCAGGATTATTTGAAGGGAAATCAACAGGGGCACCCATCGCCTTTCTTGTTTACAACCACGATCACAGATCTGAGGATTACGATCACCTGAAGGATGCATTTCGTCCGTCGCATGCTGATTACAGCTGGCACAGGAAATATGGCTTCCGCGATCCCAGGGGAGGCGGCCGGGCATCTGCACGTGAAACACTGGCCCGGGTGGCCGGTGGTGCAATCGCGAAAATTTTCCTTGCAACCAGGAATATCAGTATTACTGCACGGATCAGTCAGATTGGCGAATTTCCAGTCAGAGAACAGTCTGGAATGCCTTCGGATTCCAACTCCCCTATACTTGATGCAGAGATACTTACCTTTCTTGAACAACTTGTAAATGAGGGTGATACAACCGGAGGGGTGGTGACATGTTCCATTAATGGAGTACCAGCCGGGCTGGGTGAACCGGTTTTTGATAAGCTGCATGCGGATCTTGGAAAAGCCATGCTGAGTATCAATTCAGTGAAAGGCGTTGAATTTGGCTCTGGTTTCAAAGGGGCATCCATGAAAGGTTCTGAACACAATGACTTATTTATCAATGAAGATGGAGTCATCAAAACCATAACCAACCATTCCGGTGGCATTCAGGGCGGTATTTCAAATGGGGAGGAAATTATTTTCCGGGTGGCATTTAAACCTGTTTCAACATTGATGCAGGATCAGCCAACGGTGAATGTTTCAGGTGAATCAACTGTAATCAAAGGAAAAGGACGTCATGATGTGTGCGTGGTCCCAAGGGCCCTGCCAATTGTGGAAGCAATGGCGGCACTGGTCATCGCCGACCACCTTATCCGACACTTACCACTTACCACTTAACACTTATTCACTTCTTTGCTTTCCGGCTCCTGCTGCGACAAACAGTGGAAGGAGCCCAGTCCCCAGATAATATCCACGGAGTCGATGCCAATAATGTTTCGGTCGGGGAAGCACTCTTCAAGTACACGCATAGCCTTATCGTCTTCCTGGCATTGAAAATTAGGAACTATAACCGATTTGTTTGCGATGTAAAAATTTGCGTATGATGCAGGAAGCCGCTGGTCGTCATACACCACTGGTTTGGGCATGCATATTTCCGCAATATCAAGTTGCTTGCCATTTAAAAGGCGAAATGATTTAAGTTTCCGGAGGTTTTCCTCAAGAATTTTATGATTACTGTCTGAACGGTGTGGCTCAACCATGGTCACAACAGCATCCTCGCGAAAAAAACGGGAAATGTCATCAATATGACCGTTGGTATCATCTCCTTCAATGCCTTTATCAAGCCAGAGTATTTGCTCAACACCGTAAAAATTATAAAGGTACTCCTCAATTTCGTGTTGCAATAACCCGGGATTTCTATTTTCATGAAGCAGGCACTGGGTTGTGGTGAGCAAGGTGCCGTTGCCATTGAAATCGACCGCACCTCCTTCCATTACAATCCCCGGGTAGAATACAGGGATGTTCAGAAATTTTCCAATAAGCCCGGGAATCTTCTCATCCAGATCGTGGTCGTATTTATTTCCCCAGGCGTTATATTTCCAGCTAACAACAACCTTGGCATCTTTAGCCATCGGGTTAAGCAGGAATGAAGGACCGTGATCCCGGCACCATGCATCATTGGTGGGATGCAGAAAAAGAGATATTTTTGACATGTCCACATTGAGCGATGTTAAATCTTTAATCACCCTTTCGCGAAGCTCATTGTTCCGAACATTGATGCAAACCTGTTCTCCCCTGGTGAGTTCCTTGATGAACCGGTTATAGAATGGAAAAATTCGCTCCAGTGTTCCCGGCCAGGAATAAGAGTCGTCGTGAGGATAACTGAGCCATGTTGCACGGTGTTCGGCCCATTCTGCAGGAAACTGGTACCCCAGCTCTCCTGGTGTCGGTTGCAGTTCGATATTCATTATTCGATATTCATTATTCGATATTCATTATTCAATATTCGATATTCACTATTCGTTATTCATTTTTCCCTTCATCGATGAACCTGTTAAGGATAGGCTCATAACTGTCGATCCTCCGGTCGCGAAGAAACGGCCAGTGGATCCGGGTTTTCTCTATTTTGGCGAGGTTGATTTCATGAACATGAATGTCTTCCAGCTCATGCGACGCCTGGTAGAGCAGGCTTCCAAAAGGGTCGGAAATGAAGGAGCCTCCCCAGAAATTCATATCTCCTTCAATGCCAGTCCGGTTAACAGAAACAACAAATACACCGTTTGAAATGGCGTGGCTGCGCTGGATTGTCTGCCATGCCTGGTACTGCTTCTGATTGAGAACTTCATTTTGTGACACATCCCATCCGATCGCTGTCGGGTAAAAAATTATCTCAGCTCCCAGGAGGCTTGTGATGCGTGCGGCCTCCGGATACCATTGATCCCAGCAAATCAAAGTGCCGATCCTGGCATATTTGGTGTCAAATACCTTGTATCCCGAATCTCCGGGTGCAAAGTAGAACTTTTCATAATATCCGGGATCATCCGGAATGTGGTGCTTGCGGTATTTTCCAAGGTATTTCCCATCGGCGTCAATCACAGCGACGGTGTTGTGATATAATCCAGGGGCCCTTTTCTCAAAAAGAGAAGCGATCAGGACAACGTCCAGTTCCCTGGCAAGTGCAGAGAATAATTCGGTGGTTGGTCCGGGAATCGCCTCAGCCAAACTGAAATAATCGTGGTTTTCTTCCCAGCAGAAATACCGGGAGGCAAACAACTCCTGGAGGCAGATTACCCGGGCTCCCATGGCAGCTGTTTCCCTGATTCTGGTGACAGACTTTTCAATGTTTGCCTGTTTCTCCGTTTCGCAGGCCATTTGGATCATCCCTACACTGACAAGATTTGAACCCATATTGAAGTGCGTGTTTAACTATTGATTCAGAAAAAATTTCTTTGTCACAATCCTGCCGGCATGTTCAATTTGCAGAATATAGACCCCTTGCGGCATTTCAGCATATTGAATTATTCTTCTTCCTGATTGTACCAATCCGGATTTTATAGTTGAAACTTCCTGTCCCATCATGTTGAAAAGTCTGATGCCGGTGAATTCCGGATTCTCAAAATCAAGAAAAACCATCAGTCGCCTTGTCTCCCGGTCGTTATAAAAACTGATGCCTGCCGCAGGATCCTTTTTGTCAGATCCTACCGTATAATCAAGATAGAGATCATCTACATATAAAATCGTGCCGATTGTCATAACATCCTGGGCAGTTGATAAGGCAATGATGTTCATGGTGTCAGGAGCCGTGGTGCTGAGGTAATCGATCCATGCAGAAAAAGGAGTCCAGTCTGTAACAGTATCCTTGGTGGAAAAACTGCCCAATCCGACCGTATCCTGAATGGAACCGGTAGTTTTGGTAAGCCCGATGCCAATCACGCAGCTGTCTCCGCCCTTTGGTATATACTTGTAAAATCCTTTGAGATGTGTTGGAATGTCAACAACAGGTACTCCTCCCGATAAAATAAAGGAGCCTGTGGCAATATCGATCGTAAGTTTACCGCAGGTCATAAATCCGGGTATGTCCAGAGCCGGAAACGTGAGGTGCTTCGTTTCCAGTTTTGCTGAAAAACTGCCGGTCCCATGATGATCGGTGCTTTTCGTGACTACAGTAAACCCAAAAAATGGAATTGCCATTAACTCTTCGTTGGGAGTGTCCCAGCCGGCAGGGTCGGAGTAATTGCCAAAATTGGTCCAGTTCTCAAACCCGGAGTTGGGAATCACTGTCTGCCCCTGCAAAATAGAAACTGCCGTCATAAGGCAGCAAATAATTGCGATTTTAAATTTTATCATGTTCAGCTTGGATTCAGAATCGTTTTATTTCATTTATAAGATACACGCATCATAAGGAAGCCTGAATGTACGTATAAAGAATTGTAAAATTAGGACATTTCATCATATCTTTGACAAAATTATCCACATGAAGCGCCTTCGGGATATCGCGAACATACTTACCCTTTCCTTTTCTGTCCTTGTTTTTCCTGTTCTTTCGACAACTGCCGGCCCGAAGCATACGATGCATAATTCACATACAGAAATCATGCTGAATTCTGCTGATTCATGCAAGATCAAACTTGACAAGAAAACAAGTAAAATATACCAGGATGGCATCGATTATCTGAAAAAAGGAAATTATAATCTTGCCGGTCAGCAGATGCGGAGTGTGATTAAAACAGAACCCGCCTGCGTGGATGCCTATTTTGTGCTTGGACTGGCCAATTACAAAAAGCAGGACTACAATTTCAAGGAAGCAGAAAAAAACTTCCGGAAGGTGATTGAATTATGCCCTGAATATGATGTTTATGCCTATTTATATCTTGGTGAGATCTATTATGGACAGGAGAATTTTGAACCCGCCCTGAAAAACCTGAATGAATTTCTCAGGGATGTAGATAAGATCAGGAAAGATGAAGATTACAACCGTGCAATTGACCTGGTGAAATATTTGAAATTTTATACCGACCTGGTGGGTAAGCCGGTACCATTTGACCCAAAAGTGGTTGAAGGCATCTCTACAACTGGTAATGAATATCTTCCCATTCTTTCACCAGACAACCAGATGGCATTATTTACGCGGGAACTTAAAATAGATCCCAGTAAAAACAGCCTTGTACAGGAGGCCAGGGTGAAAGAGAAGTTCCTGTACAGCATGCGAAAGGAGGATGGCCAGTTTGAGACGGGGGAGGAGATGCCTGAGCCGTTCAATATTTGTGACAATGAGGGTGGTGCTACCTTGACGGCAGATAACAATACATTATGTTATACTGTGTGTAAATTTGATCAGGTAAAAAAATATCTTAATTGTGATATTTATGTTTCGGAAAATATCGGAGGCGAATGGAGCCAGATACGCAGCCTGAGCGATAAGATCAATTTACCTGGGTCCTGGGAATCACAGCCGTCTATTTCAGCCAACGGGCGTACCCTCTATTTTGTCAGTGACCGAACCGGTGGATTCGGCGGTTATGACATATATCGTTCCATCAAAAGCGAGAATGGTGAATGGGGAACTCCAATAAACCTGGGCCCGGTAATCAATTCAAAAGGGAATGAAAAATCCCCTTTCATACACCCTGATGGACATACCCTCTATTTTGCTTCGGATGGTTTAATGGGCCTGGGGGGATACGATATTTTTTATGCCAAACTTGACGAGAGCGGAAGCTGGACCAGGCCCTGCAATATTGGCTTTCCTATTAATTCCCCCGAGGATGAAATCGGACTTTTTGTTAGTACGGATGGCACGAAGGGTTTTTTTGCCTCCAACAAATACAATGGGAAAGGAGGGTGGGACCTCTATTCTTTTGATCTTTATGATGCAGCCCGTCCGGAAAGGGTACTCTTTATAAAAGGCAATGTGAAGTCAGAATCCTCGGCAGAGCCATTGAAAGCGCACATTGAGCTGAGGAATCTTGAAACAAAACGGATTTCTGAGATACCGATGGATACGCTCACCGGAAACTATGTGGCAGTAGCACCATTCAGCAGTGATTATATCATGACGATCAAAAAGGCCGACCATGTATATGAATCCAAATACATCTCAAAGGTAGACAGTGTTTTTAAAACACCCGCCAAAGTTGATATCGAGATGAAACCGATTGAACTCAACAAGTCATACAGGATCAACGATATTTACTTCCCGTTTAACTCCTATGACCTGACCCTGGAATCCAAAGTGATTCTTGACCAGTTACTTGATTTTCTGAATGAGAACAATACCATCAGCATTCAGGTTCAGGGCCATACTGACAACATTGGAAATGACGCGGGTAACCTTGTGTTATCTGAAAAGCGGGCACAATCTGTATATAATTATCTGATTCAGCAGGGAATTTCTGAAAACCGCCTTACCTTTCGTGGTTATGGCAAATCAATGCCGATTGCCGGTAACGACAGTGAGGAAGGCCGTGCCAGGAACCGGAGAACGGTATTTGTGATAACGAAAAAGTAGCAAATCTTCGTTGCGCTATTCAATTACTGGTTACGAAAGTTCCTTCATCAGGTTCGCCATCTCAATAGCGGCAAGGGATGCATCAAATCCTTTGTTTCCACTTTTTGTTCCTGCACGCTCAATTGCCTGCTCAATGTTGTCGGTTGTCAATACACCGAAAATCACTGGAACGCCAGTTTCAAGGCCGACATGGGCAACACCCTTGGAGACTTCAGAGGCAACATAATCGAAGTGCGGTGTTGCTCCGCGGATCACAGCGCCAAGGCAGATTACCGCATCATACTTTTTGCTTTCAGCCACCTTTTTTGCCAGAATTGGTATTTCAAAAGCCCCCGGTGACCAGATTACATCAATGTTTTTATCATCCGCCCCGTGGCGCTTGAGCCCGTCAACGCATCCTGATAAAAGTTTGCCGCTGATAAATTCATTAAAACGGGCGATTACAATGCCAAATCTAAGTCCTTTTGCATCGAGTTTTCCTTCAATTGTTTTCATATGGTTTAGTCGTTGGTTATTTATATTTTATTTCCCGCCTCTTCTTCAGTGAAGTTCAGTATATGACCCATTTTTTCTTTTTTTGTTTTCATATACCTGATGTTTTTCGAGTTGGACATTGTTTGAATCGGAATTCGTTCGATGAGTTCAAGTCCAAACCCTTCAATTCCTGAAATTTTCTGTGGATTGTTGGTTAGCAGCCGGAGTTTTTTAATGCCAAGATCGACAAGGATTTCAGCCCCTGTACCATAATCCCGCAAATCGGCATCGAATCCCAGCGCCTGGTTTGCTTCCACGGTATCCATTCCTTCATCCTGCAAAGAATAGGCACGCATTTTATTATTCAACCCGATACCCCTCCCTTCCTGTCGCATATAGAGTAACACTCCGCGACCTTCTTTTGCAATCCTCTTCATGGCTAACTCCAACTGATCGCCGCAATCACAGCGCATGGAACCAAAAACATCACCTGTCAGGCATTCAGAATGAACACGAACCAGGACAGGTTCTCCATCGCCTACGTCTCCCTTTACGAGGGCAAGGTGGTTTTCTTTGCTTATTTTACTGATATAACTATAGACTTTGAATTCACCGTATTTCGTTGGCATGTCAACCACAACTGACCGTTCGACCAGGGTCTCTGATTTTCGGCGGTAATCAATGAGTGCAGCAATGGTTATAATTTTCAGGTTATGTTTCTTAATGTATTTCATCAGTTCAGGAACACGCGCCATGGATCCATCGTCATTCATGATTTCGCAGATCACCCCTGCCGGATAAAGTCCAGCCATCACGGCCAGATCTACAGATGCTTCTGTATGTCCGGCCCTCACCAACACCCCGCCTTCCCTGTACTCAATCGGGAAAATATGTCCCGGCCTGGTGAAATCCCTTGCTTTGGTTTGGTTGTCAAGCAGTCTTTTTATCGTTAATGAACGCTCCTGGGCTGATATTCCCGTTGCACATTCAATAGCATCCACAGATACGGTAAACGCTGTTCGGTTCGGATCAGTGTTTTTGACAACCATCCGGTCGATGTTCAACTCTTCCAGGCGGTCGCGGACAATGGGGAGGCAAATTAAACCACCCCCGTGTTTAGCCATAAAATTAATTGCAGCAGGAGTGACTTTTTCAGCAGCAATGACCAGGTCGCCTTCATTTTCACGGTCCTCGTCATCAACAACCACAATCATTTTGCCTCGCCTGATATCATCAAGGGCCTCTTCAATGGTGTTAAAGTTATATTTCGTCATAATTAGTTCTGATAGTATAATTAGCGGTATTATAAAAAATTGTTTTTTGCAAGAAAATCCATGTCAATTTTTCTGTCTGAAAATCGACTTCCGTTGAGTTTCTCAATATATTTTGCCAGGATGTCACATTCGATGTTTAACAGATCACCGGTGTTTTTCAGGAGCAGGGTCGTCACAACCTGTGTGTGTGGGATAATAGAAACAGAAAAGGATCCGGGTTTAACTGTGGTAACCGTGAGGCTGATGCCATCAAGGGCAACTGACCCTTTATCAACCAGATAGCGCAGGACATTATCTTCGGCAGAAATGGTGAACCACACGGCATTGTCCTCTTCCCAGCGTTTGCTGATTTTCCCGGTTCCGTCGATGTGCCCGCTCACCAGGTGCCCCCCGATCCGATCCATCAGTCTCAGGGCCCGTTCAAGGTTGACCGCACCGCCTGGTTTCAATTGGGCAAAATTGGTTTTCCGTATGGTCTCAGGCATCACGTCCACAGTGAAGTCATCTTTCCCGAAGGTTGTAACCGTAAGGCAAACCCCGTTGGTACTGATGCTGTCCCCGATTTTCACGTCTTCGACAACCCGTTTTGCCGAAATAGTCAGCTGCGACGAACGGGCGCCATGTTTGACCGCTTTAATGATCCCTGTTTCTTCAATTATTCCAGTAAACATATTCGTAAATCAAGACTGACAAGTGAAACTAAATATTTGTATTCCGTTCGATATTCAACATTCGATATTCAATATTCGATATTCATTTATCTATCCATCCTTCCATCATCAAATCCTCTCCAACCTTTCTTGTTCTCAAGCGGGAAAGTTTTATTGCATTTTCCATTTTCTCAATTCCAACTCCGCCAACGGCCGTCGGGGCACTGTGGCCCCCAAGTATTTTTGGAGCGATAAAGTTGACCACCTTATCCACAACTCCCTCATCCAGGGCGGAAAATGCCAGCGTACTGCCGCCTTCAATCATTACACTGTCAATTCCCATGGTCCCCAGGGAACGCATGACAAATCCAAGATCAACCATGCCGTTTTTCAGAGGGCATATCAACAGTTGGGCTCCGGTTCGTTCAATTTGTTTAAGCTTATGTGAATCAGCTTGTTCGGTTGTTGCAATGATGGTTAGCTGAGGATCATTTACCAGGACTTTTGCTTCCAGGGGAATGCGACCTTTCGTATCGGCAATTACCTTCAACGGATTCTTCCAGGTACCTTTTAACCGGATATTCAGCAATGGATCATCATATTCAACTGTATTTACACCCACCATGACAGCACCAAGATGTTGTCGCAGAAGATGAACCATCTTCCTGGATTGTTCACCGGTAATCCAGCGGGAAGCATTCGTAACCGTGGCGATTTTCCCATCCAGGGTCATTGCAGTTTTCAGCAGGACAAATGGCAGTTGCGTTGTAATATATTTAATAAAATGTTCATTCAGTTCAGTTACCTGGGGTTCCATAAGTCCAACCTCTGTCTTAATCCCTGCAGATTGAAGAAAAGCAACGCCTTTGCCATTTACCAGCGGATTTGGGTCTGTCATGCCGATCACCACCCTTGCAATTTTCTTCTCTGCGATCAGCTTTGAACAGGGAGGAGTTTTTCCAACATGGGCGCATGGCTCAAGTGTGACATATAAGGTAGATCCTTCAACCAAATCCGGGGATATTCCCTTCAATGCATTGACCTCGGCGTGGTCCCCGCCAAAAAATTCATGATATCCTTCCCCGATAACACAATCATCCTTTACCAGCAGAGCGCCAACCAACGGGTTGGGATTAACCCATCCGGCACCCCGCTTCGCAAGGCTGATCGCTCTTTTCATGTATTTCAGATCATTCTTCATTCTCTGTCGGTCATTCGTAAATAAAAACGCCCCGTTACCTAAAAGCAACAGGGCGTAATCCTATTTAAAATGATAAATTGGTCAGTTTAAATAAGATTCTTCTATCATCCAGACTTTACTGTCGGTGCCGTAATTGCAACGGCTCAGTTCCTGGAAAATCAAAAAAGCGATCAATGATTTTTTCGGAAGTCGCGGACTTTACCGCCGGTCGGGAATTTCACCCTGCCCTGAAGAACCAAATTATATGTTTATGAACTGCATAAAATTGTGTTGTATGCAAAGATAGGAAAATAAACGTATTGTTAAGAAAATAACAATACGTTTATTTTTATCTGTACTTACTTGACAATCATCTTTTCTGTGATTATTTTTTTACCAGTATTTAATTGAACAAAATAGATTCCCCTGGCATAACCGGAAATATCCATTGTTTTGATAACGGAATTTGCAGATACAACCATGTTCTCGGTGAAAAGCATTTTTCCATCCATCGCTGTAACAGAAAGCATTGCGGATCCGGCTTCAATACCCCTGATCCCGATTGCCACGGTCCCGTGTGCCGGGTTTGGCTGAATCAACAGTCCGGGTTCGTTGTTTGTTTGTCCCGGCATGCCGGCGCAAACATCAAATGTAATACGTTTGGTACTGGATACTTCTCCTGTACAAGGAAGGTTCGAACCAGCGATAAGATTGAGGTCAACATGACCGAGCATTTTTTCTGCCAGTGTCGGGAAATAGGTTGTCGCAAAAGAAGTTGCGTTTGAAAAGGTGCCTGTTCCCATGGTAGCCCAGTGGAAATCAGTGTAATTAGTTGCAGATCCGTTTAAGTTAATGGAGGTGACATACCAGCAGACAGTGGTGTCAGCACCGGCAGATACTACAGGAAGAGGTTGCGGGCTTAACCTGATCGAGTCGTACCGTATCGCAACACCATCACTGGTTTCGCAGACAAATATTGTTGTATCAGGAACTGCAGCCTTTGGATTCCTGAGGGTCGAGGTGAATCCTGCCGGGATTGAACTCCAGGCATAGGTGTAAGTGCCTGAACCATGCGAAGCAGTGATGCTGAGTTGAACAGAGTCGTTCTGGCAAAGTAAAGCCGGAGTTGCCTTGATCAGGCTTGTGAAAATGCCAAAGGATCCGATGCGTGTTTTCCAGTTGGCAACGGAATTATTACTGTAATATTCCTGGGTGTACCAGAACTTCCCAAGGGTTACAGGATCTGCAACCATGGCACTGTAATCGCCCCAGCGTCCGTCGCTGAAGCCGGGTGTTTGGGAACCACCGCCATTCATGATCCCTTTTTCAAAAATGGTCATTGAACCGGGAGGGTCACAACTCATCCGGCCTGTATAGCGGATAGAAGGATACAATGTTGAACTGGAAACTGAAAAGCCAAGTGCAATATTTCCGATTGAATCCATCGCAATACTGCCCATCCAGCGCCAGTGGCCGTCGCCGGGGGCATAGGTGCCCTCCTGGAATAAAGTCCAGGCGCCATCCACATTTCTTAATTCCATCCATCGGATTCCTGCTACACCACTTACATTTGCAGTTGTACTCAGGAGCATTGACGAATGATCGCTGAATTTCCTGTAAGGCATTCTGAACATGATCCTTCTGCCCGACATGGCGTCAAGTTTCTGGGTCGTACCTTTCTGAGGAACGACATTCCCGCTCAGGGTGCCAAACATGGCGATCGGAACGGTGTAATTCTGAAGGAAGGTCGAATTCGCAGGTGTCTCCCAATCCACATGGAAATCATATAATTTGACCGTGGATGAGGTCAGGAATGCAACCGGGCAGGGTGTGCCAACCGGGGGGAATTCACTGTCACAGTCTGCGGCTTCCGTGCCTTCGGCAGAGGTTGGCATGTTGAACATGACCATTCCTGCAGTAATATCGCCGGCAAGCATTTTAGCCCTGTCCATTGCGACAGCAGAGCAGCTCAAAAAGTTCCCTGATCCTGATGCAAAACGACGAATGGTCATGTAGTATCCATCGCGCCATACGGCAAGTTTTGGATAATCGGGCATGTCCGGGAAGGAAAATTGATAACGGTACCAGGTGCCGGTCGGGTCACCGGTTTGTGAAATTGCAACATTCTCAAAGAAAGGTCCGTTGGGATAGTTCGGGAGCGAAAACTGGCTGAACAACCACCTGTCAGCATTTTCGTCATACAGGATAATGCCGTCGCCATCATTGTTGTTGTTAGGCATTCCATTGAAAATCGTTGAGTTGTTGGATGGTCCCATCAGCAACGTGCCTGTCTTGCTGTAAACTGCAAACCTGCTGTTAACAATCTGCATAAAATGGTTTGGACCAACATCACCGTCGGTATCAGGAGGGGCAACACTTCCGTTGCTGCCAATACCATCAAAATTCTGAAGCGTGGTGTCTGAGCTGACCATATCACCGAAATTGGACTGGTGAACCGCATCAACCAGCGGAGAATCCGTATCGGTATCTTTATTGGTATAAGTATTCAGCTTGTTTTTAACATATCCCTCTTTCCAGGAATTGTCGGTTACTGCATCAGCTTTCTGAACCATATCCCTCAATGGAGGCGATATGTCAAAATAACTGGCTTTAATAAAGATGGGTTTTTGTTCTTCCTGCTGCGCGAATGATACTTGCACCACAAGGAACAAAAACAGGGAAAAAATAAAAATCTTTTTCATGTTCTGATGTTTTTTCTGATTGGTTTGTTATGGCGTTTACAGTCTGCAAAGTTAATGAATAATTATCTGAATTATGCGAAAATGGTTGTTATTTCTGCAACTTTGCCTTCTCCGGTATAACTGCTATTATTTGTACAAAAATAATGGTTAACTTTGTAGCAGAAAATGAACCATTTCATCTTAAACCATTATTTTTATCCCATGAAAAAAATTGCAATCCTTCTTACGGTTTTGATCTTTTTTACCGGTATTAGCGCTTTTGCAAAATTTGTTGAGATCAACAAAGCAAAATTGGCTGCCAAAAATTTCTATTTTGAACGGTTAAGCAGCCACCTTGCACAGCCAATAGCCTACAACAGCCTGAAAATATCCGGCGAATCTGTCGAAAAGGCTGGTACTATTCCTGTTTATTACACTTTCAATTTTTCCGATAATGGATTTATCATCATCTCAGCTGATGATTGTTGCTTCCCGGTGATCGGGTATTCTTTTGATTCGAATGTTGTTACAGAGAGCCTTCCCGACAACTTCGTATATTGGATGAGCTGCAGAAAGCAGGAAATTGCGGAGAATATCCGCACAAAGGTACTTCCTGATGCTGCCATCTCAAATGAGTGGAACAGGCTGGCTGATTTTAATCCTGAATCGGTAACCGACGGCCAATCGGCCATAACGGAAGTAACACCACTTTTAACAAGTACCTGGGACCAGGGCTTTCCTTATAATGTGTTATGTCCGGCTGATGCCGCATGTGGTTCGATGGGTGGTCATGTTACCGTAGGTTGTGTTGCAACCGCGATGTCGCAAATCATGTATTACTGGAGATGGCCCAACACCGGAACAGGTTCGCACTGCTACACGCCGGCTACCCTAGCCGGCTACCCTCAGCAATGTGCCGACTTTGGGAATACCACCTATGACTGGAATGGAATGACAGATGCGCCGACCAATGAATGTTACCCGGTTGCCCTGATATCCTATCATGCCGGGGTCAGTGTTAATATGATGTACAATTCAGATGGTGCCTGTTCCTCAGGAGCATATCAATCATCGGTACCCAATGCATTAAAAAATTATTTCAGGTATGCATCCACCTGTATTTCTGCTAATAAAATGGGATATTCAACTTCAGCCTGGAATAACCTGTTGCAGGGTGATCTGAACTCAGGTAAGCCAATTCAGTATGGCGGACAGGGCCCCGGGGGCGGTCACTCCTGGGTTTGCGATGGTTTTCAGGGTGCCGACTTTTACCATATGAACTGGGGATGGAGCGGCTCTTCAAATGGTTATTTTTACCTTAGCAACCTCAATCCCAGTGGCTATACCTTCAACAATGGCCAGGAGGCTGTATTGCATATTGAACCGAATACTTCTCAATATCCTGCATACTGCAATGGAAATACCCTGCTCAATACATACAATTTCGGAACCCTTGAAGATGGCAGCGGGCCTTTGGCAAACTATCAGGATAACAGTAGCTGTGGATGGTTAATCGCACCTGATGACAGTGTGGCTACCATCACCCTCAACTTCACACAATTCAACACCGCCGCCGGGGATGTCGTAAAAGTTTATGATGGAGCCGATGCAACAGCATCTCTGCTTGGTACCTATACTGGTGTTTTAACAACAATGCCTTCGGTTACCACCACAGGGCCGAAAATGTTCATCGCCTTCACCACCGACGGGACGTCATCTGCGCCGGGCTGGAAGGCCAAATATACGGCCAACCTCACAAAATTCTGCGCATCGAACACCACCCTGCTTGATGGATGGGGTACCATTAAAGATGGCAGCGGTCGTTTCGATTACCGTAACGGCTCCAGCTGCAAGTGGAAGATCATGCCGGTGGGTGCCTCCAAAATTGTACTGACCGCTGTTAGTTTCAGCACTGAAGAGGGTTCTGACAAGGTTCAGATCTATGACCTTGGAACAAGCGCACTGCTTGGCACCTGGTCGGGTGACTATACTGCAATGCCCGAACCCATTATATCTACAACAGGATCAGTCATGATCATGTGGAATACCAATGCTTCCGTTCGGGGTGAAGGCTGGGAAATCAGCTATTCGCCGATGGTAGGTACCGAAGAAATAAAGGTATTCAATGATCTCCGCGTTTATCCAAATCCGGCATCGGAAATGGTCAATGTAAGCTTTACAATCGCAGATCCGCAAAATGTAAAGGTCCAGCTCCTTTCGCTGCATGGCGAAATATTGCATACGGATGTAGTTACTTATTTTAAAGGGAAGTATGAAAAGAGTGTTGATGTTTCTTCCCTTGCCAGGGGCATTTACATGCTTCGTTTGCAATCAGACAAAGGAACTTCCGTTGAAAAAATCGTTGTTCAGTAACAACTAAAATGAAATGAATGGCCCGCGACAGTTCAACGTAGCGGGCCATTTTTTTATCCCTTTCTCTTTTTATTATACTTTTTTTTTTCTTACTTTTATCGGCAAATCCATCTGTTATGAACATCATTGTTACCGGTGCCGCCCGGGGAATCGGGTATGAAGTTGTTAAAGTACTGGCAAAACATAAGCAGAATCATATCGTTGCAATTTCGCGAAATGGTAAAGCACTGAAGGAACTTGTATCAGATTGCATCAGGCTCTATCCGGATGCAAAAGTGATTCCTTACGAATTCGATCTGACCCAGTTTGAATTCTATCCCTTTATTGTACAGCGGCTCGAAACATTCATCCATACCTGTGACATCCTGATCAACAATGCCGGAAAACTGGTCAACAAACCATTCGATAAATTTGGCATCGATGAATTTGATGACACATTCGATGTGAATGTGAAAAGTCCGTTTTTTATGATCCAGGCATTATTGCCGATGATGAACAAGGGAGCTCATATTGTGAACATCGGGAGCATCGGCGGGGTGCAGGGAAGTAAGAAATTCCCGGGACTGGCTGCATATAGCGCCAGTAAAGGAGCATTGGCCATCCTCACGGAGGTGCTTGCCGAGGAACTTGCAGAACAGGAGATCAAGGTAAATTGCCTGGCCATCGGCGCTGTTCAGACCGAAATGTTCATGAAAGCATTTCCGGGAGCAAAAGCCATGCAAACTCCTGCCCAGATGGCCCATTTCGTTGGTGATTTTGCAATTAACGGGCATAAGTACTTTAACGGAAAAGTCGTACCGGTATCACTTTCAGTGCCCTAAAACATATACAGTTCCCCTCCCTTTTTGGGAAGGGGCCGGGGGGATATTCGTGAAAATCTTTACAGATAATCAATCACACCACTGTTGCTTTTTGTAAACGGAGCAATGGCCCGGTTATAAATGCCATGAATATACGCGATGGCCATGCCATAATTGGTGACAGGGATTCCCGCGTCGATCGCTGGTTTGAGCCTGTTAATTATTTGCTTTCGGGTGATCATGCACCCTCCGCATTGTATGACCATGGCATAATCAGTAATCGGACGAGATATGGTGTTCAACCCGGCAACAATGTCAAATTCGAGTTTTTTCCCCGAGAAATTGGCCAGCCATCTTGGAATTTTTACCCGCCCGATATCATCGCAGGAGACATGATGGGTGCATGATTCAAGGATGAGTAGCCGGTCCCCGTTACGAAGCTGCGACAAATGGGGTGTCCCTTTCAGATAATTGGGAAAATCGCCTTTCTGCCTTGCAAGTACAATGCTGAAACTGGTGAGTGGAATCTCTTTCGGGATGGCAGCATCTGCTTTTGGAAACACCTGGCTGTCAGTAATTACCAGTACGGGTTTTGGGTTCATCTTCGCCAGGAAAGCATCAACTTCCCGTTCCTTGCAAACAACGGCAATTCCATCATGGTCAAGCACATCGCGGATTACCTGTACCTGGGGAAGGATCATCCGGCCTTCGGGAGCTTCAATGTCAATGGGTGTGATCAGCATCACAACATCACCGTACGAGATCAGGTCGCCAACAAGGGGCTGCTTCTTGTAGGCTGTCTCAGGGATTGTTTCACCGATCAGGTTGGCAAGTTTTTCGAGGTTTAGCGGGTACAGGGCACTAAAATCAATCACCGGAACAGCGCACTTTTGCCGGATCATGGTTAAGAATTCCGGAGTAATTTCCTCTTTGTCAGATTTGTTGTGTACGATCAGCCAGGGGAGATCATTCGCCCCGAAATCCTGTACCAGTCTGTTCTCCGGCTCATCAAACTGGTTGGCGGAGATGACCAGGATCGCCAGGTCAATAATCTTCAATACATCTCTTGTTTTTCCAACTCGTTTAAATCCCAGGTCACCTGTGTCATCAATACCTGCGGTATCGATCAGCACAGCCGGACCGATACCGGCTATTTCAATTGATTTTTTTACCGGGTCAGTGGTTGTGCCTGCTATCTCGGAAACAATGGCAATGTCCTGACCGGTCAGTGCGTTGATCAGTGAACTTTTACCGTTGTTTCTCCTGCCAAAGATGCCGATGTGGGGTTTGGTATCCCGTCCTTTTGTCATTTCTTTGGCGCCTTTACAACTGTTTTTGCAAAACTGCTTGAATACGCTGCGAAGAAACCAATGCCGCCATTGGTGATATTGCCCTGGACATTTGCCGGAGGCCCGCTGAAAAATGGAATGTTGAACCCCGACTGCTGCACCTGTGTAATATAATCGAAATACTCCCTGGTGATTCCCGACATCTGAAGCATGATGGTATCACCTGCAACCAGTGTTTCCCAGTTGTGGTCATTGTTAATGTAGATAACGTCAACCCCGTCCATGTAACTGCCATTGTAAAATTTGTCGTCGGAAATTACTTTTTTGGAGAGTGTATCTGTTATCAGGACACCATTTCTGTAATAATTGAACATGTAAAAGTTCACAGTATCAGAAGGTTCTTTGGCATAAAGTTTAATGGTCCAGATTCCCTTGGGCCCCCATTCCGGATGAAAATCCGTGCCAATTGAGTCCAGGTGGGCTACGGGAGGCAGATAACAGGTCGCATCAACAGTCTTGTGTCCGGCGATCTCATTTTCCAGCTCTACATGCAGTGTGTATGTAGCACCTTTTTTACCTGCAAAATCCGGGTTCGTCTCATAAATACCAGACTGGCCTTTCAGTGATTCATTCAGGAGGAAGGTGTTTACTCCATCGCTCATAGTAACTGTTGCATTGACAACCCTTGGAACGGGTTCGTTGGAAAAGTAATCGGCCGAGGTGGTCAGCGCAACACGATAAAC
Organism: uncultured Bacteroidales bacterium; assembly: GCA_903926565.1. Lineage (GTDB taxonomy): Bacteria > Bacteroidota > Bacteroidia > Bacteroidales > FEN-979 > CAIVAT01. The sequence goes on from CAIYJU010000121.1 coordinate 41,476, forward strand.
ACCGGTATCTGAATCGATGGTTCCATCCACAACCAGACGGGTGTAGGTTGAGTCGAGCTTTACGTCGATTTTCTCTGTGCATGCTGCGGTCAGTATGAACAGCATCAGGCTGTATAGTATGTTCCTAGTCATTGTTGAAGTGAAAATTGAAGGTAACCGAAGGAATAATTCCAAAGAGGTAAACTTTCTCTGCATAGGTTGTATTCGGGTCAACTTTATCCTGGGTAAAGTTTATTGACCAGGTATTGTGACGGTTATAAGCATTATAGACGGAGAAATTCAGATCCCAGTTGAATTTTCTGCCAGGTTTTTGCTTGCTGAAAAATGTGAGCGAAACATCGAGGCGATGATAATCCTGGTAACGGTATTGATTGCGGTCAGAATAGATCGGGTAAATTGTGTTCCCTGATTCTGCCCGGCCGGTAGGAAAAGTGACCGGTGAACCAGTTGCATAAACCCAGTTGGCCCCAACCGTAAAACGTTTGCTTATAACATAGTTCAATACAACGGAAATGTTGTTGGGCTTATCATAAGGAGCAGGATAAAATTCGTTGCTGTTGATCGCATTGATCTGGCGGAAGGTTCGTGAATAGGTGTAGCTGACCCAGCCGTTGATTTTTTCTTCATTCAGCCTTACCAGGAATTCAACGCCGTAGGACCATGCCCTTCCGGTTCGGATTTCACCTTCAAGCTTGTTATTTAGTACAAGCTGGGCGAAATCTTTAAAGTCAACAACATTTTTCATCCACTTATAATATCCTTCAATGGAAGTTTCAATGGTGTTTTTCCGAAAATTTCTGAAGTAACCGATGGCAACCTGGTCGGCAATTTGCGGCTTTACATTGGGACTTGACGGAAACCAGATGTCGAGTGGCGTACCTACCGTGGAGTTCTGTGCAAGCTGCAGGTACTGGTTGGTTCTTGCATAACTTGCTTTGACTGAATGTTTGCTGTTGAAGTCATAAAGCAATCCGAGCCTGGGTTCAAGTCCTGCATAGGTGTTATATAACACCCCGGATTTATATACAGTTGAATCCGTGGCATTATAGGCTGAGTCGTAGTTAAACACAGTGCCAGGCCCGATATTCTGGAACATCGAAAACCGCAGCCCGTATTTAACTGTGAAGTGCTCCCCAAGTTTTTGTTCATTGCTTCCATACACGCCTGTTTCAAAGGCATAATTCATTGGCACTTTTACTTCGGTGACCACGCTTTCATTTCCTGTACCATAGGCATCGCCGGGGTTGAACATGTGATAGATCACTGAAACACCGAATTTAATTGTGTTTTTCGGATTCAGGTAATAACTGAAATCAGTTTTAAATCCAATATCGCGAAGATTGGACGTCCATGTGAATGAGTTGTTTGTGCCTTCAGGGGTTCCAAGGTTGTACAGATAGTTACTGTAAATAAGCGAGAAGTTTGAAAATAACCGTTTGGAAAACAGGTGGTTCCATCGGATCGTTGCAGTTTCATTACCCCACTTCATCCCGGCAAATCCATTTTTAAATACATCCCGGCCAAAGTACCCGGAAAGGAAAACCTGGTTGTTGTCGTTTATCCGGTAGTTGACCTTGGCATTGAGGTCGTAAAAATAGAGCCTGCTGTCCTGAATTGCTTTGTTGGATGATAGCGGAAGGAAAATATCAGCATAGGTTCTTCTTCCGGAAACCACAAACGAACTGCGGTCTTTTACGATCGGGCCTTCTACGGTTAAACGGCTGGCAATGATACCGATGCCACCGTTAATTTCAAACTTTTTGGAATTACCTTCATTCATGCGTACATCCAGCACGGAGGCCAGGCGTCCGCCATAATTGGCCGGGATATCTCCCTTGTAAAGTTTAACATCCTTGATCGCATCATTGTTGAATACAGAGAAAAAACCCATCAGGTGGGATGCATTGTAAACGGTTGCCTCATCGAGGAGGATCAGGTTCTGATCGGGGGCGCCGCCCCGAACGCTGAATCCTGAGGAGCCTTCTCCCACTGATTGTACGCCCGGAAGCATCTGGATCGCCTTGATTACATCCACTTCTCCCATCAGTGCGGGGATTCGCTGGATGGTTTTGATATCCATGCGAAAAGTGCTCATCTCTGGTTTTACAACATTTTTATCGTTTTTTTCACTTTTAATTTCCACCTCTTTGAGCTGATGTTCCTGTGGATCAAGTTCAACGGAAATTTTAAGATCTTTAAGCAGTTCCACGGGCTTTTCAAAAGGTGTATATCCAATGTAGGAATAAACCAGGGTATAACTTCCTTCCTCAAGGGTAAGGGAGTAATTTCCGTAAATGTCCGATGCAGCACCGGTCTTCAGCTCCTTCACGAAAATTGTAGCGCCAAGCAGTGCCTCCCCGCTGTGGAGATCACTGATTTTTCCGCTGATACTGTGACGTTTGGGCTTGTCGCCCGGGTCTCCGAGGGCCAATTGATTGCAAAATAGGGAAAGGGAAAGAAGTGACAGGTAAAAAGCGTATTTCATGAGCGTTAACCTTCATTAATTAATTACGGATAATCCGGAATTCTCCGTTTTGTTCAAGTTTTATGATGCGGGATGGTTTTAGTTCGTGTATCTGATCAATTGATTCATCTACTACGTAATCAACCCCATTGATGATTTCCGGTGAAATATGCCGGAAAGTAAGCGGAGGATTTTCTCCTGAAATATTTGCAGAGGTGGAGACGACAGGCTTGCCGAATTCCTCTATCAGCTTTATGCAGAATTCATTTTTAACAATTCTGATGGCAATGGTACCATCTTCGGCTACAACATTATTGGCGAGATTTTTCGCTTCCGGATAGATAATGGTTAGCGGAGTCTCTATTTTTTCTAGCAAATCCCAGGCGATGGCAGGGATATTAGAAACATAATGCCTGAGCATTTCAGATTTGTCAAGCAAAATAATCAGACTTTTGCGTTCAAGCCGCTGTTTCAGTCTGTAGATTTTTAAAACCGCTTCGGGGTTTGTTGCATCGCATCCGATGCCCCAAATGGTATCAGTAGGATACAAGATGATGCCACCCTCTTCAAGAACCTTCAGGCAGTTTTTGATCTGATTTAACATAGTTTAACAATAACGTGCAAAGGTAGTCACAAATTGTACATCTGGCATAGAGTTCAATATTTCACTAAAGCAGATGGGTCAGTTGTTCCGCACGGATGGTGAATGCACAATTGAAGTGTTTCTCGGGACATGAAGGGTAACCATGTAACCCGCATGGCCGGCATGAGAGTTTCTCATCGGTTTCAACAACCGAGGAATTTTCTGAGAGCGGACCAAAACCAAACTCCGGCACGGTGGAACAGTAAATGGCAGTTACCGGAGCGTTTACAGCTGATGCAAGGTGCATCGGGGCGGAATCGTTGGTGTAATTCATCCTGGCGCCTCTCATCAGTGCGGCCGACTGAAGCAATGAGAGTTTGCCGGCCAGATTGGTTGTTCCGGGATGGCCGCTCCCGACGATGATCTCGTTGCACAGTACCTGGTCTGTCGGAGCTCCCAGCAGAAGAATTGTGGCATCTGTGGAAATAAACCTGATTAACTCAATCCATTTTTCAACAGGGTATTGCTTTGTAAACCACAAGGACGCAGGGGAAATTGTGTAATACTTTGCTGTAATATATTGACCGGCAACTGCTTCATCCTCTTTTGATGGATAGAGTTTTGGACGGTTGTCAACTGAAACAGCGAGATCACTGATCAGGGCGTGGTTGCGTGAAACCTCATGGGTGCCGCCACCAATAACATGTTTAGCTTTTTTAGAGAAAAACGCTGAAAATGGATTTTTCGAAAAACCGCGTGTCTCCCGGCTCCCGGAAAGTACAGTAAGCAATCCTGTCAGGAAGAAACGCTGTATATTGACAATGAGATCATATTTGTTATGACGTGAAGTCTTGATAATCTGAAATATACCTGCATATTTTCCGGTTCGTTTATCCCAGGTGATTACCTTATTCAGGAAGGGGTGCCCTGTAAAAAGACCTTCATGACCTTTTTTTACGAGGAGATCAATGGAAGCAGATGGAAATGCCTGGTGGAGACTTTCAATCAGGGCAGTTGCGAGGATCACATCTCCAATGGAAGCAGTTTGAATGACAAGAATTTTATTCATCTATACAGCAACATCAAATTCACGCAAGGCCTGGTTCAGGGAGGTCTTTAAATCGGTGGATGGTTTTCTCTGTCCGATGATCAGTGCACAGGGAACCTGGTAAACCCCTGACGGAAAGGTTTTTGGGAGTGTTCCGGGTATAACCACAGACCGGGGAGGCACATATCCTTTATATTCCACCGGCGATTCACCCGAAACATCAATGATTTTTGTTGAACCGGTAAGTACAACATTTGCCCCTAAAACAGCTTCACTGCCCACCCTGACTCCTTCAACAACAATGCACCTGGATCCAAGGAAACAGTGATCTTCAATGATTACCGGAGATGCCTGTAAAGGTTCAAGAACCCCCCCGATCCCCACACCACCGCTAAGGTGGCAGTGTTTGCCGACCTGGGCGCATGAACCAACAGTGGCCCAGGTATCAACCATGGTTCCGGTGTCAATATATGCACCGATGTTAACATAAGAAGGCATCAGGATCACACCTTCTGCCAGAAAAGAACCGTAACGGGCGATCGCATGAGGCACAACCCGGACACCCTGTTTATGGAAATTGGTTTTCAATGGAATTTTGTCGTAAAACTGAAAAGGACCCACCTCAATCAACTCCATCTGGCGGATAGGAAAATAGAGGATCACCGCCTTTTTGATCCACTCATGTGTGGTCCATACTCCTGATTCCGGTGATGCTATCCTGAGTAAACCCTTGTCAAGCAGGGCCACGACCTCCGAGATTGCATCCCTTGTTTCGGGATTTTTTAAAAGATCCCGGTCGTTCCAGGCGGATTCGATTTGAAATTTAAGGTCTGACATGGGTTTAAAACAATTCTACCCGCCAAAATTAGATAAAATTTTAAAACTTTGTACCTTTGCAATAAAATCAAGGGATGGGCAGGATCGTTGCGATAGATTATGGACAAAAGAGAACAGGCATCGCAGTGACAGATGAACTGAAGATCATCGCTACCGGTCTCACAACCGTCAGATCGATGGATGCACTTGCCTTTTTAAAGGATTATGCAGGGAAAAACCAGGTTGATTGCTTCGTTGTCGGGGAGCCAAAGCAGATGAATTACACCGACTCTGAATCTGCGGTTTTTATTGAACCATTTGTAAAGGCATTGAAACTCATGTTTCCGGATATTCCTGTAGAGCGCACAGACGAACGGTTTACTTCGCTTCTTGCCTCCAGAACAATCAGGCAGGCAGGGTTAAAGAAAAAAGACCGCCAGGACAAAGCTTTGGTCGATACAGTGAGTGCAACCATCATGCTTCAATCCTATATGGAAAAATTTTAAGATGAAATACCTGATTTTGTCCGCATGTCAGCCTGTCCCCTTGTTCACCATTTTTAACTTAACAGATAAACCATGATATTGCCAGTCGTTGCCTACGGGCACCCTGTTTTAAAGAAAGTTGCTGATGATATTGCCCCCGATCATCCCGGTTTGGAGCAATTCATCGCCGATATGTGGGAAACGATGTATGTCTCGGATGGAGTTGGCCTTGCCGCTCCGCAGGTAAACAGTTCATTCAGATTGTTTGTGATTGACGCATCGGCTTTTGCGGAGAAGTATCCGGAGGCTGAAAATTTTAAGCGGACCTTTCTCAATGCCCGCATATACAAGGAGGAGGGCGATGAATTTTCTTTCAATGAGGGCTGCCTCAGTTTTCCCGGATTACGGGAAGACATTCTCCGTAAGCCGGTCATTCATATCAGGTACCAGGATGAAAATTTCGTGGTGCATGATGAACGTCACGAAGGCATTATAGCCCGTGTGATCCAGCATGAATATGATCATATCGAAGGAGTTGTTTTTGTTGACCGCATCCCTTCGCTTAAAAAAATGTTGCTGAAACGCAGACTGACTGACATCAGCAAAGGCAATGTGGAAGTTGCCTACAAGATGTTATTCCCTCAGGTTAAAAAGGGAAGAAAATAGCCCGGAACACAAATATTAACAAAAACAATAACTGGTTTAAACATGAAAAAGCTGATTCTTCTTGTATCTTCAGGAATTTTGATGATGATGTTTGGCTGCGGGCCATCCCATGATAAAATGGTTGGTCAGATTCAAACTCTGGAAAAGAGTCTTTTCACACCGGAAACTGTCAGTTTTAACAAAGAGAAAGCCGACAGCCTGATGTTGCTATATGAGACTTTTATTAAAAAAAATCCTGCGGATACACTTTCACCGGGGTACTTGTTCAAAGCTGCCAACATCGCAATGAACTCAGGAGATGGACCACGTGCACTAAATCTTTTTGATCAATATA
>CAIYJU010000122.1 GCA_903926565.1 uncultured Bacteroidales bacterium
ATAGATTTTCCGGATCATCACCGAGTCGTCGGCCTGGGCAAATAGTGTGGCACCCAGAATCTGAAATGAGAATATAATGATTAAAAAAAATTGTTTCTGCATGTCTTTAATTTGAAATCCAAAAATACAACAAATACCCACGCAGCCTCTCCGTCCCGTCTGCTTCTCTCCCTGCTTTCTTTAAGTTCGCTCCCTGCTTCCTCCCTGCTTTCTCCCTGCTTTCTCCCTGCTCCCTCCCATTTAGCATTCGCTTAGCATTCAGGTTTGTCCCTGCATGGTCGCAGGTTGGTACCGAAACCTCCCTGGAAAAGTTATTAACAATCCGCCACCTTTTCCACCTGACCGGGATTAAGCACAAAAAACACCATGAAAAAGCACATTTATACCCTCTTCCTGGCAATTCAGATTTGTTTTGCAGGACATGGCCAGATCGCTGCCTGGGATTTTTATGGCCAGTCATTCCCGATAACCTGCGCGGCTACTACCTTTAATGCGAACCTGGAAACGGTAGGTGGCGCAAGCAACATCACCCGCGGCCCGGGCGCTCCTGCCTCAGGTGGCGTTAACTCGTTCCGGACTACGGGTTTTCAGAATAATGGAATATCAACAGCCTCTTCCGATTATTTCCAGGTCACTTTGCGGGCGCTTCCCGGCTATAAGTTGTCTCTTTCTACCCTTGATGCAAAATTCAACGGAACGGCCAGCTTCTATGCCAGTCCGGGGGTTACATCCCAATTTGCATACAGTTTGGATGGCGTCATCTTTACCCTGATCGGAAACCCGGTCCAGTCCACTTCACTCAACATGACGCAAATTGACCTTACCGGGATACCTGATCTTCAGAATGTTTACACGGAGACAGTGGTCACCCTCCGGTATTATGCCAGTGGCCAAACCTCAACCGGGGGATGGGGATTCTATTCTGTCGCCTCCGGAACCAACGGATTTGCAGTTGGCGGCATGGTGACAGAGGCACTGGTGGTATCTCCGGTTTTACAGGCCACGGAAATCATGTTCAGCAATATCCAGCAAACGCAAATTGGGGTATCATGGACTCCGGGAGATGGCGAGAAACGAATTGTCATGATCAATACCTCAAACACGTTTTCCGATCCTGTTAACGGCACGGACCCGGTTGCTAATTCAGTTTATGCCGGAAGCGGGGAGCAGGTAATCTATAACTATTCCGGGTCCTCCATTGCGGCAGTATCCGGTCTTGCAACCGGAGTAACTTATTGGTTCCGGGTTTACGAATACAACGGCTCCGGATCGCTCACGATGTTCAACACCCTCCCTGCAAGCAACAACCCACGAAGCCAGGCAACCTCGGCGATCCTGCTTGCCCCTGCCGTTGGGTCCCCTTCTGCCACCTCGATAACGAATACAACTGCCAACCTTGGAGGGCACATCTCGTCGGATGGCGGCAGCCTGATCACAGAGCGCGGAACGATCTGGAAAACTTCATCACCGGTGACAGTTTTCGACAATAAACTTCCTGAAGGAGTTGCAGATACCGGTTTCTTCAGCCATTCCAGAACAGCCCTTCCGCCTGCGACTGAAATTCATTATGCAGCGTATGCCACCAATTCAGTTGGTACCTCCTTATCTTCCGAATCCTTTTTCTATACCCTGGCAAATGAACCACCTGCTCATGTTACAGGATTTACAGCCACTGCCTCCGGAACAACCGAAGTTCAACTGGTCTGGGAACCCCTGACAACAGGGGCGGACGGATATCTCATTATTCAAAAGCAGGGACCTCTCCCTTCGTCCGCCAAACCTGAAGACACCAACCAGTATCTGCCCGGAGCCATCATCGGAGACGGGACAACTGCGGCAATATGCACTCCCGGAACAACGGGAATGACGACCATCAGCGGGCTTTCACCCGGAACTGCATATACATTTTCGATTTATCCTTTTGCCTGGAACGGAATAAATCCGCAGACCACGAATTACCTGACAGAGCCATCGGGCCCATGGGCCTCCGCCACCACCGGCATTCCCAATGTGGTGACGTACCATTGGACAGGCGCAACCGGCATCGACTGGACGGTGGCAGAAAACTGGAACCCGGTACGTACTGTTCCGGCATTGAACGACATCCTGGTCTTTGATGCAGGTGGCTCCTGGACCATCACAAACGTACCATCCCAAACCATTGGTCAGCTGCATGTTACGGGGAACACTGCAGTGACGCTTCAGGGGGCGGGAACGCTGAACGTAGCCGGGAATACCGGGGATGATCTGGCAGTATCATGGCCCTGCCAGCTGAACATCTCCGGTCCCGGCTCGATCAGCATCTCCCTGGCGACAGGGGCAAACGGCAGCATTGAAGGATCCATGACCTTTTCAGGGGGAGGCCACCGCCTGCTTGCTGCATCTCCCGGCGGAATCAGCTTTGAATCAGGCAGCATGTTTAAAACCGGCAGTGGATTCAGCGGGAACCCCTTTGGAACAACTAACCTCAACTCCATCGTGTTCAAGACAGGTTCTGTGTATGTCTGCCTGGCAGGAGGCAACCCTTTTGGTGCAACCGCCCCGGCTTCCGTAGTCGTTTTCCAACCGGGAAGCCTTTACAGGATTGATGCTTATTCAGTCCCTTCATTCGGAGGAAGGACTTACGGAAACTTTGAAGTAAACTATGCCGGTTCAATAACCGTGACAGGTTCATCTGCCGTATCGATCGACAATTTCACGGCGTCACAAGGCACCTTCTATTTCAACGTGACAGGTTCACCCGGCCACGCAATCAGGGGAAATATATCGGTTGCCAGTGTTGCCACCCTGATCTTTGCCCCTGCCACGGCAGGGACCGTAAATCTTAACGGAACATCACCCCAAACGGTCTCGGGCAGTGGTTCCCTGATGACGGGCCCTTTCTCAACAATTGTTACAGGCAATGGTTCAGGTGTAACCCTCAACATGAAAGCGAGGTTCAACAATCTTACCATCGCGCCGGGCGGACTTTTTATCATTGCTCCCCATGCTGAACTGACAGTGACCGGGAATCTGGTCAACGCGGCAGCGGCAACGGGGTTTGGAATTGAATCTGACGGGTCGCTGATCCATCAAAGCAGTGGAGTGGAAGCCTTGGTGAAACGCAGTTTTGCAGCAGCCACATGGAGCGACTGGCAGGATGGATGGCATCTCCTTTCATCGCCGGTTGCAGGCCAGTCAATCAACAGCGCCGGGGGGTTTATTACAACCGGAGCAGGCAACGACTATGATTTGCTGGCATGGTCTGAACCTGACAATCTCTGGGTCAACATTAAAAATACGAATGACCCTCCTTATTTCACAACTGTTAACGGCAGCAATAATTTCGAAGCCGGAAGAGGATATCTTGCAGCTTACCAGCAACCGGGTGAAAAGGTGTTTACCGGAATGCTGAATGTTGCCGATTTACCGGTTGAAAATCTGACCTCCACCGGTGCCAATGCTTCCAGCCGGGGCTGGCATTTGCTCGGGAATCCATTTCCCTGTGCACTGAGCTGGTACACAGGCTGGACCACCACCAATATCGGGGGTATCGCATGTATCTGGAATGAAGCAGCGTTGAGTTATACCCCACGCAGCCCCGGAGATAAAATTCCATCGTGCAACGGATTCATGGTACAGGTAACCGCCCCGCCGGGATCATCGGGTTCCCTTACCATTCCGGCTTCCCAACGAATTCATGACAGCCAGGGGTGGTTCAAGGAAACGGATTATCCCGTAATTACGCTGTTTGCAAGAAACCTGGACAACCCCTCTTTCCAGGAGAGCCAGGTCCGGCTCAACCCCTTATCAACACAGGATTTCGATCCTGAGTACGATGGCAGGTTTCTTCCGGGGTATGCACCCGTCTTCTGTTCCTTTGCCCGCGGGCAGAAATTGATGGTCAACTCCATTCCGGCCCCTGAAAAAAACATATATATCCCCTTCATTTTTGAGAAAAACGACGGAGAAAACTTTGCGATACAGGCACAGGTAACGGGAAATATGACCACCCTGGTTTTACTCTTTGACAAAAAGCTGGGCACCGTGCAAAACCTGCTTCTTAACCCTGTTTACACGTTCACCTCAAACGAAGGTGATGCATCCGATCGGTTCAGGATCATGTTCAGTTGCCAGGAACAGGGAGAGCCTCCCGGGGGGAAGACGACCGTTTTCTCCTACGGGAACAGCATCGTGGTAAACCATCCGGATATTGCGAAAATGGAAATTTTCGGGATTCTGGGGAATTTGCTGGCCATGCATGACCTGGAAGGCAAAGGGACAGAAAAAGTGGTCGTTGATGCCTCAACCGGCTGGTATCTTGTGAGGGTAACCTCCGGGAAAGAGGTGGAAGTGACAAAAGTATTTATTCACACATCTTTTCAATAAAATGAATCTGTATGAAAACCTTACGTAAAACAATCTTAAGTCTCGCATTTGTGCTGGCAGGAATTTCCATCTCCAAAGTATCTGCTGATCCGCCGTCAGACCCTCCGCCTCCTCCCGGCGGGGGGCACGGCAGCGGGAGCAACCAGGCACCTGCAGGAGCCCCGATCGACGGAGGATTGGGAATCCTGTTTGTTCTGGGAACTGCCTTCGCGGGAATAAAACATTATACAAACAGACATAATTCCCGCGGGAACAGGTAAGGGCTGACTTCATCGGGCAGTACGAATTATGAGAGGATTGCTTATCTTTGTATTGGATTTCAAGATTAATCAACCTTCAAACGTCCTGTTTTGCCTGATCCTTGTCAATACAAACGAAACCGCCTGAGAACCTTGTCGTTGGTTGTTACATTCCTGTCGATGGTTTCTGTGCTTTCAGGCCAGATCCCGCCGGGTTATTATAATGGCACAGCAGGAATATCAGGCGAAGCACTTCAAATTGCCTTGTACAACATTATCAAGGGGCATACGGTTGTAAGCTACACACCGGGTGTATGGAATGCCTTCTATTCGACTGATCTCAAGGCAAATGGTAAAATATGGGACATGTATTCGGATGTTCCGAACGGCACTCCGCCTTACGAGTATCTCCCGGGAACAAACCAGTGTGGTGTCGGCGGCGGCGGTGTTGAAGGAGATTGCTACAGCCGCGAACACTCCTTTCCAAAGAGCTGGTTCGGCGATATTGCTCCAATGAACACCGACCTCATCCACATTTTTCCGACCGATCAGTTTGTCAATAACATGCACAGCAACTATCCATTTGGGGTTGTCGGAACCGCTACTGCTACATCCTTAAACGGCACTAAAAAGGGAAGTTGCGCTACACCGGGATATACCGGGATCGTTTTTGAACCGATCAACACCTACAAAGGTGACTTTGCCAGGGCCTATTTTTACATGGCCACCCGGTATGAAAACGTCATCTCAACATGGTATACCAACGATACTTATGCAGATGCGGTGCTTAATGGAACATCCTACCCTGCCTTTGAAACCTGGTTTCTCAATTTGCTGATATCATGGAACATACAGGACCCGGTTTCCGCGAAGGAGATCGCCCGGAATGATTCTGTTTACAAAATTCAGCACAACAGAAACCCGTTCATCGATCATCCTGAATGGGTTGACTCTGTGTGGCTGCCAGCCGGATCCCAGCCGGAACCCACTTCTCATGTCACCAATTTCACGGCAACAACAGGCATTCCGTCATACAGCACAATTCATCTCACCTGGACGGATGCGACGGGTGCGGTTTTACCGGCAGGATATCTGATCAGGGGAAGCAGTGTGAGTTTCGCCGCCATCGTTACACCGGTTGACGGGGTGCCCCTGTCAAACGGTGGACTGGATCAGAATGTTGGCCAGGGATTTCAGACTTGTAATTTTTCCGGGTTATCCTCAAATACCACATACTATTTTAAAATATTTCCCTACACCAATGCCGGCAGTATCATTGACTATAAAACCAGCGAACCTGTGCCCGCTGCCAGTATCAGTACAACGACCGGCATCAGTGTACTGCAGGCCGGCGACATTGCAATAATTGAATACGGGTCGGTCGATCCCGACAAGATATCGTTTGTGACGCTCAGGCAACTCAATGCCGGTACTGAAATAAACTTTACCGACAATGGTTTCACCAGCCCTTCAACAGTCAGAACCGGCGAAGGATTTCTCAGATACACCGCGCCAACGGTTATACCTCCGGGAACTGTGGTATCCTGGACAGCTTCCATGGTTCTCCCCACATCCGGATGGAGTACAATCGGAACTAAAATTGCTTTTAATGAATCGGGAGATCAGTTGTTTGTTTACCAGGGAACCTGGGGGTCGGGCCAGTCACTGATCTGGGGAATGAATGCGGGAAATGCAGGATGGATTACAACTGGCACAGCACTTGCAACGTCTTCCTATTTTCCGGTCGGGTTGACTGATGAAGTGAATTCAATGACTTTTACAGAAAAAAACGGCAATTACAATTTAATTTCATCAGGATCAGTCAATGCTTTGGGCAGTTTGATTTCGAACCCGCTGAACTGGACCAGGAACGCTTCGGCTTTAACGACACCTGCCTGGGTTTTTAACATCAATAACAGCACGAATATCGATCAGAATGCGACGATGCTTCATCTCACCGTAGGTGCAGATGAAGTACTGACCATCCAGCAGGGGATCATCCTGACAATCCTGGGGATCATTACAATCAATTGATAATCAATGCATCTCTGCCTGGTGGAAGGATTTTTTCTCCAGTTCTTTCCTGCACTTCAGCAATTCATTTTCGAGTGTTTTCTGGTAAAGAGCAAGCCGTATACTGACCAGTGCCTGCTGGATATCGTAGGGTTTTGTCAGGATCGCATGGGGTTTTTCCCTGAATACACTATCGAAAAGATCCATCTGGCTCATTCCGGTAAGAAAAACAAGGGCAACGTTATATTCTGCCACCATGATCTGGGCGGCTTCGATGCCGTTCATCTTACCTGCAAGCGAGATATCCATTAATACAATCTCGGGAAGATCTTCCGGCTGCCTGGCTTCTTTGAACACTTTAAGCCCGTCCTCTGCTTTGCGGAAAATTGCAATGACTTCATAATCGAACCGCTCAATCTGCCTTTTTAAATCATTGGCCAGGATGAACTCATCTTCAAATATTGCGATTTTAACTGGGGGCATTGATGCGAAATATTTTCCAAAAATACACCTTTTCTCGTATAATCAACCTATCAGATTGAAAAATCTGGTTTTTTATACACTGGCGGCTCTGCCTGCGGGTAATCCCTGATCTCCTTTAACTGCATGTTATTCAACCCCTCCGGCTCCTGGCCGGTAGATTTGCAAAGAAAATAGATTTTTGCTGATTTGGCAAGAATATCCAGATTGTCGAATGCTTCAGAAAGGGTTCGGGCAACCGTCATACAGCCATGCTTTTCCCAAAGAACCACCTTGTGGTGTTCAAATCCTTTAAGCGTGGCCACTGCGATGTCTTCTGTGCCGGGGATGGTATACGGGATAAAGCCGACTCCTTCAGGGAGGAACAGAATTGTTTCGGGATGCATTCCCCAAAGCAATGAATTTACTGCTTTTTCCGATGTATAGGGAGGCAATTGCGTAAGTGCAATTAATTCGGTGACATGGGCATGCAGTACGACTTTTTCCAACGATTTTTTCTGAAGAAGCTGCTGCTGGATAGCGAGATGGGTAGCCAGTTCAGACGTCGGCTTTGCAGATAATCCGGCAGCATTATCATCAACAAGGTGATAGGCTGAGCCGGAATCACTGACAAACACACAACAAACATTTTCGAAGGGGTTGTTGGCCATATCGCGCATCCTGGTGCCGGTACCGCTGATTAAAAAGACCGTTCGGGCCAATTCAGGATAGCGTTTTGCCAGTGGCTGAAATGGATAGAAAGAGAGCCTGTCAAGTTCCGCGGCGTTAAAGAATCCGGTGATGTTGATGGAGAAATTACCTGCATTCCGTTCAGCCCACCCACGGTCCCAGAGAATCTGTGCGACGGCGGCAATCTGACCAAATATCGATTTCAGCTCATTTTTCTGAAAAACATCATTTGTTGTATTTAACAGGTGTTCGATATTTCCAATCATGATCTTTTGCTTTTAAAAAAAGATTTGAGCAGAAGACTGCACTCTTCGGCCAGCATACCGGAAGCGACCTGAGTTTTCGGATGGAGCAGGGAATGACCGGTCAGACTATACCCTCTTTTTTCATCAGAGGTTCCATAGATGATCCCCCCGAGCTGGGTCCAGAAAGCTGCTCCGGCACACATCACACAAGGTTCAAGAGTCACAAACAACGTACACTCATCAAGGTATTTTCCGCCAAGATAACCGGCTGCAGCAGTAAAAGCCTGCATTTCGGCATGGGCCGTGGCATCGTTGAGTGTTTCGGTGAGGTTGTGGGCACGGGCAATGATTGTGCGGTTGCACACAACAACTGCCCCCACTGGTACCTCATCCCGGTCGTACGCCTTTTGCGCCTCCTTCAGGGCTTCGTTCATATAGTATTCGGGGGAGAATATCGGGTAACTTTTTTGGGCCATGATGCTGCAGATATACCTGGTGACTGACTCAGTAAAGGATGATTTTGTGGCTGAACAACTCCCGGGTTCCATCTTTAAGTGTCACCAGGCAGGTCCCTTTTGGCTGGCCGGTGAGATTAACCTGTTTACTGAAATAACCGGAAGATGCGGTGAATGTTTCATGACAGACGATTTTCGCCTGCATGTTTTGAACAGTCAGATCCATCGTGCCCGATTGTTCCAATACGGTCGAAACCCTGATTTGGCCTGTCGAGGGATTTGGGAATACGGATGACAATGAGGGCTGTATCGCTCCTGTACCCGTAGAAATATCCCAGGTGGTGGTGAACAGGCCACGCCCATGCGTGGCGGCAAGTACCGTGTTGTCTGATTTACGGATCTGAAGCATGTCAACCCGTACATTGGCCATCCCGGAAACAACAGGGGTCCACACTACCGGTGATTGCGACAGGTTGATGCATTCCCATACACCTGTCTCCGTGGCCAGCATTGCCTGGCGATTGTTTTGCGGATGATAGATCGCCCAGCGAACCGGCATGTCGGGAAGGTTGCCTTCCATGTTCTGCCATGACTGTCCCCCATTCAGGGTTTGCCAAACCGAGGCCACCCCGTAGTTGGAGAAGGTAATCATCAGCGTATCTTCCGATTTGCCAATGGCAATGGATGAAATACTGGCGGCGGGGAACGACGGGCTGCCGATCTCTGTCACTGCCGGGGAGTTGGCCTGGGCTTCCTGAACTTTAAACAGCCTGCCAGATTCAGAACCGACAAACAGGTTGGATTTTCCTGCCGGAGAGTAGGGAGAATATTTTAATGCACTGAAGAAGACGGTGGAGCCGGTGTTGAGGCTGACAAATGTTCCGGACGGGTTGCCGGTTAAATTATCCAGTCTTAAAATCCTGTCAGCATAGTTGCCAACATAATCCACTGCATTGCAATACAGGAGCTTAAGCTTATAATCATAGTCGGCAGGGCTCACAAAGGTTCCGCTTGTCCAGTTTCCGGTTGAATTCAGATAATTGCCATTCTCAAAAACCGAATAGTTGTTATAGTAATAGGACGTGATCGAAACAGCAGGATTGGTTTCATCGTAAAAACAGTATGCACCATCGCCCCCGGTAACCATGTCGTAAATGGTCAAAGGAGTTCCGCTGTACAGGAGGGTGCCGTTGTCCTGCAATCCTCCATAATAATGCGCATTCCCCGCTTCCGGATGGATCGCGCAGGTATAGAACTGAAGTGTTGAGTAATCCTTGTTGTGTTCTTCAAAGGTTGGATTGATATTCGTGCCATCAGAGGTAAAAAAGACACCTCCATCGCTGCCAAACAGCAACTCTGCAGATGAACCGGGTTTATACACAATGGTATGCTGATCTGCATGAATGTATTGGGGGCCGCCGCCGCTGTACATCAATGACCAGTCACTCACCCTGTTCCAGCTGGCACCTCCGTTCACCGAGTGGTGAACATCAAGTCCGCCGATATACAAATTATCGGGCTGGTTCGGGTCAACGGCAATATCGAGGGCATGCCAGGCGATGGTGGCAAAGTTGGTGCCGGAGGTCAGGTCGGATGGCAAAGCTTTTTTAACCCAGGTCACTCCTTTGTCGGCCGATCTCAGGATATGATCACAATTAAAATAGTTAAACCCATTGGCCGGGTTCACATAACCACTGGCAATCAGGGCATATACAACGTCCGGGTTTGAAGGCGCCGGGGCCAAAACAACCCTTCCGGGGATGTTGTGATTGCCGTTTCCGGAGATTTCCGTTTGGTAGGTTTTATTTACCGTCCACTGAATCCCGTTATCCGAGTATAAGATCACGGCAGCCCCTTCTCCATCGAGGTTTGGACGGGTCCCGACATACATCCGGTTGCCGGCGCCGATTGCGATGTCGGAGACACAATACGGTACGGTTGAACCGGAGATTACCGGCAACACCTGCTGCCACGTTACACCTCCGTCCCCGGAACGAAAAAGCCCGTCGGACGGCATGCTCTGATGCTGGCTTCCTTTGTACAATCCTGAAGCAACGCCGGCATATATCACACTTACATTATTTTCAATTCGCACCACGATATCGGTTACATAAGCAAATTGTTCAGTTCCGGCGATGTGATACCATGTCTGGCCGCCATCATCAGAACGCGCGATGCCAAAGCCGAGCCCGGAGCTCTCACGGTAGGTCTGCATGGCGGTTTCCACCTCCCCGGTGCCCGCAAAAAAAGTCTGCGGATGGCCCGGATCATATGCCAGGCAACGGATGGAAAGGGAACTCCAGAAATCGCCGGCCGGAATCCACGGACTTGACAAACTGGTAATATTGTTGTTGTACCACAATCCGCCGGTTACCCCGCCGGCCCACACTTTCTTTTGGGTCGCATCGTTGGGGTCGTACATGATGGCACGGGTGCGGCCTCCCATGTCGGATGAATAGCCTTGCCAGGAAACCTGGTTGCTTTGCTTCAGGGAGGAAAGTGCCCGGGAGGTTTCCAACGCTTTCATGAGGCGTTCACGCGGTACCGTTCCTGTCGAAGGATCAAAAGTCATAAGGAAATCATGAAATGCTGCCATACCGGGTTCATCAACTGCCTGTTCTGCGGTTTCTCCGGGTTTACTTAACTGGGGTGCCGATTTGTTAATCACATTCAGCATTAATTCGTGTTTCTTTCGCTGATCAGTATCTGTCCTTTTATGTCTGTTCAGGAACATAAATCCGGCAATCAGTGCAAACCAGACGATCAGTCCGGGAATAATAATCCGCGTTAAAAAATAGATGATGTTCTTTTTCATGGAGCGCCGGGGGTTTTTATCGGATCATATTCAATCCGATGTACAAAGTTAGCACTTTTTCAGGGGACAAATACTCCCTGCATTTATCCTGATTGTTGCTGAATCTAACCTGATATTTCAGGCAGAAGATCCTGGAATTTGCTTATTTCATAAGCATCCTTCAGGTAAAAGGAACCGATCCGGGTACGGCACAAGGCGGTGAGATGTGCTCCGCAGCCGAGCAGTTCACCGAAATCGCGGGCCAGTGACCGGATGTAGGTTCCCTTGCTGCAAACCACCCGGAAATCGACCTCCGGAAGTTCAATCCTGGTAATTTCAAACGCAGAAATGGTGACCTGCCTGGCTTTGATCTCCACATTAATATCCTTCCTGGCTGATTCATACGCACGTTTACCATCAACTTTTATTGCAGAAAACTGGGGAGGAACCTGGTCAAAGGTGGTGACAAAGTGGCTGGCGGCGCTATTAATTTTTTCCCACCCTGACGGGGTCTCACACCCTGACGGGGTGGAAAACATGTCGAGCGGATAGGTTTTATCGACTTCTGTCTCAAGGTCAAAGGATGGTGTTGTCGCACCGAGCCTGAAGGTTCCGGTGTACTCCTTTTCCAGTCCCTGGAATTCATCGATACGCCGTGTAAATTTCCCGGTACATAAAATAAGCAGTCCGGTCGCCAACGGGTCCAGGGTGCCGGCATGGCCGATTTTGATTTTCCTTATTCCCATGCGGTGCCGGATTACCGTGCGCATCTTCCCGACAACATCAAATGAGGTCCATGTGTAGGGCTTGTTGACCAGGAGTACCTCTCCTGTCTCAAAATTGAATTCCATTAAAGAATTGTTAAACTTTTTCCGGCAAGCAGGAGAATGATGATGGCAAGACCTACGGCAATGCGGTAATAGCCGAACCACCTGAACCCGTATTTTGTCAGGAATGCGATAAAGGATTTGATGGCAACCATGGCCACTATGAATGAAACGACATTGCCGATCAGCAGCAGATTAATATTTTCGGTGGTGATCAACTTGTAATTTTCAATAAGTTTCAGTGATGAGGCAGCGAACATGGTAGGTACGGCCAGAAAAAACGAGAATTCTGCGGCAGCTTTCCTGCTGAGTTTCTGGCTCATCCCCCCGACAATGGTGGCTGCAGAGCGGCTGACACCCGGAATCACGGAGATAATCTGAAAAAAACCGATGATGAGCGCCTTTTTGTATGTCAGTTGTGTGTTTTCATTCTCCGGCCTGTCAAACCAGCTGTCGACAAAAATCAGCAGGATCCCGCCCAACAGCAAGGCAACAGCCACAACCATCACACTTTCGAGCATGTTGTCGATCTGTTTTTCAAGCAGGAATGCAATGATGAGGGGCAGACAGGCTACAAACAGCCGGAAATAAAAATCCCAGGTCTGGAAAAAACGTTTCCAGTACAGTACGATTACCGACAGTATCGCACCGAATTGAATGTTAACGGTAAAAGCCTTCACGAAATCGGTGCTCTGCACACCGAGTATGCTCTGGGCAATGATCATGTGACCCGTAGAGGAAACCGGTAAAAACTCGGTGATCCCCTCAACGATGGCGATGAGAATTGCCTGAATGACAGTCATTAATCTTTCGGTTTTTTCATAATGGCGAAGATCTCAACCACATAACCGGTAAGGATAAGAATAGGGGCAAGCGTTATCCGCCTGAAACTGAAGATCTCAGGGTTGAATGTGTTCGGATCGGTTGAACCTCCGCCCACCATCAGTAAAAAACCGGCAACAATGATTGCAAGTCCGATCAGCATAAGCCGGTAATTTTCTTTGCCGAAAGCAAATTCACCCACATTGGGTGTTTTCACCGATAGTTCTTCACTCCTGGTTCCTTTAGCTGAAGCCGGAGATTTTGTTTGTGTCGGTTTCTTATCCATGGTTCAAATGAAATTGGGAGGCAAAATTACAGAAAATTTAAGAATATCAGGAATATAATAAATCGGTATGGATCCGCAGATATTTGCGCACAGCCAGCATGGTAGAGAGCCATGACATCATGACTCCGAGCACCGCGATAAAGACGACAAGTATCAAAAGCATGAAAGGGTCCTGAAGGCTGGCCAGCTCCGGAATCTCTTCCAGGGCGAAGTAGGTTAGCAACATCAGCATCAGGAGGGCGAAAAAAGCACTTATAAGCCCATGGAGGATGCTGCGAAGGAGCATCGGCCGGCGGATGAACCCTTCGGTCGCTCCTACCAGTTGCATGCTTCGGATGATAAACCTCCTGGAATAAACCGCCAGCCGGATGGTGTTATTGATCAGAACGATCGAAATAAACAGAAGGATTCCGCTGAAGCCCAACAGGATAAAACTGATCTTCTCAATGTTGCTGTTGATCGCATCCACAAGCGATTTCTGGTAATAAACTTCCTTTATCTCAGGAAAGGCAAGCAGTCGTTTTTCAATGACACGAAGTGTGTCGGCATTGGCATAAGGTGCCTTTATCCTGACGTCGATGCTGGCAAGCAATGGATTGTAGCCAAGGAAACCGACAAAATCTTCCCCAAGCTCTGATTTGAGCCTGGCGGCAGCCCGTTCACTCGGAATGTATTCACTCGACTTCACATAGTATTTTCCATCGAGCGATTTCTTCAGCTGCAATATTCCTGCTTCCTGCACCCCTTCGCGGATCATGATTGAAAAGCCGATGTTCTCCTTCACGTAGTCTGACAGCATCCGGGCATGCAGGACGATCAGCCCCAGAAGCCCCATCAGGAAAAGGACCAGGGTAATACTGATGATCGTTGTAAACTGCGAGGTGGCAATCCGCCTCCGGTAATGCTTTTCTTCAAATTGACTCATTCTTACTTCTTTTTTTTCTTTGAGGTCTCCTTCTCTTTCACTTCACTCTTCTTTGCTTTTTCGGCCTTTGCCTCCTGTTTTTCCTCTTTAAGCATCTCTTTTTGCGCCTTGGAGTTAAACCCCATGGTCGATTTTAATCCGCTTAACGTGCTTTTCCAGAAGAAGTTGATAATTCCCTTTTCCTTGTCCCGCTTGAAAAAGATCACACCGGTTTTCATCTTTCCCGATTTGGTTGGGTTATCGTTATTTACAACCAGGTCGTTTGCAGCAAAATTTATGACACCTGTTTTGATTTTGGTCCAGGTTGTTTGTTTTTTATCAAGAACCTCGACCGACAGATCGTTGTAATAGAACAGAAGGTGTCCTTTGGCCTCTTCGTCATTGGCATACACCATCGGAACGACGAGTTTGTTGATTTTCCCGCTTACCACCCTCGCCGGCAACAGATTCGAGAGCATGGGGTTGATCTCAACCATGTCAACAGTTCCCATCAACGCGGAAAAATTGAACGAATTTTTTTTATCGCCGAAGTCGAAATTAACAGTAACATCAAGTTTCCCTTTGCCCATCATATAAGCCGTACCCTTTAATTCAGATACAAGTCCTGCATTCAAAAGCACCGAATCATTGGTAAGACCGGTAAATGTGGCGCTCATTTTATCGAAGAAAATTGTGCCGGGGACAGCACCGGTTTGCTCTGCGTAAAACGCTTTCCCGTTTTTCAAAATTACAGTATCAACACGAAGGTAGGTTTTCAGTTTGCGGATACCATCCTGGGGCATGGGTGGCTTAAATCCAGGTCGCGGGGCAATGCGTTTATCGCGGTAATCATCGAGTACCAGGGAGTCAATCTCCAGCAATCCGGCCTGCATCTTCCCTTCAAATATCAGTGATCTGAGGTTCATGCGCTGAAAACGCAGCTCTTTGATGCTGATATCCATCCAATCCGTCTGATATCCCAGTTTCCGGGTATAATCATGTTTGTTGAAAAGAGGTTCCAGGTGGAAATTCTTAACATATACCTCCCCGGTTCCCGTGGAAAGCCCGATCTCGCCAAAGGAGAGTTTATTCATGCCATTCTTCATCGGCAGGCTATAGGCACCAAGGGTAATGCTGATATCATCGGCATTGAACAAACGGCGCTGGCCATGGTGGGCAGAATCAACAAGAATATGCTTGACAAGTATGTTACAGGTGGGAAATGAATTACGGGTAATGGAATCCCTGCTGCAATCAACAAATTCGAGTTTTGCATTTTCAATTGAAAACTCTTTTAACTCAATGGATGTCAACCCTTTTGGCAAAGGGATTGAGGTCATCTTTCCCTTTTTGGTATCTTCTGTTGTCTTTTCCGGCATCCTCATGCGGAAAATTGTGATTTCAGGATTAATAAACCGGATGTCTTTTACATCTATTTTCCGGTATCTGACTGCATCCATAACATGAAAACCCCTTATCCGAAACTTGTTGATTGATATGCGCACCAGCAAGGGGGACAAGGAATCGGTAGCGGAATGTGCCCGGTAGAATGCAGTGTCGGGGATCAGTGAAAACTGATCAATGGTAAGGTTTCCGGCAATTAAGTTCAGCGACAGGCTTCCTATTTCAGCCTTGTAAAGCCCTTTACTTTCGCGGCTGACAGTCTCGGTAAGATAGGTCCGGAGGATCCTGCCATAGTAGAAATAACCTGCTGCTGAAGTGATAACTGCAGCCAGAAGCAATACTGCCAGAGACCAAAGGAGAATTTTGAGAAACGTTTTTCCTTTCATTTTCTTTGCGAATTTACCTGTTTGTTAATCTTTTTCTGGGTTTTCGAGTTAACACCAACACTTGACTTAAGTCCGCTCAGGATGCTTTTCCATACAAAGTTAAAAAAACCTTTGGACGGATCACGTTCAAAATAAATTATGCCCTGTTTCATTTTCCCATCATCATTTGGGTTGTTGTCGGCCAGGAACAGGTTGGCCAGGCCGGTCATAACCGATTGTTCCAGGCTCTTCCATGTTCCCGGCTGTTTGGGGTGAATTTTTACGTCAAGATTTTCATACCTGAAGTTCATCCTGCCGATGGCTTGTATATTGTTGCCATTTACCTGACCTATCTCGGTGGAAGTAGCGGTTCCGTGTTTGATGGAAGCCGGGACAAGTTTTGATAGCATTGGGTTGATGGCTGTAAGATCAAGTTCGCCTATCCTGGCATGAAAGGTAAATGAATCCCTTGGATGGGTGGTTAGAAAATGGAACCATGCTTCGGCAGGGGCTTTCCCCATGAGACTCATCGTTCCATGAAGTTCAACTTCGCCTGGATACCCCGTCAGGGTGGTTGACCCCGTCAGGGTGCTGAACCCCGTCAGGGTCGCATTCACCTTGTCAAAAAAGACCCTCCCGGGTTCATCCGCTGTTTGCTCCTCATACGACACAAAACCATTGGAAACGGCAATGGTGTCGATGTTTATCGGGTATTTAACCTGCATGATCATTTGCCCGGGCATAAGTGGACGCCTTGTTGAGTCGAACGGCACACGTTTGTCAAGGTAATCATGCATGATCAGCCCGTCAGCTCTGAGACTGGCTGCCACCAGTTGCCTTTGAAATATGAGTTTCCGGAGATCAACTTTAGAAATTGTGATCCCCGGAACCTGCATGTCGATCCGGTCGGCCTGACAGACCGATATGCGGGAAAAGTCTGTCCTGCTGAAATTCGGTGTCACGACAACCGAATCCAGAAAACCGCCTGCCGATGCCGTTGAGAAACCAAACCTGCCGATGGAATACCGGTACATGCTGTCGGGAGAAGACCATGAGAAGCCTGGTGATGAAAAAGTGATGTTATCCGAATTAAACAGCGGGGCGGCTAGCGGATTTGCCCGCGTGGCAGAATCAACCCTGAAATGGTCAATCTCAAGTATAAAATCTTTCAGGGAATAGGACTGGCTTTTACCTGGTTTGTGAACAATCAACCCGGCTGTGGCATCTGAAATGGAAACTTTTTTCACATCCGCTGTTTTCATGAACGGCGGCATCCTGATATAACCCGAAGGAACCGGAACTCCTGATTTATTCAATTTTGCCGTATCCTGACCGATTTCAACAACTACCTGAGGATGATCAACCGCCATCGAATCGAGCATCCACACATTGTCAAAAATTGCCCGGTCAAAGAAAAATCCATGCAACCTGATTTCAGGGATGGTGACAGACACCATGCTTTTCCTTCCTGGTGCTTCGTCCCATGATTTCAACGGCGTAACCTTAATGCCCTGAACCAGAATGTCGGCCGGATAGGAATGAACCTGCAAACTACGTGCCTCAAGGGCATAAGCGCTGTCGGCGATCACCCCACGAAGAGGAAACACCTTCAGTTGAAGTGAATCGAATTTGATCAAACCATCATGATTTCCCTTATCCGGAAGGTGGACGATGGCATCTGTTACTTCAAAATCAATGTCTTTCAATGAAAAGAAGGAGGATTTCCGATCCTCTTCGCCATCATACGACAAAGTCCCCTTCCGAACCTGGAAACGGCCAATTTCAAACGTGTGTGCAAATTTGCTCGTCCTGATTAGCTGAGCCTCTTCCGGAGGCCCGGCAGGCCGAAGGCTGTTGTTGGTTTTAAGAAACAAGGTGGGGTTTTCAAGCACTATTTCATTGGCCCTGAGAATTTTTTCGAGAAAAAGCTTCTTGTGGTTCAACCCGGTGAGCCGAAGTTTTTGCAGCGAAAATTCGAAGGCCATCGATTGTTTCCTTTTTATCCGTGAATTAAATACAAAGGGGCCTGATGATTTATAAATCTCAATATTGTCGGCTTCAATCAGCGAGTCGGGGGTGGCAATATGGATCCTGTCAGCACGAAGATTCTTCAGACTGTCCGGTGAAACAATAGAAACAGACTGAAGATTGAGGGTGAATTCCCGGCTGTAAAAATAACCCTGCTCGTTCATGCCGTGAACAGAATCGATGAGGAACTGCTCCATCGACAAGTCAAAGCTGGTTGTTGCAATGGGTATCTCCGTGTCGTTTTGCCCGACTGAAATTTTCAGTTGTCCCTGTAAAACATCGATCGCCTTCCCTTTAACAACCCATAAGTATTTCTTTAAGAGATCATAAACCACATCTTCATTCTCTGTTTCAAAAAAATCTTCCGCTGTTTTAAACCTGGGATCGGGGTTTTTTGATTGCCGCAAACGGGTATAAAACACCTCCGGCTCCTGTATGATCAGCCGTTCAAAATCAAGAATGCGCCTGTTAAAGACCTTTTTCAGGTCAATACCGGAAAAGGTGAGCCGGGGGACACTGACAAGCATGGTGTTTTTTCTGTTTCCGGCCTGAAGCAAATTCTTCCTGCGGTCGGGGAAAATTCTGGCATCACGAACATCAATCAGCGATTCCTGTGTGGAGACTCTTACTGCTGACGCGTCGATATAATGAATGCCATCGCGCAAAACCAGCGAAAATTGTTCCAGGTCAAGTTCGATTGCACGCGAGTAGAAAATCCTCGACTGATCCAGGTGTGAAACAGAATCAAGCCTGAATTGATTGAGTTCAAGGTTGACCTTTCCGATGCGCATTTCCGGTGTTCGGTCACTGATGTTGCCGTAAAACTCCAGGGCGCCGTTTTTCAGATTGAGTGAATCTATGGCGAGAAAACGGAGTTCCTTTGCAACAACGCTGTATAACCCGGCAAGTGTGATTTTTTTTCTTGCTTTTTTTGTGATAACCACACCGGGTGAAGGTTTATTACGGTAAATCCGGACAAAGAAATCTGAAAGGTCCACCGAGGATATCTCCACCTGCCTCCCGGTCATGGCCTTGTACAGGTCAACTCCCCGGATAGAAAATGCCGGGAGATCAATCCGGAACAAATCGCCGCTGTGTACCTCCCTGATCCTTTTGGAATTGAAATTTGGGACAAGGCTTGCTTTCTTCCCGTACAGTATTGATTTTGTGAGCGAAAACCCCACTTCCTCCGCTTTAAGAAGATAGAGACTGTCGGCAAGCTGCGACTCAAAATTATGAATGATGAGGTCGACATCACGGGAGTAAAAAACCCGGTCGCGGTTATAATAGCTGAACGGGTTTACAGAAACATCCTTCAGCACGGAGCTGAATTCGTATGCTCCGGTCGTCATGCTGCCCTTACGCTCCCCGAATTTTGCAAGAAGCAG
Organism: uncultured Bacteroidales bacterium; assembly: GCA_903926565.1. Taxonomy (GTDB): domain Bacteria; phylum Bacteroidota; class Bacteroidia; order Bacteroidales; family FEN-979; genus CAIVAT01. Next base: position 19,288 of record CAIYJU010000122.1, read on the forward strand.
CCCGTGCCTCACCTTAACCGAATCGATATGAAAATCGTTGAAAAAACCTGAAACCGCCGGATAAAGATCTTCATAAATCACCCGCCATTTGCTGTGACTGGCAGTTACCGTATCCGGGAACCCGACAATGCTGAGCAAGGGCCGTTCGACAATCAGCTGGCGGAAGTTGATTCTCTTTCCTTCATATATCTGCCTGAAATGAACCCTGTCGATGGTAAGGGAGGAAAAAAAGATGCGGTACAGCGATCTTGCAACCCTGCCCTGAGCTTTCAACCGCTGGTATTGCATGGTGTCGGGGATCAGGTCAAAACTGTCGATGACGATCTTACCCGTAAGGATGTTCAGATGCAGTGTTTTAAAATCGGCCCGATACAACCCGTTGCTTGAACGATTGATTTTTTCCTGCAGGTACTTTCTCAGGAACCGTTCACCAAAATAGTTAAAGCCAAGGAAAATTCCCATGGCAGCCGCCACCAGCAGGAACAGCAGTACCATCATGATCTTCAACCCGGTCCTTCCCCGGTGATTTGAATTGTGAAGATTCTGTTGAGGTTCCTGATCAGCCATTAAGCCTGCGTGTTGGATGATCAAAGGTAAACATTTTCGTGGTTCAGGTGAATTGCCTAATTTTGCACGCAGGTCGTTTCCAAAGCACTTAACCACAAAGACACAAAGGATTTCACAAAGGACACAAATTTCAGGCACCTTTTATTAAGATTCTTTGTGAACTTATTTTTTTCCATTGTGTCATTGTGGTTAAAAACAATTCAATAAAGACCCCCTGACTTTAACAAACTATCTAACGATAAGTCCACATGGATTACAACTTTCCCGAAATCGAACAAAAATGGCAGAAATACTGGGTTGATCACAAGACTTTTAAAACAGTCACCGACCCTGCCCGGCCGAAATATTATGTACTCGACATGTTTCCTTACCCCTCCGGAGCAGGGTTGCATGTCGGCCACCCGCTGGGATACATTGCTTCCGACATCTATTCACGATACAAGCGGCTGAAAGGCTTCAACGTTCTTCACCCGATGGGATATGACGCTTATGGACTGCCTGCCGAACAATATGCCATTCAGACCGGAACCCATCCGGCGGTTACCACCGAAATAAACGTGGCCCGTTACCGCGAGCAGATGGATAAGATCGGCTTCTGCTACGACTGGGACCGTGAAGTTAAAACGTGCGATCCGGACTATTATAAATGGACCCAGTGGACCTTTATCCGTCTGTTTCATCACTGGTATAACAACACCACGCAAAAAGCAGAACCCGTCACGGAACTGGTCAAAATTTTTGAATCAGACGGGAACACCGGTGTAAATGCATCTGTAACCCAAAACTGGTTCAAAGAAGTTGTAAAGAAAGACGGATCCTTCGGAGCGGCATGGGATGGACTGTTCTCTGCCGGTCAATGGAAATCATTCACCGAAAGGCAGCAGCAGGATATCCTGATGAACTACCGTCTTGCCTACCTCTCGGATGCCATGGTGAACTGGTGCCCGGAACTGGGTACCGTTCTTGCAAACGATGAAATCGCGAACGGTTTCTCAGTGCGTGGCGGCCATCCGGTTGAAAGAAAACTCATGCGCCAGTGGTTCCTGCGGACAACGGCCTATGCGCAGCGCCTGCTCGACGGGCTTCAATCGGTCGACTTCTCCGATTCGCTCATGGAGATGCAGCGAAACTGGATCGGCCGGTCGGAAGGGGCTGAGATCCACTTCCCCGTCAAAGACCAGGATTTCAGCCTCCCCATTTTCACCACCCGCCCGGATACTATTTTCGGGTCAACCTTCATGGTGCTGGCTCCCGAACACGAACTGATATCTAAGATCACAACTTCCGACTGGGCCGAAGCTGTCGGAAATTACCTGCTCATGGCCAAAAACCGCTCCGAGCGCGAACGGATGGCGGAGGTGAAAAAAGTTACAGGAGAATTTACAGGAGCTTACTGCCTCAACCCTTTTAACGGCGTGCCGATCCCAATCTGGGTGGCCGATTATGTGCTGGCCGGGTATGGCACAGGGGCGATTATGGCAGTTCCCGCTCACGACAGCAGGGATTATGACTTCGCCAGGCATTTCGGGCTTCCGATCGTGGAGGTGGTGGCAGGCGGCGATATCTCGCAGAGTTCATATGATGCCAAAGACGGCCTCCTGATCAACTCTGATTTTATCAACGGATTACAGGTAAAAGCAGCCATCAGCGAGGTAATACGCCGGGTGAACGAAATGGGTATTGGAAAAGGGACAGTCAACTTCCGCCTCCGCGATGCCATCTTCAGCAGGCAGCGCTACTGGGGCGAACCATTTCCCGTCTATTTCAGGGACGGGATCGCGCACACCCTGGATGAGAGCGAACTTCCGCTGCGTCTTCCGGATGTGGATGCCTATCTGCCAACCGAAACAGGCGAACCTCCCCTCGCCCGGGCCAAAAAATGGACCACGAAGGAAGGATATCCCCTCGAAACCAATACGATGCCCGGCTTTGCAGGATCAAGCGGTTATTACCTCCGGTATATGGACCCCCGCAACGATCAGGAGTATTTTTCAAAAGAGGCGGTTAATTACTGGCAGGATGTTGACCTCTACATCGGGGGTGATGAACATGCCACCGGGCACCTCATCTATTCCCGGTTCTGGAACAAATTCCTGTTCGACATCGGGATGTCTGTAAAGGACGAGCCCTTCAGGAGACTGATCAACCAGGGAAAGATCCAGGGAAGGTCAAGCATCGCCTACCGCATCAAAGGAACCAACACCTTCGTTTCTGCCGGGTTGAAAGATCAGCATGAAACCACTGAAATGCATGTAGACGTGAGCATGGTTGACAACGACATCCTCGATACAGCGGCGTTTTGCCTGTGGCGTCCCGACCTTGCCGGCTCAGAGTTCATCCTTGAAGAAGGCAAATACCATTGCGGCTACCTGGTCGAGAAAATGTCGAAATCTCTCTACAATGTGGTCAATCCCGATTATCTGATCGAAAAATACGGGGCCGATACCTTCAGATTATATGAAATGTTCCTCGGTCAGCTGGAGCAGTCGAAACCCTGGGACACCAACGGAATCGAGGGGGTATTTCGCTTCATCCGCAAATTCTGGAGGCTGTTTCACGATGACCTGAATAACTTCCGTGTTACCGGCGAACCGGCAGAGCCTGCAGAATTGCGCGTGCTCCACAAAACCATCAAAAAAGTCCAGGAAGATATCGAAAGGCTCTCATTCAACACGGCCGTAAGCACCTTCATGATCTGTGTCAACGAACTCACCGACCTGAAATGCCACAAGCGAACGATCCTCAGCGATCTGGTCGTCCTGCTGGCTTCCTATGCACCGCACATTTCCGAGGAGTTGTGGAATTTACTCGGACATACCGGAAGCGTATCTGTGGCTGTTTTTCCTGAATTTAACCCTGAATACCTGGTTGAAAACACCTTCGCTTACCCGGTGTCGTTTAACGGCAAGATGCGCTTTATCCTTGAGCTGCCCACCAATCTGACCGTGCCTGAAATTCAAAAAGCAGCGCTGGAAGCGAAAGAATCAGAGAAATGGCTGCAGGGAAACCCGCCTAAAAAAATGATCGTCGTGCCCAATAAAATCATCAACATGGTTATTTGATTAAGAATGCAGATAAAATTTTTCATACCTGCCTTTATATTTGCATTCCGGGTCTATTCACTGTTTGGCCAGGCTGTTGCAGATGGCAATATGAAAGATCTTTCCTCGGAGATCGTAAAGAAAGGCTATGAAAATGTACGGGTAATCCGGGAAAATGACACCATTTTTCTTGGCGTGGAAAACAGGGTATGGCGATGGGAACCCAGGGCCGCAGCTGACCTCCTTAAAACGATCATGCCATATGCCGACTCCGGCAGCGTGGTCTCTCTCACCCTCCTCCGCTCCGGGATTCCGGCAACAACCCTGATCGTTTCACGAAAGCAATACGACGACCTTGTCGCCGGCCGTATTTCAGCTGATCTCTTTTCAGATTCCATGACTGCCCTGTTATCCGACCGCATTTACCGGAAATCTGCCGGCCATATCCGCCCTTTAAAGCCATCATACAACAAATTTGATATTGTTGTTTTCCCGCAGCTGAAAGTTCAGTTCGGAAATTTCGTCCATCCCCTGGAGATCCAGTTCAACATTGCGCCCGCTGTGAATATCAACTTTTTCAAAGGGATGTCCTTAACCGCCCAGGTAATTTTCCCGGTTTACAGCAACCTGATCGGCGATCCCGAAGCCAGTACCATCCGCCCCGGGCTGATTGTTCTCAGTCAGACCTTTCGTCTTCCATACCAGGTCTTTACCACGGTAAGTGCGGGTTATTTTACCCGAAACCGGTATGGCCTGAATGCAGAAGCCAGAAAGTTCTTGTTTAACGGCAGAATGTCGGTGGGCGCATCACTCGGCTATACCGGTCAGATGCAGCTGCTGGAGGGGTGGTTTACTTACACCCCGGTGAATGTAATCACCTGGTTTTGCGATGCATCATGGAGATTTCCGGGTTACGGCCTCACCGTCCGGGGAGGATATGGCCGGTTCATTGGCCAGGATGACGGATGGCGCGTGGATGTTTCAAGGCGCTTCGGAGAGGTTTCGGTCGGATTTTTTGCAATGAATACCGCCGGAATCACAAATGGCGGTTTCAACTTCATTGTTCCTTTGCCACCGCGAAAATTGGGAACTAAAAACCGGATCCGCGTCCGTCCCGCACCCTATATCCCATGGGAATACAGGGCAAAAGGACTGCCGTCCATGGGCAGGACATACACGACCGGAAACGGAATAGAGGAATTGATGTTCAATTTAAACCCGGATTATATAAGGAAACAATTAGGGAAAGATATTCAAAATAATTAAAATCGTAAATATTTTTCTAAAATTAATCATCAATTTTGCAAAATTGTTTTATCTTTGGATATTCTTTTCGCATGTGAAAGGAGTAATCCCCTTGAATTTTACTGTTTTAATTTACTAAAGTCATGAAAACGAACCGTAGGAAATTGATTTTGTCAGCGCTGCTACCGGCACTATTTCTGCTTATCACCATCGAAGGATGTAAAAAAACTGCTGACACCACCACACCAGAACAAACAAACAGTGAGTTAAATCTGAAGGGGAGTGTCATTAATTCAAATACTCATTCAGGCATTGCCAATGCCGAAATTTATTTTGAAGGATTAAACACCACGCTTAAAACCGATGCGAACGGCATCTATAAGGTAAGCTGCAAATCATTGGGCAGCGGCATACACCAGGTCAGGGTCATGGCAAACGGGTATGGATATGGCTTTGCAAGCGCCGTCATCTCTGATGATGCCGCCATGGTAAACACCATCATCCTGAATCCTCTCGCTGAGACGGTAACCGTTGGCTCAAATGGCGGTTCGGTTGTTGTTGGCGATCCGGAAAGCCTTGTTCCCTCAGCAAATACATCCCTGGTAATTCCGTCAGGCGCGTTTCCAGGCAACACCAATGTCTCTCTTACCCGTTTCACCGGACTGGATGTTCCCGGCTTTGCCCCGGTCAACCTGTTAAACCTGTGCACGGTAAATATCAGCCCTGCAGGCACTGTTGCCGGCAAGGCAATGGACCTTCACTTTTCGCTTCCCTTCTCAAATCCGGCAATTGACAATCTTCCCCTGCTGCGTTATGATTTCGGACAAAACACCTGGATATCAACCGGTATAATTGCCCAGGTTGACCATTCAACAAATATTGCCACCGCAAAGATCACCGATTTTGCCACCTACTCACTGGCGGTCACCGGAACCATTTCAACCTCTGCCGGCAACAGCGGAACCCCGGTTACCATCGATCTTGACCGGACACTTTCGTCAATCGACTTTTCCTACCTTGCTAAAATTCAATATTCAGGAAATGTACCTGCCACGATTTCGGCTGCCTATCTGAAAAACGTAGCTTCACAAAATACCAGGATCGGCTTTAACGACAATACCATCTTTACCTTCAACTATATCGGATCCAAACCCGACTCCCTCGCACCTGTTAAAACTGCCGGTTACTACCGCTGGATGCCAAAGGTTACCTATGCCACCCAGGAAGTGCCTTTAACCGCAACAATTCAGGGAATTGTTGCCACAGGGATCATTGAAAATAAAATGTATTCACCCGCAAGTGGATACCAGTTTGTTCATGACCAGGGCGGAGGAGGAAAATAAATCGGGACATGTAACCGATCTTTAATGAAATTCACCTGTAGCATAAGGACTTTGACCGTCTGCCTGTCTCTGTTTTTTCCACTGCTTGTAAGATCTCAATCTGATTCCGGCGTTCCGGGGTATGTCAGAATACCTGTTGCCACATTCAATGAAGATGGCTCCCTGCAGTTTGGCACGAGTTTTCTGCCCCAGGAACATCTGGCTTATTCAAATTTCAAACATGATGCTGTTGCCATCTATGCTTCACTTACCTTTTTATCCTTCGTGGAGGTTGACCTCCGGGTTACCAGGCAATTGAATATTCCTTCCGGCACCAATCATGTTGTTGACCGTGTTCCGACCATCCGGTTCAGAATTTTAAAGGAAAAAAAATGGATACCTGCCGTCACACTTGGTTTTCATGATGTACTTACATCTATTGAAAGCGGCGGCGCCAGGCATTTCGGGGCATCCTATATCGTGGTGACAAAGAATTTTCACATTCCGGAACTGTATCTTAACATTGGCACAACAGCCGGATGGGGAGCAGGCAGCCTGGTTTGGAAAAACGATGAATTCATCGGACCGTTCGGAGGGTTCTCCCTGAACATCGACAGGGTGAAATGGATGAGCCTGCTTTGTGATTATGACGGGGTAACCATCAATGCAGGTTTGCGGGTCACCTGTTTCAGACATCTCTTTTTAACTGCGGGCACCATCAACTTCGACTCCTTCACGGGAACTGTAAGCTACCGCTTCAACCTGATCAAATGACACAAATCACGAGGACACGGATCATCTTCGCTGTTTACGACCTGGTTCTGGTTGTGTTATCCATCCTGCTGACTGCCTATATACACGACGACCTCTCCTTCAGACCCCGCCATGATTCATACTATATTGCCTTTGCTTTGTTTCCCTTTGTCTGGGTCTGGTTGTCACTGATCACCCGCAAATTCCGCATTGGTGAACGAACCAACCAGAAGGAGGTGTTCTTCTCCATTCTTTTCTCCAACTTCATCATCCTCTCCTTTACGACCATACTCCTGATCCTGTTTCAGTTAACATTTTTCTCCCGGTTTATTCTTTTCGGAACCATTGCTGGCATCACCCTGATGGAAATGATCACCGGATTTATTTACGTAGCCATACAAAAATCCGTTTTTATCAGAGACTGGATCGGGATCGAAATCCCTTTGGGGCGAATCCCCGTGGATAAATATTCCCCTGTGAGAGAGGCACTTGCTTCACCACAGACCTTTGGCGCTCTTCGTGATTCAGTCATTGAAGAATCAGGTGAAAAAGCCTTTACATGGATTTGGGGTAACGTGGACATTACAAATCCCAAAAACCTTATTCTATCTACGGATACCCGGTTTAACCTCATACACTACCAGCCCGATTACTTCCATTCGGTAGTAAACCTCCACCGGATCAACAACCTTCAGCGAATAAACAAATTTTTCGAAACTGTCAATGACAAGCTCCCGGTGGATGGTATTTTCATTGGCTGTGCGGAAACCTATATGCTCAGGAAGCAAAGGATCCTTGCGAAATTTCCTCCAGTGATCAATTACATCGGATACACTGTTGACTTTTTCATTCACAGGGTCTTCCCCAAGTTGGCATTAACCAACAAGCTCTATTTTCTTATCACCGGGGGGAAGATGCGCGTGATTTCCCGCACCGAGACCCTTGGGCGACTTTGTTCCTGCGGATTCGAAATCCTCGAGGAAAAGACCATCGACAACCTCCTCTACTGGAAAGCCCGCAAAATCAGGGCTCCGTATTACGACAACGACCCCACCTATGGTATTTTCATCCGTCTCAGGAGGATCGGCAAAGATGGCCGGGAGTTCAATGTATTTAAACTTCGAACCATGCATGCCTTTGCCGAGTATGTTCAAAGCTATGTTTACGACAACCATCAGCTGGATGATGGCGGGAAATTTAAGGATGATTTCAGGGTGACCACCCTGGGCAGGATCATGCGGAAATTCTGGATAGACGAACTTCCCATGATCCTCAACATGATGAAAGGAGACATGAAACTGGTAGGCGTTCGTCCCCTGAGTAAACACTACTTCAGCCTTTACTCTGAAGATCTTCAGCGGAAACGGACCAAAGTAAAACCCGGCCTTGTTCCCCCTTATTATGCACAGCATCCGACTCCCACATCGCTGGAAGATGTGCAAAGGAACGAATTAGAATACCTGCAGGAATACGAAAAACATCCGTTTAAAACGGACGTGAAATATTTTTTCCGTGCCATGTATAATATTTTTTTGCGGAATGCAAGAAGTAAATAGTGCGTGTTTACAACTTGATAAATTTCACCACGCTCACTGCTCTTTCGTCGGCTAAGCGTACAAAATAGACACCGCAGGGAAGCCCGGAGATGTCGATTTGATTTTGGGGTCCGCTGATGCGACAGGCAAGGACCTCCCTGCCCTCCATATCTGAAATGAAAAGCATCCTTTGGCCGGCACCCGTTGTTTCAACAGTAACCGTACTTTCTGAAGGATTGGGATAAAGAGCAAACAGCGGCCTCTCCTGCTCACGAAGCCCGGTATAAACTGAGTCAAATTTCATGACCGTAGCCCCATGAACCGAATCGGCGTAGGCAACATAAGGCTGGCCGTCAGGATTGAATGCCAGGCTGGTCCATTCTGCCTCCTCTTCCGAAAATCCTGCTCCCCCAACGATGACCCAGCCAAAACCATCAAATTTCATGACCGTTGCCTTTGAATCATTGGCCTCGTCTTCATAAGCAATGAAAGGCTGACCCGACTGACTGAATGCAAGACTCGTATATTCGGGAAAGCCAACCGAGAACCCGGCATTTCCAACATTCACCCAGTTGGACCCGTCAAATTTCATGACAGTGGCCTTGTATATACTGGCATAGTCGGAATAGGCAAGATGGGGTTCCCCCGAAGGACTGAAAGCGAGGCTGGTATATGAAACCTCTCCGGCCGAAAACCCCCTGGGGCCGACATCCACCCAGCTGGTGCCATCGAATTTCATCACCGTGGCTTTATCGGAATTTTCATCATCCTTGTACCCTAAATAAGGCTGACCTGAAGGGCTGAATGCAAGGCTTGTATATAGTGCCGCTCCGGATGAAAATCCGGCATTTCCCACATTCACCCAGTTGCTTCCGTCGAACTTCATCACCGTCGCACCATTGTTTACATAATCGGCATAAGCCACATAAGGCTGGCCTGCCAGGCTGAATGCCAGGCTGATATATTGCGGGAACCCGGCTGAAAACCCTGGTGTACCAACGGCAACCCAACTGTTCCCGTTGAATTTCATGACGGTGGCTTTGTATGAGTTTACCGAATCGACATAAGCCACATAAGGTTCGCCGACCGGACTGTATGCAAGACTTGTATATGACACCTTCCCTGCCGAGAAGCCCGCATTGCCAACATAGACCCAGCTGCTTCCGTTGAATTTCATGACTGAGGCTTTCCGCGAGTTTGCCATGTCCTTAAATGCAACGGTTGGTTCGCCTGAGGGGCTGAAGGCCAGGCTTGTATAATCAGCCAGCCCTGAGGAGAAACCGGGGGTTCCGACATTCATCCACATAAAATCCAAAGGAGAAGATTTATCGTGGTTTTGCTGAGCACAAACAACAATCGGTAAGAAAAAAAATAATAAATAAAGTCGTTGTTTCATGGTAATCGCTGAGAATAAGTAACTGTAAATCCTTCGATGCGCTCAATTGTGCACCGCAATAAAAAACCATCTAAGTTAATACTAAATCTGAATGTTGTTATTTATTAATTTGATTAATCACATTTATACCAGAAGAATGGATTAGAACAGATTCCAGAAAAAGATCAATCTTGAGCATATAGTATTTTATGATATTCTTATATGCAGATTAACAGTTTAACAATTGAAAACAAACCACTTAGAGACTAAGAACACCAAGGGCCACTTAGAAAATAAACTGTTTAACCCTTAGTGGCTCTAAGTGCTCTTAGTGCCTTTGTGGTTTAAAAAATCCAGGTTCTTAAATATGTTCCCGATTTTGTTCATCCTCTCTGGTATGATTGTGATCAATCAATTTTTTTAATGATTTTAACATGTTGTGATTCCTGGTTATTCCTGTATTGAAGCAAATAAATTCCGGGAGGCATATTCACTCCGTGATCATTCCTGCCATCCCAGGTAAACCTGCATGAACCGATATTTAACTTTCCTGAAAAGATATTTTTAACATGGTTGCCATTAAGATCAAAAATGTCTGCCTTAAGGTCTTCAACCGTACCGGATATCACATCAATTATACATTTCTGCTCCATTGGATTGGGATATATTTTCACCTGGTTGCCTGTGCAGGCAATCTCCCCGGCATTTGTTGCATAAGAATTTAAAACCAGCTCTGCATCCATCCCGTCGGTTGGCGCAATCCCGTTTATCAACCAGAAATTTATTCTTACATTTTCACTCCCGGGGGTTGGAATATATACCGGGTTTGTGTATTTCCAGGAATAGAAGGAACTTCCCCAGGTGCTGATAAACACAATTGAGTCGGAGGACCAGTCGAAGGAGTGAACCGAATGGCTGAGACCGGACAGGTTCATGTTGAACCGGTTAATATTGCCGGGGATGTTGTATGGCTGGATCACAAATTGAGAATTGTCATTGTTGAAACTCCCCCATCGTGAGAATTCAAAATCGATCTCCCTGAAATAGTTGTTCGGGGGATTTGCAAAAGGAGCACATTCATCCCAGGTAAAAATCCCTGCGATGATATTCGGATCAAGCAGATCGACCCTTGTGGCTACATCGAATTTATATTGCCGGTATCCCAGCGATGCTTTGCATATTATTTCCGAGCTGTGCCAGGTATTCCCTTGCCTGGCAATCCTGAGATGCAGTTTCTGCTGACCGTCTACCCATACCATTGAGTCGTTGTCATTGAAAATATTCGGTCCGGGCCCTAAGGTGATCGGCGAGGTCCCAATCGATTTTTTCACGACCCAGTCCAGCCCCGACCATGAAATGGAGCGGTCGCCGTGTGGTCTGCATGATGAAACATTGGGATAGGAAAACAGCACACCGGGAAGTTCCCCTCCGGTAAGCAACGGCGGCGAATATGTAACTGGTATAAGAAAGGCAATGATCCTGGTAGCAAACTGGTCATAACCTCCCGGGGCGATATTAACAGTAAAAGTTGAATCCTGCTGAATCAGGGTGACCGGATTTGCAGCGGATGGCTTAATCCACCAACCTCCGGCTTCCTCAAGAAAAATGTAAACGGTGACCCTGTGATTGCTGATCGTTGTGCCATGGACCACTCCATGCAACAGGCTGTTGGTACCCCAATCCGGAACAAAGGTAAATTGAACCGACGAAGATGTTTGAGCTAAACATACATGGCTCATTGCTGCAAGAACCCAGAAAATCAAGTTTTTCATCGAATGATTGATTTATATAATGATGTAGTTACCTCATGACAAGGGGCAATATGTACCAGCTGAAGAGTGTGATCAGGATGATGCTGATCAGGTTCATCACAAAACCAGCTTTGAGCATATCCTTTAATTTTATGAATCCGCTTGTGCAGTTTCCATTTCTCTATGGCCAGTCCGATCATGAATCCACCCATGAATAAAAAGACGACAGGATTGCTGTACGATTTTGAAACCTCCTCAATGTTGCTGATTTTAAGCAAAGGCAGCAGCACCAATGGCACGAGGGCCACCACCGGCATCGGCAATGCCTCAGTGATCCACCAGGTGAGAATTATAATCCACCGGACTTCCATCCTTTCGAGATGCAATATATAAAATATTCTGCCACTTTTTTTAACTGATCCTGTAAGGCAAACCCCTACAAAAAAATCAGACTTTCCCCTACAAAAAAAACCCTATGATTATCTTGCATTATTTCAATGATTTAGCCTATGTTTATCCGTGGAAATTACTTAGAATAGTGAGGAGTGGGATCAATAAAAATATTATCATTGAAACATAACAAAAATCAATCAGAAGCACCAATCTTTCGCATCAGGACTGAAGAGTTGCTGAAAAAGAGTTTGTCAGGCTTGTCTTCCAGGCTTACTGAAGCGGAGACCATGAACCTGCTTAACGGGATTGAGTCACTCATGGCTGAACTGAGTTTTGACCTGAATGAAAGGGTAAAGGAGTTGAATTGCCATAACCGGATTTCGGAAGTGATGAGCAATTCATCTCTTTCTGTAGACGAAGTTTGTGAACAAGTTGTCCAGCTTATCCCCGACGGATGGCAATTTCCTGATATCACCGGGGCCTTTCTTCAAATTGGTGAAAAGAGTTTTCAAACAAAACAATTTACTGAAAATGGTAATTTTCTTCTCCAGGATATAAAAACCGATGGCAGGGTAATCGGTTGCGTTAAAGTCAGCCTTCCCAACGATAATTTACAGGCAGCCCGACAAACCTTTTTGCCGGAAGAGTCCGATTTGCTCTTTACCATTGCTGTCAGGCTTGGGAATTTCATTGGGAAACAGATGTCCGACAATGTTTTAACTGAAAGTAAAGAGAAATATTCAAGGGCATTTCAAACATCTCCCTACGCAATTATTATTTCACGGGCAAGCGATGGAATGATCGTTGACATCAATGACGCATTTTCATTGATTTCAGGCTACAGCCGGGAAGAAGCCATCAATGATTTAACCGTCAGGTTAAACTTGTGGGCAGATCCGGATTATCGAAAAAGAGTAATTGGCTCATTGATGGAAGGGCACAAAATCACCGGTGAAGAATATCAGTTCCGGAGAAAGTCCGGGGAGGTTATGTACGGAGTGTTCTCTGCACAGATTACACATATTAACAACGAACATTACATTTTATCAAGCATCAATGACATCACTGATCGCAAAGTGGCGGAGGAAAAACTCAGACAACGGGAAGCGGCACTCAACTATTCCCAGGAAATTGCCAAAATGTGGAGCTGGGAACTCAATCCTCACACCAGCAAGGTTTCCTGGTCAATGAATTACTACCTCCTGCTCGGACAAAAACCCGATGACAATGAATTATCCTACGAGTCCTTCGAAAAAATGGTGCATCCCGACGACAAACACCTGCTTGATGAAACACTTACCGGGATATACCAGACCCGTAATCCTGCAAATGTTGATTTGCGCCTTATGATGCCTGACGGGCAGGTTAAATGGATACAAAACAACGTGGTCCCCACTTTTGACGGTGACACATTAATCGATTTAAAAGGAGTGAGCATTGACATTACAGAGAAAAAACTGAACGAAAATGAGATCCGCAACCTGAATGCAAGCCTTGAGCTGAAAATAAAGGCAGGCACGCTGAAACTTTCCGAAATCAACGAAAATCTTCAAAAAGAGATAGAAAACCGCAAGCGGGTTGAAGCTGACCTCGAAGAGAGCCTGGAAAAGTACCGGGGATTATCTGAAGCGTCGTTCGAAGCAATCTTCATCTCAGAAACAGGAGTGTGTATTGAACAAAACCTGGCTGCTGAAAAGATGTTTGGCTATACTTCAGAAGAGGCGCTGACAAGGTACGGCACTGACTGGATCGTTCCGGAAGACAGGGAAATGGTCATGAAAAATATGCTGGCCGGCAATGAAAATCCTTTTGAAGCAACTGCCTTGCGAAAAGATGGGACAACATTCCCCTGCGTTTTGCATGGAGGGATGATGCATTATAAAGGAAAAAATGTAAGGGTAACCTCATTAACCGATATCACTGAACGTAAGAAGGCCGAAATTGCCCTGCACGACAGCCAGGAACAGCTGGAGCTGGTAATTAAAGGTTCGAATGATGCCCCATGGGATTGGAACCTGGTTGAAAACAATCTGTTTTATTCTTCAAAGTGGTGGCAACAGATCGGATATGCACCCGAAGAGATTCCTTCCGATAGTACGCTATGGCGAAATCTTACCCACCCCGATGATATTGACCGTATAAACCTTGTTTTTGAAACGGCGCTGAAAAGCGGAAATGACAGTTATGAGGCTGAGTTTCGTCTGTTACATAAGAACGGCTATTATGTACCGGTCCTTTCCCGCGGATTTATTACCCGCGATGCAAACAGGAAACCTATCCGTGTAACCGGCACAAACATGGATCTGACTGAACGCTATCACGCAGAAAAAGAGATCATTAAATCGCGGGATGAAGCCCAGAAAGCAAATCTTGCCAAGAGTGAATTTCTCTCCCGCATGAGCCATGAGCTGCGTACTCCCCTGAATTCGGTGCTTGGATTTGCGCAATTGATGGCCATGGGGGAACTCAACCCAAAACAAAATAAAAGAGTCAATCACATCTTAACCAACGGAAAACATTTACTCGGCCTGATAGATGAGGTACTTGATATTTCACACATTGAATCAGGGAGGCTCTCGCTTATGTTTGAATCGGTTCAGTTAAGCCAAATTATCTCAGAAACATTAGACACTGTTCAACCATTTGCCGATGCCCGGCAAATAACAATGAGTCTGGATAATTCGCCTCATAACCAGCTTTTTGTAATGTCAGACAGGAAGCGGTTAAAACAGGCATTGATCAACTTGCTTACCAATGCCGTAAAGTACAACAGGCACGGTGGCACCATTTCAGTCAAATCGGAACCAGGTCCGCCAAATGAGGAAGGCAGGGTTTCTGTAAGGATTTCAGTTACTGACACCGGGTTGGGAATTCATCCTGATGACATTCCAAAACTTTTCACCCCATTCGAAAGGATCGGGGCTGAAAAAACCCAGACCGAAGGCACCGGACTTGGACTGGCTGTGGTAAAAAAAATAATGGATGCCATGAAAGGAACCGTCGGGGTAGAAACCGTGGTTGACAAGGGAAGCACATTCTGGCTCGAATTGCCTGGTGCCGAGGAGCATATGGGCCAGGACAGGCAAAAAGAGGACCATGAAAGCCGGATAACCGGGCAGGATGTTGCGGGGAAAAGGCAATCCCGGTTGTCATTTTAACCGCGGATGCAACACAATTTCAGATTGACCAGTTAATGGCTGCCGGAGCAAGTAAATATCTGACAAAACCACTGGACATCGATATGCTTCTGCAGGTTGTGAATGAACAGATTGAGGAGAAATAGAAATTGTGCATCAGTCCTTGCCAGATGGCATTTTCAACAAACGTTTGTATTAAAAGTGTTGGAAATATGACCCGATGGGGCCATATCATTTCGGCATCCTTCCCCATACTTTTGCATATTACTTCATTTGTCATCTTCTTCAAAGAAAGATAATGACATTTGGATTTTGCAATTGTTCACCAATCCATAACCCATACACGAACCTGCCATGAAAAAAGGAATCTTTACCACACTAATCCTCATGATTACCATGTTTTGCGCTGCACAAAGCGGATTAACAACTAAAACTCCGGGTATACAGCAAACCGGGAACAGCGGACAGGCCGATGTTGCATCTGGATCCGGCGGCAAAGACACGACCAGGGCCAGGGCAAGCAGTGTTGCCACATGTGGCACATCCACGGTAACCGACGCCAGCGGCAACGTTTATAGCACGGTTCAGATTGGCGACCAATGCTGGATGGCCGAAAACCTGAGAGTTGGCGTCATGCTCCCTGGCTTGACTCCGCAGGCAAATAATGGCATCATAGAAAAACACTGCTACGGCCACAAATTCGAGCGGGTTCAGTGCAGTGCCTGGCGGCTGGAAAGACGATGCTGGTAATTTCGGCAACCTGGGTAACAATGCCTTCTTCTTTACATCATCAGGCTGGTGGTATTGCTGTGCCTATTTTCGTCAGTTGAACTACAATGACGGCAACATTAACGCAAATTACACCTACTATGGCTACAGCATGAGTGTGCGCTGCCTGAAAAACACGATAACAGCTGCTTTACCCACTGTATCAACCTCGCCGGTTACCGGTATCACAGCCACAACCGCTGTTAGTGGCGGTACTGTAATCAATGATAACGGTGCACCGGTTACTGCCCGAGGCGTGGTTTGGAGCACAACAGCAGGCCCGACCATTGACAACAACCAGGGGATAACCTCGAATGGTACCGGCTCGGGCGGGTTTGCCAGCGATCTTGCCGGCCTGTCACCCGGGACTGCCTATTTTGTTAAAGCATACGCCACCAACAGTGTGGGAACATCTTATGGCGGGGAGGTTCAGTTTACGACTTCTATTCCCGCTGTCGTAACAATTTCAGGTTTGACAATCGGTGCAGGAACAACCCCATGTTTCGATGCCTCTCAAACCATCACTGTATCCAACGTTACTGTTCAAACCGGCGGAACCGCGACTTTTATAGCAGGGGGGAACATCCTGATGCAACCTGCAACGATGGTACAAAACGGAGGGCACCTGCATGCATCCATTACCACCACCCAAAACTACTGTGTGCAACCGGCAAACATGTTTCAATCTGGCAGCGAACAAACAACGACTGGAGTTCAACCTACGGAATTACAGGATGAATCTGCTTTCTTCACCATTTTCCCCAATCCGGTTACCGGTAAATTCACCCTGGAGATGCATGATTCTGATGCCATGGAAGCCATTCAGGTCGAAATCTGCACCATGATGGGTAAAAGGATATTGCAATCTGAACTGACTGCGCGGCCAAAGCATGAGTTTGATGCCACAGGCTGGCCGAAAGGGGTCTATTTAATCAGGGTAATAAAGGGTGATGGAATGAGTGTGAGGAAACTGGTAAGGCAATAACTGATTCCTTGTATACAAAGACCTTCCGGGTTTTGAAAACCTGGAAGGTCTAATTAAAAAGAAAACCCTGAAACTGTTATGGATCAGGGTTTTTTCTTTAGATTTGCTTTAACGAAATTACTTTTAGTGGAAATCAGCAATTTAATCAAATAAAGAAAGGAGAAAAGCGATGTCACATAAATCAAAAATTACATTATCGGACGTGAAAGTGGTACTCAACATCTTCGCATTGATATTGCTGATCGCTGCTATCGTGATGAGTAGCTGCACCAAAACCAAACCGGACCAGCAGGAGCCTCCGGTCGAAACCAGTGAAACACTTCGTTTTGTCTTCCTGGCCGACAGCCGGGGCGACACGCTTACCTATCCGGTAAATGATACGGTGCTGACTGCCATCATCAGCCAGATCGGTGCGTTATCCCCCCGGCCGTCATTTGTGTTATTCGGCGGCGATATGTCATACAGGGGGTGGATTCATAACAACTATACCTTCCAGGCGTGGGCAGACCTGTTCACACCCCTCACCAGCAATGGTATCACCCTCTACACCGCAATCGGCAATCACGAACTTTATCATGAACACTCATCCCTTGGTTTCTGGCTCCTCAACCAGCAAAAGTTCCAGGGTACCTTTAGCGGAAATCCCGCCAACGGGCCGGCCGGACACGAGCACCTGGCCTATTCCTTCTCCTCGCCGGGGGCCAACTCCTTCTTTGCAGTATTGGATCCATATTTCATGTCCAAAGACACCACACTGCCCAAACACCTTGGGGGCAACATCGAATCCGCCGAGATGACCTGGCTGAAGGCACAGGTGGCCCAAACAAAGGCAACGCACAAATTCCTTTTCATTCACACACCCTATTACTATATCTCTAAAGACACTGCCGAGCCGGCCTTTGCGAACCAGTCCTATACCGCACTCTGGTCCTTCCTTGATTCCAACAAGTTCGACCTCTATGCATGCGGACATTCGCATCTCTTTTCCCGAAGGACGATCGACAGCACTCTCCTTCCCTACCCGCAAACCACACCGCCAACCCCAAAATGGAAGAACAATGTTGTTCAGCTTCTCAATGGAACATGCGGTGCCGGCCCCGATACAGGGACAATAGATCCTGCCGTCAAAACCGCATGGAACATATGCAATGACCCCAAAACCTATTATTTCAGCGTTGTTGACATCAACGGCAGCACCGTAAAAGTAACCAGTTACAAAGGTTGTACAGGGGCCTACACTTTGTTCGACACCTTCACAATCACAAAATAGCTTTTTATTAAAAAAGAATCGAATGGATCTGTACCACCTCCTGTTAAAATGACACCAGATGAAAAACTTGCACCGTGTTCCTTTGCTTTTGTTGCCGGCTCTCGTCAGCCTGCTTTTCCTCCAGCAATCCTGTAAAAAAAGCGACTCTTCCGTCGAGCCACTCTTTTTGACTGTTAATTTACCACGGTCTGAATTCCACAACGATACATATTATTCGCTGAATTACCTGGAGCGATCAATCGAACTGGAATTCAGTATGCAGGTTGATTCGGCGACCGTTCCCGGGAATATCACTTTTTCTCACAAAGGAGGCCCCCTCGACATCATGTATAAAACCATAAGCTCGGGAAGAAAGGTTATTATCGTGCTGAAGGAAGATTTCCAGCTCCATGCCGGATGGAAGTACCTGGTTTCTGTCAAAACCGGGTTAAAATCTTTATCCGGCGCATCCCTTGCTTCAGACAAAACCATTGAAGTAAGAACAAGCGCTAAACCGCTGGGTGCCGGTAACGACACCGTTGCCCGCAACTCAATTGTTTGTATCAGCGATATTCACCTCGGCGAACAAAGGTCGGTGAACCTGGGATATGGCTGGTTCAGTAAAAATGATGCAGCCCTCGAAAGTTTGCTCGATGTAATCCTTTCAGGCGGCCAGGTGCGTCAGCTCGTCATTCTCGGTGACCTGTTCGACGGATGGGTTGTCCCATACAGGCTTTCTCCTTTTGACACGCCGGCCGGGGTCACCGACTCAAGATCATATTTTCTTTCCGTTGCAAATGCCCCGGTAAATATTGGCATTATCAATAAACTGAGGGCCATCGCCTCTGGTACGGGTACGCAGCTCATCTATATCCCCGGAAATCATGATATGCTTCTGACACAGGAGGTCCTTCAGGAGATCATCCCCGGAGTCGTCTGGATGGGTAATTCAGCCGGGCCCGGACATTACTCCCCGCTGGCAGAAATCACCATGGAGCACGGTCACCGGTATGATTTCTTCAACTGTCCGCAACCACTTGCAAACCAGGGACATGTTCTCCCTCCGGGTTACTTTGTTTCAAGGCTTAATGCAGAGGGATCGATGGAATCGGGTGAGCCTAAATGGAAAGATACCAGGTCGGGCAACGGTGATGTTGAATTCCTCGCCGCCTGGACTGCGTCTATTGAGTACCTTAAGATTAAATACGCCCTCACAGTTGCAGCCGATTCAGCCAACATCCTGATGGATGGTATTGATCAATATTCTCTCCCATTCAGCTACAACGGGGTAAGAGACATGTATGCCGAAAACATTGAAGCTGTGTGGCCGGCCACCCAAATCAGGAACAGTGTACCGGTTGCCATGCCGGTGCTGATGGCCATTCTGAATGGCAGCGTTGATCTCTATGCTACTGCTGCCTACGAATTTATGCAGTCACAGGCACCCCTGAAATATAAAATAGTTGCGTTCGGTCATACCCATAATCCCATGGTGAAGGTTTATCCGGCTGGTAAAAATTATACCGGCATCTATGCGAACACCGGTTCATGGGTTAACGCAGAATTCTCCTCCAAACCTGTACGAACATTCCTTGTTATCAAGCCTGCTGAGTGGACAGGGTCAGATCTTGATGTAGTCTCCCTGTTTCAGTACAATCACGACAGCGGAAGCGGAAACCCGGACCCTGGTTTCATACCGGTCCTGATATCAGAAGAGAGTATTGGCATATCTGAATAAATACCAGCTAAACAATCAGTAAACAAACGTAGCCGTATGAAAAACAAATACATTTTCCTGCTTGTTGTATGTCCCGTATTGCTTGTTATTTGTTGTTTGCATTTGCACGATTCAACCTCTTTTGCAAACCTTAAAACAGGAAATGAACCGGGGAAGAAACAGAAAAAAATGTCAAAGGCCGGACTGCTTGCCATGCAGACCGATTACCAGTTTTCCAAACTCCGGAACCCGAAAACCGGCATGATTCCTTTGGGCATCCGTGCGAAAGAGCTTGACTTTGTGTCAAGGGTCCCGGTACATTCAGAAAAACAGGGCCAATCCTGGAACTGGCGCGGTCCGGCCAACATCGGCGGGCGCATGCTGTGCATCACGATTGATGTTGACAACGAGAACCACCTGCTTGCCGGCAGCGCTTCCGGGGGCATGTGGGAATCGAACGATCGCGGGCTGAGCTGGCATAAAACCACCGCTCCAGATGCAGAGCAGAGTGCAACCTGCCTGGTTCAGGACAGGCGGCCCGGCAAACATCATACCTGGTATTACGGTACAGGTGAAATGCTTAGTACCACCGACCGGAACATCAGCACCAATGCACGTACACTCGGTATCGGCAACGGGATTTATAAATCGACCGACAACGGGGCAACCTGGCAACCCCTTGCCGCAACCCAGGGAGGATCAGGGGCATACCTGGACGAGGTTTTCCAGGGGGTCTGGCGGATTGTGACTGATCCTGTAAGAACGGATAAGGACATTGTGTATGCTGCATGCTACGGGGCCATCATGCGATCAGAGAATGGCGGAACAAGCTGGACGATGGTACTGGGCGACCTGGAAAACAAATCCTTTTCAAGCGACCTGGCGATTACCGCCGACGGGGTCCTCTATGCTGCACTTGGAAGTTTTTGCATGTCGGTTCAGCCTCCCGGCAAAGCCGGCATCTGGAGGTCATCAGATGGAATAAACTGGGAAAAAATCACACCGGCAGGCTTTCCGAATGACAATCGTGTTACCAGGCTGGCTGTCGCTCCATCAAATGAAAAGGTGATGTATGTTTTTACAGAATCTCAAAACCCGGACCTGAACCCGTTTAACGGGTATACCAATACCCTGAATACATTCTGGAAGATGACGTGGAATCAAACTTCCAATTCGGCAATATGGGAGAACCGCACCCGTGGCATGCATGGAGGCGGTGACGGAAATATCAATAATTTTCCCTATTCGCTGGTGGTCTATGGCGGGTATTGTTTCACCATGGGGGTTAAACCCGATGATGAAAATGTTGTCTTCATGGGTGGAATGAACATGTACCGGTCGGAGAATGGCTTTGCCGACAGCCTGATGACCACCTACGTGGGCGGCTACCCTTACGACATGGATTCCCTCCACCAGCTTCATCCCGACCAGCATGGGATTACCTTTCTTCCATCAAACCCGGATGTGATGTTCCTGGCCAATGACGGCGGGATATACATGACACCGGACTGCATGGCCGACAGCAGCCGCATGTACTGGCAAAGACTGAACTACAAACTGACCACCACCCAGTTTTACAGCATTGCCATCGATCACGGTTCTACCGGGGACGACTGGATTCTTGGCGGATTGCAGGATAACAACTGGTACTATACTGTCACTGATAACCCGGCTGAATTATGGTTCGACATCAACATCTGTTATGATGGTTTTGCCACTTGTGTTGCACCCAACTGGGAGTATTGTGCGATCTCCGCCTACAGCGGGAATATCTGGACTACCCGGTTTGACAATGCCATGCATGCCAAAGACATTTTCCCGCAACTACCCGACACGCTTTTAAAATATTACGATCCGGTGATGGGCAGCAACTCACTGTTCCCGTTTTACCAGAACTTTGCCCTGGATCCGGTTCGTTATGAAACATTCTACCTGCCAACCATTACAAGCATCTGGCGGAAAGACAATCTGAAGACTGCAGCCTACGACTCCAGCCTCAGGAATGCGGGCTGGAGTCATTTAAGCAATGTGAATGTCGGTGCTGCTTCAACGATCAGCTTTCTCTCAGTGTCCGCCTTCCCTCCCAACCGGCTGTATTACGGAACGAACCTGGGGAAAGTATACCGGCTCGATAATGCAAATACCGGGAATCCTGTTCCCACAGAAATTACAGGCAGCGGATTCCCTGTCAATGCCTTTGTTGCCGACATAGACATCGATCCCGACAATGCCGACCGGCTGATGGTGACTTTTTCAAATTATGGCGTTCAAAGCCTCTTTCATTCATCAGATGGAGGCACTACATGGACGGCTGTTGGCGGCAATCTTGAGGAATTCGCCGATGGATCAGGAAACGGCCCGTCGGTAAGGTGCACCAAAAAGCTGATGTACAAGGGTAAAAAAATCATTTTTGCCGGAACCTCCTGTGGTTTGTTCTCAACCACCGAACTGAACGGTGACTCCACCTTCTGGGCGAAAGAAGGGGCAAACTCCATTGGAAATGTGATCGTCGACATGGTCGATGCCCGGCAAACCGACGGTTTTATTGCCATAGGAACCCATGGTAACGGCGTGTACAGCGCCTTTTATGATCCTTCGGCGGGAATTGGTGAATCCAATATGCATCAATCGCTGCAGGTTGGAAATCTTTTCCCGAACCCGGTCCGGGATATGTCAAAGGTGGAGGTGAGTTCAGAAAAAACGCTTCACCTCAAAACCAACCTGTATTCAAATGCAGGGACCCTGGTTAAAGCCTTTGCAGAGAAAACCATTCATCCCGGGAAACAAACTCTTTCCTTTCAGTTCAAAGGTCTTCCCGATGGAGTCTATTACCTGGTTTTTGATGACGGGAACGGGCGGGTTGTAAGAAAGGTAATTAAAAGTGAACTTTGACAGTAATTCCCTTTTTATCGTAATCCCGCTGGTCTATTATAGCATGTTTCACTGAGAACCACATTAAATTTTTCCCTATCCTCCAAAAGAGACCTTCCAGGTTTTAAAAACCTGGAAGGTCTGAACCCGGAAGGTCTGAAAAAGAAAAACCCTGATGCTGTTATGGTTCAGGGTTTTTTAATTAGATTTGTTAAATAAATAGTCCATTCCGATACCTGCATCAGCAAACAGAGGGCTGTCACTAAATGAAAAGACCATTATCTGTTGAGATTAGTCTGACCGACAAGCAATTAGTACCAAATGAAACACACCGGCAATAAATCAGAAGCTTCCATCCTGCGCCAAAAGGCAGAAGGATTGCTGCAAAACAGACCGACGAAAACAGCTTCACAACTTTCGGAGTCAGAAATACTTAAGCTTTACCACGACCTGGAGGTACACGATATTGAGCTTACCCTGCTGAATGATGAACTTCTGCTGGCTAAGGAGCAGGCAGATGAGACCTCAAGGAAATACACCGAATTATATGATTTTGCGCCCTCCGGTTATTTCACCATTTCACGCGAAGGTAAAATTCTTGAACTAAACCTCACAGGAGCACAATTGCTCGGGCAGAACCGCTCGGGTCTAATAAACAGTTCATTCCAAAATTTTATTTCGGAAATGACTAAACCATTTTTTAACCTGTTCCTGAATAAAACATTTAAAGGCAAAACCAAACAAACCTGTGAAGTAGCCCTGTCGAAAGACAGCAATCCGCAATCTTATCTTCACCTCACAGGCATCATCGCAGGGAAAGAAGAACAATGCCTCATCACAGCCACCGATATTACGAACCGGGTCCGGGAAGAAGAGAGCCTGCGTCAGAGCGAAGAGCGCTACCGGGCTATTTTCGAAAACAATCATTCCATCATGCTGCTGATTGATCCTGAAAACGGTGCAATCAAAGATGTAAATTCGGCTGCATGCGATTATTACGGCTGGTCTCACAATGAATTTTGCAGAAAAAATATTTCGGAGATCAACACGATTTCTGATGAAGAGGTGAAACATGAAATGTTTTTAGCATTTAAGGAAAACAGATCCTATTACTTCTTTAAACACCGTTTGAAAAATGGTGAATTGCGTGATGTGGAAGTTGCATCGGGCCCTGTTCAGTTTCACGGCTCAACACTCCTGTATTCAATTGTTCACGACATCACCGACCGGAAAACTGCCGAAATTGCATTGAAGGAGCGTGAATTGCAATACCGTCAACTGGCTGATTCCGGACAGGCGCTTATCTGGACTGCCACTCCCGATAAAAAATGCAACTATTTCAATCAGGTCTGGCTGAATTTTACTGGCAGGAGCATTGAACAGGAGCTGGGCGATGGCTGGGCCGAAGGGATTCACCCCGACGATCTTGACCGTTGTTTAACTATCTTCTCAACTTCGTTTGACCAGCGTAAGTCATTCAGTATGGAATACCGGCTGCGCCGTCACGATGGTGTCTATCGCTGGTTATTGGATGATGGCACGCCCAGTTTCAACATCCATGGAACTTTTATTGGATACATCGGTCATTGCCTGGATATAAACGAGCAGAAACAGGCAGAGGATAAGTTAACGGCCCAGACGCTCCTCCTCACAAACCTTATCATCAACATGGAGGAAGGGATCCTGCTGGAAGATTCTGACCGTAAAATCCTGCTGACAAACCAGTTGTTTTGCGACATGTTTGGCATACCGGCACCTCCCGCCGCACTTATCGGGTCAGACTGTTCGGAATCTGCCGAACAAAGCAAACACCTCTTCAGGAGTCCTGCCAAATTCGTGGCTGATCTTGAAATCATTCTTGCAGAGAAAAAAACTGTTCTGAACGATGTACTTGAGCTGGCAGACGGAAGGAGTTTTGAACGTGATTACATTCCGACATACCTTGACCGGCAATACACCGGGCACTTGTGGAAATACCGCGACATAACCGAGCGCGAGCAATCAGAAAACCGGTTAAAGGAGAGTGAGGGGAAGTTCCGGAATATCACCGAGCAAACAGACGACCTGATCGCAATTGCAGATAAAAACGGGGTTATCATCTATGCATCTTCATCATCTGAAGCTCTCTTTCATATTTCACCGGAGGAGATGTGTGGTCGCAATTTCGCTGAATTTGTCGAAGATTCAGATATGAACAGGGCTCTTGGGGAATTCAGCAAATGCATACAGGGTCTTGGCAGGGTTCAGAATGCCGAATTCCGGTTGAAGCGCAGTGATGGCAGCCTGTTTACAGGGGAGGTAAATGCTTCACTGTTTCAAACCCATCCTCATGACGGGGTCCTGGTTATCGTCCGCAACATCGATGAAAGAAAAGCAAATGAAGCAGCATTAAGAAAATTATCACTGGCAATTGAACAAAGTCCTGTCAGTATTGTCATTACCGATCTTAACGGGATCATTGAATATGCAAATGCAAAGGCGTGTGAAACTTCCGGCTACCCGCTCAGGGAACTGTTTGGAAGCAATCCGCGGGTCCTGAAATCAGAAACAACATCTTCCGACGACTACAAGCAACTATGGGACACCATCATCTCCGGCCAGGAGTGGAAGGGTGTTTTTCATAATAAAAATAAAAACGGTGAACTGTATTGGGAATCTGCAACCATAAGCCCCATTTCCGATAACACCGGTAAAATCACCCATTACCTGGCAGTGAAAGAAGATATTACCGAACGAAAACAAGCGGAGGAGGCTTTGAAGACCAGTGAGGCGGCGCTCAATTATGCACAGGAGATTGCACGGATGGGCAGCTGGGAAATGGATATGATCAACAATAAATACTGGTGGTCCGACAACAATTACCGTTTAATCGGGATTCAACCGGGTGACATGACGGTTTCTATCGACCTTTTCAAGAATATGGTGTACCCTGATGATTTGTCTCTTTTAAATGAAACGGTCGAGAACTCCATTATGAATAAAAAGGCGGTGACCGTCGATTTCAGGGTTGTGATGCCAGATGGCAGGATAAGATGGATCGAAAACAATATTGTTCCTGTATTTGACAGGGAAACGCTACTGTCGGTGAAAGGAATCAACATCGATATTACGGAGAAAAAGCAGGCTGAATCTGAAATTCTCCGCCTGAATGCAGACCTTGAGGAGACAATAAAGAAAAGGACGTTGCAACTTTCCGAAACCAATGAAAACCTCGAAAAAGAGATTGGAACCCGTTTGCTGGCCGAACTGGAACTTGACAGAGAAAAACAACGGCTTGCGTCCATCATAGAGGGTACCGATGTCGGAACCTGGGAGTGGAATATTCAGACCGGCGAAACCATTTTCAATGAACGATGGGCCGAAATTATAGGTTATACGCTGGATGAAATCTCCCCGGTAAGCATCGAAACCTGGATGAAATTTGCACATCCTGACGATCTTAAAATGTCAGGCGAATTATTGGAAAAACACTTTGCAGGCGAATCAGACCACTATACCTTTGAATCGAGAATGAAACATAAGAATGGCACCTGGGTATGGGTTTTAGACCGGGGAAAAGTTCATTCCCGGGACCTTGAAGGGAAGCCACTTCTGATGTCCGGCACACACCAGGATATATCCGAGCGAAAACGATCTGCAGAATTCCAGACTGAACTTTTGCATTTGTCAGTTCAGGTGACCGGTATCCCTATTTCTGAAATCCCTGCCGCGCTTAATCATGCACTTAAACGAATCGCGGATTTCCTTTCTGCCGACAGGGCATACATCTTTGAGATAGACCTGGAAGAGAACCTCATGAGCAATACCTATGAATGGTGCCGAAAGGGCATTCAACCTGAAATTGAAACCCTTCAGAATATCCCTTGCAATCATTTGCCCATGTGGTTTGATCAATTTACCCGGAATGAGCCCCTCCTCATTCGGTCGGTTAACGATTTGCCGGAAACCTGGAGCACTGAACGTGAACATTTTACACAACAGGGAATCCAATCATTGATATTAATTCCCATGTTGATTGACAACCGGCTGGATGGATTTGTCGGACTTGATAACGTTGAAAACAAAAGGGATTATACCAATTCGGAAATAAACATATTAAAGGTTTGGAGCAACATGCTTGCCAGTTTGATCAGCCATCAGAAGAAAGAAGACCTTCTTGAACAAACCCGCAGAAACTACGAAACCTTCTTCAACACCATCGATGATTTTCTTTTTGTGCTTGGTGAAAAAGGTGACATCCTGCATACCAATACAACGGTAACCCGGAGGCTCGGGTATGACTCCGAAGAGTTGATGGGGCAATCTGTGCTTATGGTTCATCCGCCTGAACGCCGCGAAGAAGCCGGGCGCATCGTTGGAGAGATGCTTGCCGGAACAGCCGAATTCTGCCCTGTACCCCTTGTTACAAAAGCCGGGGATTACCTCTCCGTTGAAACAAAGGTAAAACCCGGCTTCTGGGATGGGAAGCCGGTAATTTTTGGCGTTACCAAAGATGTTTCGAAAATCAAACTGTCAGAAGAAAAGTTTTCGAAAGCTTTCCAGTTAAACGGCGCACTGGTGGCAATTTCAGACTTCGACGGCAGGTTTATCGATGTCAATGATACTTTTTTGAAAACGCTGGGTTATTCCCGTGAAGAGGTTATCGGAAACACTTCCCTGTCACTTCAAATGTTTGTTGATCCGGCAAGTAGAGCTGCAGCAGCAGACAGCGTAAAACAAGGTCATCCTGTCAAGGATCTGGAACTGCTTGTAAAAACAAAATCCGGTGAGATTAAAGTAGGGCTCTACTCAATTGATTCAATTCATATTGGAAAAGATTTGTGTTTGTTAACGATGATGATCGATATCACTGAACGAAAACAGGCAGAACAAGCAGTTCTTGACAGTGAAATCAAACAAAGCACACTGATCTCCAACATTTCGGATGTCATTGGCATTATGGGAGTTGATGGTGTAATGAAGTACAAGAGTCCGAATATTGAAAAATATTTCGGCTGGCAGCCGAATGATCTGGAGGGTACAAATGGGTGGTTAACAGTTCATCCCAAGGACCGGGAGCGACTTAAAACAGTGTTTATTGACCTTCTTAAAAAGGATAATTCTTCAGCAACAGTTGAATACGATTACCTGTGTAAAGACGGGAGTTATAAACCGATTGAATTAACAGCGATCAATCTCGTGAACAATACTGTAATCAATGGTGTTTTACTCAATTATCATGACATAACTGAACGAAAACATGCCGAGGCGGAATTGCTTGACAGTGAGACGCGGTTTTCTCTTTTCATGGACTATCTTCCGGCTGTGGTGTTTTTAAAAGACCATGAAGGCCGAACCTTATTCGTTAACCAGTATATGGAGGATGCTTTTGGCGCCTCCGGATGGGTGGGAAAGACCATGCTGGAAGTTTTCCCGGATGAATTGGGCGAAAAGCTGGTGTCTGATGATATATCTTCAATGGAGTTGGGGTATCAGAAAATTGAAGAAAGGCTGGTTCAGCTGGATGGGAAACTGCACCATTATGAAACACAAAAGTTCACCATCGACCGGCCTGGCAAGGAACCCTTGCTTGCAGGAATATCGCTCGATATTACCGACCGCAAGCGGGCAGAAGAGGAGATCCTTAAATCAAAAGACGAGGCCGAAAAGGCAAACCTTGCTAAAAGTGAATTCCTGTCGCGCATGAGCCATGAGCTGCGGACACCCATGAACTCGATTCTTGGCTTTGCACAATTGCTGAATATGGGTGAACTCAATCCCAAACAGAAGAAAGGGATCAATCATATTTTAAACAGCGGAAAACACCTGCTCGGGCTGATCGATGAAGTTCTCGACATCTCACGCATCGAATCGGGGAGGCTCTCACTTTTTCCCGAACCGGTTTTGCTGAGCGGCATTGTTGCAGAAACAATCGACACGGTTCAGCCACTTGCCGATGCCAGAAAACTGAGACTTGAACTGGTAAATTCACCTGCGACCCAACTTTTTGTAATGACCGACAAGAAGCTGTTAAAACAGGTGCTGATAAACCTGCTGAACAATGCCATAAAGTATAACACGGAGGGCGGTTCTGTCAAAATTAACATGGAAGCACTGCACCCGGATGACCCGCATTTTGGTTCTGTCCGTATTGCGGTTACTGATACCGGTTTGGGAATCCCGGCTGAGGATATTCCGAAAATTTTCGCCCCCTTTGAACGGATAGGCGCTGAAAAATCCCAAACTGAAGGAACAGGACTGGGACTGGCCGTCGTTAAAAAAATCATGGATGCGATGGAAGGAGCGGTTGGTGTTGAAAGTATTGTCGGTGCAGGAAGTACATTCTGGATTGAGCTGCCAATAACCGAAAAACAGATACGCCGGGAAAGTCAAAAGGAAATCAATGAAAAACTGACAGCAATGGAATCAAAATTGCTTCCAAACACAGGAACCATATTGTATGTCGAAGACAACGTTCAGAATGCAGAACTTGTGGATGAAATTATCCGGAATTACCGGCCTGGAATAAAGCTGATAACCTCCATTTATGGAAATACTGCCGTCACCCTTGCAACAGAACATAAACCAGGTTTAATCCTGCTCGACCTTGACCTGCCCGACATGGAAGGCATTGAGGTTTTAATAAACCTGATGGCTGATGAATCAATAAAATCAATCCCGGTTGTGATCATTTCTGCAGATGCCACACAACATCAGATTGAGAAATTAATGTCAGCAGGCGCAAAAGATTATTTAACAAAACCGCTGGATATCAACCTGTTTTTGCAGACTGTAGATGTATGGATCGTAGGGAGAAAAAATCAGGAGATCGTTCCATAAAAACTATTTTAAACAACCACAAACCATGATTGATTCAACATTTAAAAATGCAAATATCCTTATCGTGGATGATAAGGAAGCCAATATTGCTGTTTTAGAAGGTCTGCTTGACGAATTAGGATACAGGAATTATAAATCTCTGACCGACTCCCGCCGCGTCCTGAGCCTGGTAGGCTCATTCAAACCGGATTTGATCCTGCTCGATTTAATGATGCCATTCCTGAGTGGTTTTGATGTGATGAAAGAGATAAAAGCGATACTCCCGCCCAATTCTTACATCCCCATCCTTGTACTTACGGCCGATATAACACCTGAAGCCAAACAACGGGCCCTCTCTGAAGGAGCAAAGGATTTTCTTTCCAAGCCCTTTGACCTCAATGAAGTGGGCCTTCGGATAAAAAATCTGCTCGAAACACGCTACTTTCATCAAATGCTCGAAAAACAGAATCATATTTTAAAGGACGTCAACAAGGAACTTGAGGCATACTC
Source organism: uncultured Bacteroidales bacterium (assembly GCA_903926565.1). Classification (GTDB taxonomy): domain Bacteria; phylum Bacteroidota; class Bacteroidia; order Bacteroidales; family FEN-979; genus CAIVAT01. Next base: position 49,305 of record CAIYJU010000122.1, read on the forward strand.
CTATTCCATATCGCACGATTTACGGGCCCCGTTACGGCATATTACCAGCTTTATTGCTATTCTGAAAGAGAGTAAAACCGTGGTAACGGAAGAAGAGATCAGAATCATGGATATTATTTCCGGAGGAGCCGTTGAGATGTCAAAACTGATCGAAGCCATCCTGTCATTTTCGAGGCTGCATCGCACTGCATTGCAAAAAAACACCATCAACACCAAAAACCTGGTCAACCAGGTCATCCGGGTTTTCAAACCGGACATACAAAACAGAAATATCACCTTTGAAATTGGACAACTGCATGATTGTAAAGGTGATGAGCAACTGTTAAAACAAGTTTGGATGAACCTGATTTCGAATGCAATTAAATATACTGAAAAAAAGACAAAAGCAATTGTGGAGATAGGCAGTTTCTCCCGTGAGAACGAGATAATTTACTATATAAAAGACAATGGAGCAGGTTTTGACATGAAGTATGTAAAAAAATTATTCGGTGTATTCAAACGGCTGCATAAAGCCAGTGATTTCGAAGGAACAGGAATAGGACTGGCGAATGTAAACAGCATCATCACACGTCACGGAGGGCGATGCAGGGCCAAAGGGAAAGTTGACCAGGGAGCAACATTCTTCTTCAGCCTGCCCAGCGCCTGACCTCAAGTACGACGGTTAAACAACTACTAATCTGCTTTTTACATGATAAATTCAACAATAAAAAATGCAAACATCCTCATTGTGGATGATAAGCAGGCGAATATTGACATCCTGGTCGATTTCCTTGAAGTAATGGATTACACGAATCTGCGTGCCACAATCGATCCGCGGCTGGTTTTAACCCTTTTCGAATCGTTCAAACCCGATCTGATCCTCCTCGATCTGATGATGCCTTACCTGAGTGGTTTCGATGTGATGGATCAGTTGAAAACAGTGATTCCTTCCAATACTTATCTTCCTATTCTTGTGCTTACTGCCGACATAGCCGTTGAGACAAAACAACGTGCCCTTGAATACGGTGCGAAGGATTTTCTTTCGAAACCGTTTGACCTGGTAGAAGTGGGCCTTCGCATTGAAAATCTCCTTGAAACACGGAATCTTCATCTGCAATTGCAAAACCAGAATCAGATTTTAGAAGTAAAAGTGAAGGAACGAACCCTCGAACTGAGCAAAGCTTACCGGGATCTGGAAGTAGCAAACACCGAGTTGCAGGCATTAAACCAGGCCAAGGTCGGCTTTCTTCAACTCATCAGTCACGAAATCAGGACCCCTCTCAATGGAATAAAGGGCTTTACAAGCATTCTCAAATCCGAGATTCATGCCCCCGAATTGCTGGAATATCTGGAATTCCTGGAAACCTCAACAGCAAGGCTTGAAAAATTCTCCTACCAGGCCCTGATGATCACCGAGTTACGCACACAAAAGACACAGATTAAAATAGAGAAGGTCTCCCTGCATGAACTTTTCAATATCTCGAACATCCATCTTCAGGAGAAGATCCGATCAAAGAAAACACACATTCTGCTTCAAAATGATCCATCGGTTTTTATAATACCGGGCAACGGGAAATATCTCCAGGTCTGCTTTGATAGCCTTATTGAAAATGCCGTTAAATATTCACCGCCTGATGAGGTTGTTATCGTAAAAGTTTACACAGATCATGAGGTCATTATTTGCGAATTCACCGATAACGGGCCGGGGTTTTCTTCTGACGCACTCAATAATCTTTTTGGCCTGTTTTCAGTTGGAGAAAGACACATCGACCAAAATACAGGATTAAACCTTGCATTGATAAAGCTCATTATGAATGCGCATCAGGGTCAGATTGAGGTTATGAATAACCAGCCTACAGGGGCAACGGTGCGCCTGACGCTTCCCATCAGTAAAGAAACTCTCTAAAGTGAAGAAACTCTCTATTTACCTGTGTATTTTAAATATGCTTTTTACTGTTTCGTGTATTTACGGGCAACAACCGAACTCAAAGCCGATAAAACCCGGGATCTACGACCGGGTGGATACCCGGGTAGATAACATGCGTTACTGGATGACAATGGCTGAAAAGGGATTGACACCCTATAATCCATCCATCCCTTTGACGCCGGATGTGTTCAAAGGCAGCGGGATCATGATGCGGGGGGTCAAAACATCCAACTCCCCCGATATCCCGGTTACGAACCTGACCAATGTAACTGAAAGTGAAAACTCTGTGTTTATTGACCCCGACAATGCCGACCACATTCTTAATTCGAATAATTCAACATCCTGGAACGGCACCACCTACGGCACAATATACGGTGCCAACTATTTCAGTTCAGCCAACGCCGGTATTGGCTGGGCGGGAAGCGCCTATGGCGCGGGCGGATCAAACGGCGGTGACCCCACTACCGCCATCGGCCTGAACGGCCGGGAATATGTAAACTTTATCAGCAACACCTCAGGGCAGGGCATTGCATTTTCCGATAACGGGACCTCCTGGACGGCAGCAACCGTTTCACCCAATCCTGGCGAACTGGCCGATAAGAACCATATGTGGATCGATAATAAACCGTCAAGTCCGCACGAAGGCAATGTGTATGTGGCATGGACAGATTTCGGAGGCACCGACGACAGCGAGATCAAGATCTCCCGTTCAACAAATGACGGTGTTGCATGGAGCCCCCCTATGAAGATCAGCGCCGGCGTCAATGCCGGGTATCTGAACCAGGGGGTAAACCTGCAGACAGGCCCCGGCGGACAAGTCTATGCAGCATGGACGATTTATGACAGCTGGCCGGCGGACGAAAAAGCCATCGGGTTTGCGAGATCGACCGACGGGGGCGTCAGCTTTCAGCCCGCGGCAAGGGTGATCTCCAACATCAAAGGCATCCGGAAAACGGGCGTGCTGAAAGACCACAGGGTGAATTCCTACCCGGTTATGGCGGTGGATATCAGCGGAGGCCCCTATAATGGCAACATCTATATCGTCTGGACCAATACCGGCACTCCCGGCATCAACACGGGAACCAACAAGAGTGTTTACATGATCCGGTCATCTGATGAAGGATCGACATGGTCGGTACCTGTGCGGGTAAACCAGGGGCCGAACCTGGCCGGCAAGGAGGCGTATTTCCCATGGATCAGCTGTGACACGGAAACAGGCGCCCTGAGCGTGGTGTTTTACGATGACAGGGATGTCTCTGCCACCCAGTGCGAAGTATTTACAGCCTGTTCAACCGACGCCGGCAACAGCTGGACCGACTTCAGGGTGAGTGACGTGGCATTTACCCCGCTGGCCATTCCGGGCCTCGCGGCAGGGTACATGGGTGACTATCTGGGAATTACCTCAAAAGGAGGAAAAGTGTATCCCTGCTGGACCGATAACCGGGGCGGTGTTTACATGACCTACGTATCTCCGTTTGAACTGGGACCGAATGCCAGGTTTGCTGCAGTAAATTCAACCATCTGCACAGGGTCGGCGGCAACATTTACAGATATGTCAACCGGTGGTCCGACCACCTGGACATGGAGCTTTCCGGGAGGGACACCATCGGCGTATGTTGGTCAAAATCCTCCGGCTGTCACCTATTCAATCCCCGGCATTTACGATGTTACGCTCACCGTTTCTGATGGCACAGCAAGCGATACTGAAACCAAAACCGGTTACATCACCGTGAAGGACGTGATCGCAGCCTTCACGAATACCCCGGCCACGGTTGCAACTGAAAACTCTGTGACATTCACCGATCAGTCGTTATGTAACCCGGTTACCTGGCAATGGTCCTTCCCGGGGGGAACTCCTTCCTCTTTCAACGGCCAGAATCCTCCACCGGTATTATATTATACCATCGGGACTTATGATGTTACCCTGGTTGTGACAACACCCGGTGCATCCGACACGATCACAAAGAACGGTTGCATCACTGTTTTTGATCCGGTGTTTAAAATCACCAATGGCTCCGTCATCACCTGTACCGGCAATTTTTACGACTCGGGCGGCCCGTCAGCCAGCTACCAGAACGACGAAACCTTCACCGAAACATTTCACCCTTCCACCGCCGGGGCACAGATCAGGTTTGCCTTTACCTCCTTCTCAACGGAAATAAACCGGGATACGCTGACCATCTACAATGGCGTAAATTCCGCTGCACCGCTGATCGGCAAATATTTCGGCACCAACAGTCCCGGAACCGTCACAGCCTCAAACACAACAGGTGCATTAACCTTCCGGTTCCATTCCGATGGAAGCATTATAAAAACAGGATGGGCGGCAACAATCAGCTGTTACAGCATCACAGTTCCGCCTGTTGCTGATTTTTCAGCATCTTCCACCAACCCGATGGTCGCGCACACGGTTACTTTCACCGATCTGTCAGCGAATTTCCCGACAACCTGGAACTGGTCGTTCACCCCGCCAACGGTTGTATTTACCGGCGGAACAAGCGCCTTTTCACAAAATCCGCAGGTTCAGTTTTCGGCTCCCGGCGCATATTCCGTCACCCTCACTACGACCAACACGGTGGGGTCGGATTCAAAAACAAAGACGGACTATATCAATGTGGCCAATTGCACAATTTCCACCTTTCCCTGGACCGAAGGGTTTGAAAGCGGAGGAGTGATGCCAAATTGCTGGACCCAGGCACAGGTAAATAATTCAGGGTTAAGCTGGAGCTTTGTTTCCGGCAACGGGGGCAGCAACCCTGCATCAGCCCACGGGGGAACATACAATGCCTGTTTGAAGGACAACAATTCTGCCGACAATAAAACCCGGCTGATCACCCCCCTGCTCAACCTGTCATCCATCACGAGCCCCCAGCTTGGTTTCTGGCATACCCAGGCCGAATGGTATGGCACCCAGGACCAGCTGTTTGTTTACTGCAGGATATCCACCGCCACCACATGGACGCTGCTGGCCACCTATACGGCCAGTATTACGGCATGGACCCATGAAACAATCGCATTACCTTCCACACCAGGCAGTTATTACATCGCTTTTGAAGGAAATGCAAAATGGGGACGCGGGGTGTGCATTGATGATATCGAGGTCGGCATTCCGGCAAGCCAGGCACTTCAAAATATCAGTGTTGCCGGCAACCGCTGTGATAATGCCACGCAAACCCTTACCATTGCGGGAAGCGCAACAACATTCACCGTTCTGAACGGGGGAAGCGCCACCCTGATCGCCGGTCAGAACATCCTGTTTAACCCTTCAATATCTGTTACGCAAGGAGGCTACCTCCACGCCTATATCGCTCCTTCCGGGCCATATTGCACAGTTCCTGCCATGACGGCAGCAGTAATGGGCGAAAAGGAAATGACGATGAAACCGGAACCGCTTTTTTTCCGCATCTATCCAAACCCGACCACCGGCACATTCACTCTTGAACTGAACGGGTACACACCATCTGAAAAAACAAGTGTAACCATCTACAGCATGAACGGGAAAAACATCCTTTCAGCCGTGATAGCCGATGAAATAAAACATGATTTCTCCATTTCCGCCTGGCCTGCAGGAATCTACCTCGTCAGGGTTGCTGGTGAAAAAAACGCGGGAACGGTGAAGATCATCAAACGCTGACCGATCAGGATGTCATTGACAGGGTGCCGGGAACACGAGTATTTCCTGACCCCCAAACATTGTCCAATCAGATTTTTCGTCTAAATTTGCTATCAACGAAAACTCCGCGTGGCATCCGTGCTCCTTTGCTCAAGGAAATGTAATGAAGTTGCTCCGGCAGGCTGAATTGGCTGTATCTGAATTGCAGGGAACCTGAAAATTAAACATTCAAGCTCCTTCTGCATCTGCAATTTAGTATTCATTCCAGTTTTAATGTCAGTTGGAGAGTTGATTTAATGCCTGTCCGGCAATCATCGCCTATGGATTCCGGATGCAACGCACAGAAAATCCATACGATTTTTGGTCATCGATCATACCACTGAAAGTCGTGTTCAGGTAAAGGTATTTACCGACAGAGACACTCAATTGGGTACCTGACCAGTACCCGCTTACGGAGCCTCGGCTGGTAAGCAATCCGGTGTTATTCATGAGGTACCCGCCCAGATGGAGCTTTAACGCTGAATTATACGCAGCAAATGAAGTTGTCCAGCCACCTAATGCATCCACATTCGTCCATTCCGATCCGGTGGGCATGCGCCAGCCGCTACCAAGTTCTGAATTACAGGGGTCGTTGGCCGTGACCCAGTCCGAATTTTCACTGAAACTAACTATCCATGCACTGTTTGGCGTCCTAACTGCCCCATCATGTTTATACCCCTGCTTGTTATTGAACTGCCAGTACCATCCCGCTGAAAGTTCAGTAGCATCACCTGATGAAGTGGCCTGCTGACTGGCACCCAGGTTTCGGGAGATCCAGCATTTTGTAGCTTCACCCGGGATATTGGTCACGGTACCATATGTTACTGTTTTATCAACAGGCGCAACACCACCTGCTGCTACATGGTTGACTGGGATGGTATTCGTGCAAACCCAGCAGGCGATTGTTGATTGGGTTAAAACCAGTGAATTGGAGCAGCCACAACCGTTGTAAGCCCATACATACCGGGAATAAGCCGTTCCGCAGGTCAAACCGGCTTCATTTTTAGTGACGGCGGTTCCCATATCAATGGCTGTTTCAAAATCATCCACCGTATTCCATCGGTATCCTGTCGCATTGGGAACGGAATTCCAGTTCCACACAATAGCGGTTGGCAATGCAACATGCGTTCCGGCAGTTGCGGGCCCGGGGGCGGCAGGTGGTATATGCTGACTCAGAGCAACTGCCGACGATTCACCACAGGCGCTATAGGCCCAGACAAATCTCGAATAGGTGACATTGCAGCTCGTGCCTGTCTCGGTTTTTGAGAGAGCGCTCCCCATATCGATGGCCGATTCGTAATCGGGGGTGGTGTTCCACCGGTAGCCGGAAGCGCCGGGAACAGCCAGCCAGTTCCAGGTCACCTGGTTAGGAGCCATCTGGTGAACGCCCTCCACCGGCTGACTTACGAAACACGGAGCAAAAGTGAACCACGATCCGGCGGTGAAGATGCTCAGCGAGCCATTCGTTCCGCAATTCGTGCAATACACCATCAATCCGTCGCCGGGGCTCACAATGGCATTGCGTTCGGCCCTGGTCATGCGCGGGACAAACATCCCTTTCGTGGTTGATTTCACATCGAGCATGGCGGATGGATCCGGGATGCTGTTGTCTGTATTGATGCTAACCTGGGCACGGGCCATGGTAAATATTGCGAGGAACATAAGACAGATAAGGTTTTTCATAATTATATTTTTTGTACTCATTTGTTTTCTATGTTTTCTATCAGGGTGAGGACTTTTTTCATGGATTTTTTTAACAGTATCGAAAATAATCCCTTAAGAAACAATTAATTGTATCCTTTTGTACAGGTTTCATTTTTTTCTCTGTGCTCCTTCTGTGTTTCCTCCGTAAACCTTCTATGTTGCAAAATTTATCACACAGAGAACCAAGGAGAAAATGCACAAAGGCCACAGAGAAAAAAATCAGTGCTGCACCACCCATTTGGTATCAGCAATTACCCGATCGCCCGAAACAACCTGAACCACATACACACCGTTTTCATAGCCGGCTGCATTCAATTTTGCCCAGCCAGTTCTGTATTCAACTTGCTCCATTTTAAGCAATGCGCCCCCAATGCTGTAAACCATTAATGCCAAATCACCCTGCCCGTTCAGCACCGGAAGCCTCACAAGCGCCTCCGTAGCAGTTGGATTTGGAAGAATAGCAAGCTTTTCCGGTGATTTAGCCGCGTCTCCGATGGAGGTGAGCAATCCGGTAAATTTGAATATGGAATTGGTATCTGCGCCTTCACCGCCGATCCAGCCGATGGAGGCATCCTTGAACCGCAATGCCCAGGGATCGACTGCCATATTGGTATCAATAACCACGGTTGTGGAAAAGAAATCAGGGGTAAACAGCAGCGTGACTGCAAAGTCGGTGGTGTCGGATATGGCGATCACATAGCCGCCGTCGAAGCCTTTCACCGAAGTCATGCCGACGATGAACTTGTCGGTGTTTGAAAGTGAATCGGCCGCCCAGGTTGAGCCGCCATCTGTAGTAAGATAGTATTGTCTTCTGGGTAAAGGGAAGTAAGGATCCCAGAAAACGCCTTTCTGTGCCGTGGAAAAATCCAGTGCACCCCAGCCAAGGTTGTTCGCAATGAAGGGTGAAACGGTCCAGTGCGCCCCGCGGTCGGATGATTTAAAACACCTGCCATCATAAAACTCACTCCCGTCATCGATCAGCGACGGGAACCAGATGTTGTCGCCGACTATGCTGAATGCATTGGCAGCGCCCCATTCACCGGGATTGATCGCAGGAATCAGGGCGGAATCAACCCTGTTCCAGGTGTTGCCTCCATCGGTGGTACGCTGGATTTCAAAATACCCCTGGGTTGGATCGCCTACGGCCACGCCGGTACTGGCATCAAATGCGGCGTAAAAATCAGCGTACGCGCCCGCTTCGGTGAACTGGGTGGTCGTTTTGTTTGTCCAGGAAGCTCCGCCGTCGGCCGTCTTCCATACCGAACCGCCAGATCCATTGTCTGTAAACACATAAAAGCAGGTGTTGGCATCCACTGCACACACACTGCTCATCATCGCACCACCTGGTGCCGGGATGGAGTCGAATTCCCAGGTTGCACCACTGTTACTTGTTTTGATGGCATAACTATACGGATACTGGCCGAAATCATCCATGGAGAGGGTCCCGAGCCAGACGGTTGACCCGTCAACAATGGATATCCAGCGGGGATAGTTACCGTAAGGCTGATTGTTGTAGGGAAGGTCCATCGGCATAAACTGGGCCCGGGCATAGACTGCCAGAGTTAATGAGATCATCAGTGAGTAAAATTTTATTTTCATGTGAGATGTTTATTTTGTTTGAGTGTATAGGTTTTTTTACCACCAAGGCACTAAGGGCACTTAGAACCACTAAGACTTTTCAACCTTAACCTCCCGGATTTTATTTCTTGGTGAGTGTCAGTGGTTCTAAAAAGCATTTCAATTTTACCTTCCGGTAGCATTTTTTCTCCTAAGTGTTTCTAAGTGCCCTAAGTGCCTCAGTGGCTGCACCTTCCGAAGGCCAAAATTTCAAGACAATACATAAATTCAATAATTTATGTACAAAGAGTAGCTCCTGAAGAAGAGGGTTCAAAGGTTAAGGTTATCAATGTTTGACCATCCAATGGGTGGTTGCGATAATCCGGTCGCCGGAAACAAGCTGCACGATATACGTTCCATTGGTGTAGCCTGATGCATCAAGTTTGGCCCATCCGGTAGAATTCACAATCTTGATATCGTTGTGAAGCCGGCCGGTAACATCATAAACCAACATCCTCAGATCACTTTTCACATTCATCTCCGGAAGTTTGACCAGCGCCTCATTGGCCGTTGGATTGGGCATGATCGACAGTTTATCAGGTGATTTTGCAGCTTCTGAAACCGACGTAAGCAACCCGCTGAATTTATGCATGGCAATCGCGTTCGACCCGTTTCCTTCCATCCAGCCGGTGGAGGCATCGTGGAATTTGATCCCCCATGGATTGGCCTGGAGATTCGAATCAAGAACCACGATGGTATTGAAAAAATCGGGGGTGAACAGCACTTTCGTATCATAGGAGCCTGCAGGAGCATCATTCGTTGCCACCACAAAACCTCCATCGAAACCGGCAACGGAACTCATGGCGAAATAAACATCCGAAGTGAAGGTCACTGAGTCGACGGTCCAGGTGCTTCCTCCGTCGGCTGTACGGTAAAACTCATGAACAGGGCCGTTATAGCCACCATCATACAGTACACCGTTCATGGGTGATGAAAACTGCATAGCCACCCAGGAGAGATTATCTGCTACAATCGGCGAAACGGTCCAGTGCTGGCCACGGTCAACCGATTTAAAAACCCGTGAAGAATAGGTACCGTTTACATCCCCAATAAGAGAGGCAAACCATATGATATCGCCCACGGAACTGAAAACATGGGTGGCACCCATTTCACCTGGAAAAACCGAAGGGATAAGACTTGAATCAACCCTCGACCAGGTATCACCGCCGTTGGTTGTACGAAGGATCTCAAAGTACCCGAGGGTCGGATCGCCCAGGGCTACACCCTCACTGGCACTGAATGCACAATAAAAATCGGCGAATGCACCTGGTTCGTTGAAATGATTGACCGTTTTATTCGCCCAGGTGGCACCGCCGTCGCTGGTCTTCCAGATCGATCCTCCTAAACCGTAGTCGGTAAAGGTATAATAGCAGGTATTGGCATCCACGGCAAATATGCTGCTGATGATCGGATCCCCCGGCGCCGGGATGGAGTCGAATTGCCAGGTGCTGCCTCCGTCGCTGGTATGCACTGCGTAGGTATAGGGAACCTGGCTGACTGAATCACCCCGCCGGTTACCCAGCCACACATGCGATGCATCGGTGATAGAGACATATTCGGGGTAATTTCCATAGGAGGAGGGCTGGAAATTGATCGAAACCGGTGTAAACTGGCAATAACCGGCAATCGAATAACATGTTAAAATTATGATGGTGTAAAGTTTTGCTTTCATAGACGATGTTTTAAAAATTATTACTTATTTACAGCCCAAAAGTATTCGCGTATGTAAGTATAGCATTGCACGAATTTCCTATCGGTCATAATTCAATGACAAACGGTAATTTTTGTTTGATGTATGGTTTTTGTTGTTTGAATTGTTATATTTGACCAATAATTTACTATAATTCAAGCTGTTAACTGATTAACAATGCATTTTTGATTTGACCCCTCCCCGCCCTCCCCTTGAAGGGGAGGGGGAGCTTCGTCGAGGTTTTATGCAGGATAGTTTTAGCATGATTATAAAGACAATAATGTTTAGAAGAGAATTAAAGCATCTGGTATGGCAGCCCTTCTCCCTCCCCTCCAAGGGGAGGGCCGGGGAGGGGTCACTTCTGCGCATGATAAAAGCAATTTTCATCTTCTTGATATTTTTGTCATCCTGTCAACCCTTCTTTTCCCAGGCCCAGCCTAAAGTTGACTCGCTCCTTGCCTGTTTAAAAAATGTAAAGCATGACACCTCCAAAGTATTAATACTAGCTGAACTCTCTTTAGTCTATTCAAGCAGCAACCCGGATAAGGCAATGGATTATGCCAACCAATGCCTGGCATTGTCAAAGAAAATTGGGTATAAAAAAGGGATCGGGAAGTATTATCTCCTTATGGGCTGTTATTATGGGATTAAGGGAGAGGGATTGAAGGACTTGGAATGTTCCAGAAAAGCATTATCAATATTCGAAGAAATAGATGATTCATTTGACATGGCCGCTGCTTATCACAATTTAGGGTGCAGTTATGATGGGCAGGGAAATTATCCCGAAGCAATAAAAAATCATTATGCAGCCCTGAAAATCAGAGAAAAAATCGGGGACAAACATGGCATTGCCTTGTCGAATATGGGTATCGGGGTAATTAAAAACTACCAGAGGAACTTTTCTGAAGGATTGAAGTTTCTTTTCGTTGCTTTAAAAATTTGCAACGAAATCGGTGATAAACAGGGAATTGCTTATGCCTACCTCAACATTGGAGATACTTACAGGGGATTATTCAAGTACCAAGAAGCAATGAAAAATTATTCTGCTGCCCTTGCGGTCTTTACAGTTGCCGGGGAAATAGATGCCATTAGTATTTCATCTCAATTAATTGGAGAAATTTATTTTTTACAAGAGAATTATCCGGAAGCTTTGAAAAGTCAATTCGTGGCGTTAAAAATTGTGGAGGAACTCGGGAATCTTCAAGGAATATCGGCTGTTTTTATCAATATTGGCGAGGTGTATTTGAAACAGAAAAATTATAATAGCGCTTATGCGTATTTGAAAAAGGCATTGCCGTTTGCGATAGAAAGTGGTTCATTACCAGAAATAAGATCAAGTTATCGGGTTTTATCCGCAGTGGATAGCGCCCAGGGTAACTTTCTAAAGGCATTCGAGCATTATAAACTATACATCATCGCCCGCGACAGCTTAATGAACAATGAAAACACCAACAAAATCACTCAGCAACAGATGCAATACGAGTTCGACAAAAAAGAATCACAATCCCGGGCCGAACAGGAAAAGAAGAATGCGGTAGCAGAGAAAGAGATCCAGAAACAGAAGCTCGTCCGTAATGGGTTTGTTGGTGGATTTGTCATCGTACTGCTGTTTGCAGGCGTGTTCTTCAAACAGCGAAACAAGATCAAAAAAGGCAACGCCGCCCTGCAGGTTGCCAAAGAGCGGGCCGAACAGAGCGAACAGTTCAAGCAGCAGTTCCTGGCCAACATGAGCCATGAGATCCGCACCCCCATGAATGCTGTGATGGGGATGACCAGCCTGGTACTGGATACGCCCCTGGCGGAGAAGCAGAAATTTTACCTGGAAGGTATTAAGAAATCCAGCGATACCCTGTTGCACATCATTAACGATATTCTCGACCTGTCGAAGATAGAAGCAGGTAAAATGGAACTTGAGAAAATCGATTTCTCATTGACCGACACCCTGAAACAAGTCAAACAAACCCTCAACCACAGGGCCGAAGAAAAAGGTTTGGAACTGCTTGTCAGTATTGATCCGGAAATATCTGATGTGGTGATCGGCGACCCCATGCGCCTGAACCAGGTGCTCGTCAACCTGACCGGAAATGCCATTAAATTTACTGAAAAAGGCAGTGTATGTATTGAGGTTACAAAAGACTATGTTCCACAGGCCGTTCAATTCTCCATCATCGACACAGGCATCGGCATCCCACAGGAGAAACTGCAGACAGTCTTTGATAACTTCGCCCAGGCCAACACCTCCGACACCCGCAAATATGGCGGCACCGGCCTGGGTCTGAGCATCAGCCGGCAACTCGTTGAACTGATGGGCGGGAAGATCTCCATCGCCAGCGTTGAGGGTTCGGGGACAACCTTTTCGTTTAGCGTGAATTTTGAAAAAGGTTCCGCTGAAAGACTCGATCAGCGGCTGGCTTCCGAAGAGCAGGTCGACGGCAGCATCCTGGATGGCTTATCCATCCTGGTGGTCGACGACAATGAATACAACCGCATTGTGGCAAAAGATACACTGGAGGCAAAATCAAGGGTGAATGTTATTGCTGTGGAAAGCGGCGCGGAAGCGATTGAACTGCTCAAATCAACAAAATTTGATGTGGTGCTGATGGATGTGCAGATGCCGGTGATGAACGGGTTTGAGGCGACACAGCAAATACGAAGTACAAAGTACGAAGTACGAAGTACGAACAGGGGCGAAGTGGAGCCAAAGGCTGACATTCCGATTATTGCGCTGACGGCGAGTGTGCTGCGCACCGACCTTGACAAATGCACGGCAGCCGGGATGAATGGCTACATTCCAAAGCCTTTCCGGGCATCACAATTGATCATCTGCATTGCACAGGTGCTGAACATCCCGCTCAGGGCGGCGAAGAAACAAGAGACCAGCAAGGTTCCACTTCCAAACCTCCCATCAGCGGTCATAAATCTTGCATATTTAACCAAATTCTGCGAAGGCGACCAGGTGCGGATGAAGAAGTACATTGATATGTTCCTTGCCTCCGCCCCCATCCTGATAGAGAAGATCAAAATCTCGGTTGAAAAAAATGATCGTGATGAAATCGCCGCCCAGATGCATGGTTTCAAAACAAAATTCCTGATGATGGGGATGCAGGAGGCGCAGGAGCTGGCATCGGAGATTGAAATGAGATGCCTGCAGGGGAACAATGCGGATGCAATAAACTCAATGTTGCCAAGTCTTGTTCAACGGGTTGAAATTGCTGTAAACGAATTAGAAGCTTTCCTGACATGACCCCTCCCCGCCCTCCCCTTGGAGGGGAGGGGGAGTTTCGTCGAGGTTTTATGCAGGAAAGTTTTAGCATGATTATAAAGACAATAATGTTTAGAGGAGAATTAAAGTATCTGATATGGCAGCCCCTCTCCCTCCCCTTCAAGGGGAGGGCCGGGGAGGGGTCATTAAGGTCTTTAAAAACGGCACTTCTCATCATCCTGTTGCAATTCGCCTTGCTGTGCCCCGCCTTCTCCCAGGACCAGCATGTCGTTGATTCCCTCCTTGCCTGTCTAAAAACCGCAAAGCAGGACACCTCCAAAGTCAACGTTTTATATCAACTTGCTAAAGTATACTGCAACAACAACCTGATTAAGGCTGATGAATATGCCAACCAATGCAGGATGCTATCTGAAACATGCGATTATAAAAAGGGAGTCGGTAAATATTATGAACTGATGTCACTGATTAATTCGAATAAGGGAGATTATATACAGTCGCTGGCATTTGGCAGAAAACTACTCTCCGTAAGCGTAGAAATTGCCGATTCATCCGGCATGGCACATGCTTATGGCAATATGGCCGCCGACTACAGTGATATGGGTTATTATCCAGAAGCATTAAAGAATCATCTTGGTGCGCTGAAAATAAGGGAAAAAATCGGGGACAAAGTTGGTATTGCAGCCAATTATGTGGGAATCGGAATTGTTTATCACAGGCAAAACAATTTTGTTGCAGCGTTGAAGAGTTATCTCAATGCGATGGATATCTGCAAAGAGATCGGAGATAAGAGGGTCATCGCATATGATTACATCCTCATGGGAGAAGTCTATAAGGACCAACTCAATTACACTGAAGCGTTGAACAATTATTCAGCAGCCTTGAAGGTTTCTCAAGAAACAGGAGATAAAACTGTAATTGCCAATTCATATAACTGTATAGGAGTAATTAATTATTTACAAGGTAATTACCCCGAAGCATTGAAAAACCATTTTACTGCTTTAAAAATAAGAAAGGAGTTTGGGGAGAACCAGGGCATTGCCGAAAGTTACACCAATATCGGCGATACTTACTTTAAACAGAAAAATTACAATGAAGCTTATACGCATCTGAAAATAGGATTGTCCTTGTCAAAGGAGATTGGCAGCATGGTTGAGATTAAAACAAGTTATCAGGTTTTGGCTGCTGTGGATAGCTCAAGGGGAAATTTTGAGGAGGCACTGGAAAATTACAAACTTTACATCCTCTTTCGCGACAGTTTGATGAACGATGAAAACAGTAACAGAATCACCCAACAGCAAATGCAGTACGAGTTTGACAAAAAAGAATCACAAACCCGGGCTGAGCAGGAAAAGAAGAATGCGGTAGCAGAGAAAGAGATCCAGAAACAGAAGCTCGTCCGTAATGGGTTTGTTGGTGGATTTGTCATCGTACTGCTGTTTGCAGGGGTGTTCTTCAAACAGCGCAATAAGATCAAAAAAGGCAACGCCGCCCTGCAGGTTGCAAAGGAGCGGGCCGAGCGGAGTGAACAGTTCAAACAGCAGTTCCTGGCCAATATGAGCCATGAGATCAGAACCCCGATGAATGCCGTGATGGGGATGACCAGCCTTGTGCTGGACACAACCCTCCAGGAAAAACAGAAGTTCTATTTGGAAGGAATAAAAAAATCAAGTGACACCCTGTTGCACATAATCAACGATATTCTTGATTTGTCGAAGATAGAAGCTGGAAAAATGGAACTTGAGAAAATTGATTTTTCATTGAGCGACACACTTAAACAGGTCAAGCAAACCCTTAATCACCGGGCAGAGGAAAAAGGGCTGGAATTGCTTGTCAGCATTGATCCCGAAATATCCGACGTGGTGATCGGCGACCCCGTGCGCCTGAACCAGGTATTGATCAACCTTGCCGGAAATGCCATCAAGTTTACCGAAAGAGGCAGTGTTTGTATTGATGTCACAAAAGGCTACACTGAATCGGCCGTTCTATTCTCCATTAATGATACAGGTATCGGCATACCGCAGGAGAAACTGCAGACAGTCTTTGAAAACTTCTCCCAGGCCAACACCTCCGACACCCGCAAATACGGCGGCACAGGGCTTGGACTCAGTATCAGCCGGCGACTGGTGGAACTGATGGGCGGAAAGATCTCCATCGCCAGCGTTGAAGGCTCGGGAACAACCTTTTCATTCAGTGTAAATTTCGAAGAGGGCTCTCATGAAAGGCTCGATCAGCGGCTTGCCTCCGAAGAACAGGTCGATGGCAGCATCCTGGATGGCTTATCCATCCTGGTGGTCGACGACAACGAATACAACCGTATCGTGGCCAAAGACACACTGGAGGCAAAATCAAGGGTGAATGTTATTGCAGTGGAAAGCGGCGCGGAGGCAATTGAACTGCTGAAAATTACACAATTTGATGTGGTGCTGATGGATGTGCAGATGCCGGTGATGAACGGGTTTGAGGCCACTCAGGAAATACGAAGTGGGAAGGACGAAGTACTAAATCATGACATTCCGATTATCGCACTGACGGCGAGTGTGCTGCGCACCGATCTCGACAAATGCTCGGCAGCCGGCATGGATGGCTACATCCCGAAGCCTTTCAGGGCATCACAATTGATCATCGGCATTGCACAGGTGTTGAACATCAAACTGAGATTGGGAAAGAATATTGAAACCACCACGAAACAGAAAATAACATGAGAGAGGTCAAAGTCCTGATCGTTGAAGACGATCCATTCTTCTGCACAGTCCTGAAGGATTTGTTTAACATTCATTTTCCGTACATCCGGGTTTGTTACGTTGCAGAATCCATTCAACAGGCCCGGCTGTTTCTCCGGGAAAATGATGTTGACCTGGTTTTCCTTGATATAGAATTACCGGATGGCAAAGGGTTTGATTTGCTTGCCTCCATGGAAGAGATGCACTTTGAGGTGATCATCACCACTTCACACAGCAATTATGCAATTGATGCCATCCGTCATAGCGCACTCGATTACCTGCTGAAACCTGTTGCTTATCCTGAGATGGAAGGTGCCATGGCGAAATTCATGAAGAAATTTCAGGCAGTCAGCCGTGATTTGCAGAAATTGCCTGAAGAGATGCCTGTGTTTAAAAAACTCCCGCTCCCGACTTCAGACGGTTTTGTCTTTGTGAACATTGATGAAATTATCCATGCTGAGTCCGATCGTGCCTATTCCGTTTTTACCATGAAAGGAGGCAGTAAAATAATGGTCTCAAAACCACTCGGGGCATTTGAAACACGGTTGCTGAAACACAATTTCTTCAGGGTACACAAGTCTCACCTCATCAATCTTCACGAGGTAACCAGGTATGTCCGCGGTGAAGGTGGATACGTGGTTTTGAGCAATGACGAGACCGTTCCCGTATCCCGCATCCGGAAAGATGATTTTCTGAAAATAATCACCAGGTAACCTTCTTAAAAATCCCGAAAACGCCTGTGATTTGTTCCCTGCTCCGTTAACAAATTTATTAACAAATATTTAACAGGCCCGTCTGCCCCAGTTGCTCCAAATTGAACTAATTTTGACAACTCATGAAAAGAAACCGGCACATATCGTTTGGATTTTTAATCGCCCTGGCAGTCCTTCTCTGTTTCGGAACTGATGCATATTCAAATCCCGGTGCCATTTCATTTACGATAGAACTGTCATCCGGTTCAAATAATGTTGCAAATAATTTCTGTTCGGATATTGATTCATGTGACGACGATCAGATTTCTCATGCGACGGAAAGTTGTTCAGTGGCTGAGTATCAATTTCAAATGCCAATTCCCGGCAACCTGTTTTTGATCAATAAATTCTTCCTTTCTGTTTGGCAACCGCCAAAGATTTCCTAGATTATTTTTCTTACAATTCATTCTTTTCAGGCAATGTTCTTGTTTGTTGAATAGCTAAAATTCAATCATTCAGAGAATTTGCATTTACTCACCAATTTTAATACAATACGTTATGGGATTTGATGATTTATTTGAAGACAAACGCAGGCATCACGGCAGTTACAGTGAACACGCACACCATCGTAGTCATGATGATCATAATTACAACAGGTATTCGCATGAACAGCGCTATCCGTCACACGGAAGAGACGGCCATCTGAAATTGCTGGCCATCCTGAACAGGGTCTGGAATGACAGAAAGCTGAAACTAATTGCAATAACGGTGGTTATCGTGCTGTTAATCATTGCTGTTGCCGTTATTATAGCCCTGCTTCCACTGATCATTCAACTTATTAATTATATTTCTCAGAATGGAGTACAAGGTTTGTTTGATTCAGTAACCGGATTCCTTGACAAACTCTGGAAAGGTTCAGGCAAATGATTATGGATTTCATTATTTCATTGCTTGATTTCGTGTTACACTTTGATAAACAGCTGTTTTCAATTTGTCCGCACGTTTGAGCCTTTTGTCGCAGGCATCGGGGCCATGAATTATCAAAAATTTATCCGGTTCAATGTTATAGGAGGTTGCTTATGGGTGACCGGCCTGGTATTGACAGGCTATTTCTTTGGTAATTTTTCGCTGGTACAAAAGAATTTCGAAATTGTCGTCGTTGGGATAATTGGATTGTCACTATTGCCGGTGATCATAGAAACCATTCGGGCAAAATTTAAAAAAACAGAAGCGAAGCTTCAGGCTTAAACAACTGACCAGTCCTGTATCTTTCATTAATAAACAATTGTAAATTTTATAAAATGGAGATTATAAGTTTTTCCGATCATTCAATTTTAAAGCAAAACATGGAAAATTTTGCCTTTCATGTACGAATCGCCTTATCAGATGGCATAATCAGTACTGCTGAATCAGAATTACTGTTTAAAATCGGTAAAAAGCTTGGTTTTTCAGTTTCAGAAGTAACTTGCCTGATTGAAACGACAAAAATAAATGAGGATGTTACACCATGTAAGTTTTCAGCTCGTTTTGAACAGGTTTACGACATTGTGAAAATGACACTGGCTGACGGAGTAATAAACAAAAAGGAAATGGGCATTGCAACCAGTTTTGCGATTAAAGCCGGGTTTGAAGAAGATGAGATTCCGGGCCTTTTACTTCTGTTGATAAATGGAATTAAAAACGGTAAAAAAGAATCAGAACTTCTTGAAATGTACAAGGATAACAGGGCTTTTGAAAAAATACGAAATCTTAATTCAACTTACAGAAAAAAATAAATTGATCACAATCAGCAGGCGAAAATTTATCGGGAAATGTGTGTTTTATAACGCCCCGGTCATTCTGGGAACCGGTTGGTTGCTTTCCTGTACAATGGATTCCAGCAGGGCAAATGTTCCTTCAGATTTGAAATATTTGCCTGTCCGGAATGAAAATCCTGCAATCGTATTGTGGCGGTAGATTAGAAATGCATGAAAATCCTGCTAATAAAGCAATTTACATTGATTTTATTGGCCAGGTTGGCAGCCCGAAATCAAAAATAATTCTAAATAAAACATATTATGAAACGTATCATAATGATTATAATTCTCGCATATGCAGCGACCGCAATTTTCGCACAAAATGAACAACAAAAAACATCGTCCGGTGATGATCTGAAAACCGTGTTTGGTAAAAGCGCCCCATTGAAATTGGGCTGGTTCGCCGGCATTGATCCCGGCTACACCCGATTTGATGGCAGGGATGCATGGCTGGTGGGGGTGATTGCCGGCGTGATCCTGAACCATAATTTCTCGCTGGGGCTCACCGGAAGAGGCTGGCTGAACCAGGATGGCCTGTTTTATCCCAATATTACCGATACAGCAGGGGCGTACTTTAACGGAGGATATGGGGGGCTGTTACTGGAATACACCCTGTTTCCAAAATCAATGGTTCATGTAACATTTCCTGTGCTGATCGGCGGAGGCTGGGCAACCTATGTCACCAACCTCGAATACGATGAATGGAAGGGTGACGAGATGGACCGGTGCCATCAGACCCTTGATAGTGATGCCTTTTTTGTTGTGGAACCCGGCATCAGGGTTGAGATCAATCTTCAGAAATTCATGCGGCTCAACGCGGGTGTCAGTTACCGGTATGCCGGCAATCTTCAGCTGATCAATACACCTTCAACGCTGATGAATAATTTCACAGCCACAATCGGCTTAAAGTTTGGGAAGTTTTAATCAAATGATATATTCCTGAAATCACAAAGACCTTCCAGGTTTTGAAAACCTGGAAGGTCTGAAACCAAAATATTATTATTGTACATACAAGTATTTGTTTTATCTTTGCACCCGAAATGAATGACAAAGCCTCATATTGCAATTGCCTGTACTACGCTTCCAATGCCCTTGCGCGGATCGTGACAAAGATGGCAGAGGAGGAGTTTTCCGCAGTGGACCTTGCTCCGAGCTATGCCTTCGTGGTCATGACCGTAAATAAAAACCCCGGCATTCATGCCGGGGAATTGGCAGAGATCATGATGCTGACCCCATCGACCGTAACCCGGCTTGCTGACAAACTTGAAAGCCGCGGACTGGTCAAAAAACACAGTGAAGGCAGGATCACGATGATCTATCCGACCCCGGCTTCCGTTGAATTGAACGAAGCAATAAAAGCAGCCTGGTATAAGCTTTATCTCAGGGTTGCAGGTATTCTCGGGGAGGAAAATGCACGCATGCTCACCGGGAGCGTATTCCAGTCAGCAATTAAACTGGCATCAAAATAAATTTTTTATCTCATTCGTTGTATATACAAATAATTTACATAAACAAAATCACATCAACATGAAAAAGTACGTAATCACCGGTGCCACGGGGAAAATTGGCAAAATCGTTGCAACTGAATTGCTTGCAAAGGGAGAGCATGTAACCGTCATTGCCCGCAATGCCGACAAATTGAAAGAACTGGCCGACCTGGGAGCCATTGCGCTCGCCGGCGACTCCTACGACAGGGAGTTTCTTACAAAGGCTTTTAAAGGTGCCGACGCGGTATTCTGCCTTTTAATGCCGGATATGTTCGCGGCAGATGTCTTCCAGGAGCAAAAAAAGATCTCCGACAACTATTTCGAAGCATTGAAAGCAAACAATGTTCCCAACGTCGTATTGCTAAGCAGCGTGGGAGCCCATCTTCGCAAAGGTGCCGGGATCGTCGACGGACTCGGCTATATGGAAGAGTTGCTCCTCGGACTGAAAGGAGCCAATGTGCTGAACCTGCGCCCTACCTACTTTATGGAAAACACCCTTGGCCTGATCGGAACGATCAAACAGATGGGCATTGCCGGTACTCCTGTAAAGGCCGATGTGAAGTTCCCGATGGTCGCAACGAAGGACATCGGTGCAGTTGCCGCAAAACGTTTGCTTGACCTGAGCTTCACAGGCAATACCATAGAATTTGTCCTGGGCCCCCGCGACATCACCTATGCTGAAGTCACTGCCATTGCCGGGCAGGCAATCGGGAAGCCGGAGCTCACCTACATGCAGTTCCCCGGCGAGGATGCCATAAAAGGGATGGTGGCTTCCGGTTTTTGCGGCGAGGATGCCGCCCGCCTGATGGTCGACCTTGCCAAAGCCATCAACGATGGCACGCTGCTGGATGGTCACCAGCGGACAGAAGCAAACTCTACCCCTACAACCTACGAAGAGTTCTCTCAGGTTTTTGCATGGGTGTTTCTGCACAGCTAACCTGAAATTATCTGATTCCGGGTAATTTGAAAAACGGTGTGGGCAATGATTCGTTTCATCAGCCAACAGGAATGATCATGCATTTTCAACTTTTGATACTTCCTATCAGGCTTTTAATCCCATCTGTGGGGATGGTTGCTGAAATACCAAACCGTTTTTCAAATTTACATCATATTCAGGGCGCTGTTTTTATTGTCCGGACCATAAAAGTCGGCCGACCGGGCAATAAGGGCAGTCAGATTATTCTTCTCCACCCCGTTCATAATCATTTCATGAAGTTTCATCCTTACCTTTCCCTTTTCGCCGGGAGGCTGTAACGGTGATCCTTCTGTCATGAAGGGAATCGATGATTTCGAATACATATACACATTGTCGAAAAAGACGAGCTTCACATTGTGTTTTGTGCATGCAGCAATGACCTCCTGTAAAAACGGAGGCCAACCTTTCTGCCACACTTTGGTGTTATATTCAAAGCCGATGGTAACATACACCACTTCGCTGCCTGCGGAATTCGGCATTCTATTCCGAGATGCATTTTGAGGTGATTGGGAAAAAGGGCGTTTTATGAAGTACCGGTTTCATCTCATGATTACCAGCTTGTAGGCTTTCAATTCCCTGTGGCTTTTGACCAGCAGCTGGTAACAGCCCGGTTCCAGTTTCGATACATCAATGCTGGTCCGGAGGGTGGTTCCGGTGGTGGAAACAGCATGTGATGCCACTTCCTTTCCACTCACCGATACCACGCTAAGGGTATAACTTCCGGGAGTGCCCCCGGGCAGGTCAACCCAGATCCGTTGTGAGGCCGGATTAGGCCAGGCCCTTATCACTTCCAGCCCGGAAAGAGCCTCATTGACCGATTCAGGATGGTTGAGGTCAAGTTCGAAGATGCCTCTCCCGAATGTTGCCGCCCTCAGCAGCCTGGTCCCGGCATGATTGTAACAATCGAAATCAAGCACAGGCAGAAAAGGCATGCCGTTGTTCAGCCTGACCCAACTCCCGCCGTTGCTGGCTGTGCGGTATACGCCGAAATCATTGCCAAGGTACATTACACCCGCATTGGCAGTGTCGATAAACAGGTCATTTACGGGAATTTTTGGAAGGTCGGAACTTATATCAGTCCAGGAGGTACCGAAGTCGGTTGTCTTTACAATAAGAGAACCCGAATAGGAACTTTTAAGCAGGTAAAATGTATTCCCGTCCCGGGGATCGGCTACCAGTCTCATGAAATACCCGCCCGAGAGAACACCGAGGTTCATTGTAACATCCTCCCAACTGTATCCTCCGTCGGCCGATCGCACAAGGCTTACAGAACCTTCTCTTGCAGCTACCATGATGTTTCCGGTCTTCACGGAAGACTGTGCGGCAGAATAGATTGGGGAGCTGACTATTGGGTATGAGGTTGTATAAGCCCAGGTATTTCCCTTGTCGACCGACTTATATAGTTTCTGTTTGAGGCATCCGTATATGATCTCAGGAATTACCGGGTGCTGCCAGTATGGACAGATGAAAGCAACCGAATCCAGGGCACCCGGATCGATCAGCAGCTCCCAGCTTTGTCCACCATTGGTGCTTCGCCCAAGGTATCCGCAGTAAGTCTCAAAAAAAATCACATCCTGATCAGAATAATCCATGAAACATTCGGTGCCATCGGAAAGAAAGTCAAGATTATATGGAGTAGTGCCCCTGTTGTGGGTCGAAATAAATCCATTGTCCTGTGCTCCTGAATAGATGATGTCGGGATCCGAGATATGAGAAGCGACGCGGTAGGACTGGATGGAAGTAATGCCGGTGTTGGCCTGGTGAAACGACGCTCCACCATCTGCAGACCTGAACACACCACCATCACAGCCCACATAGATAACAGAGGGATCGGAGGGGGCAAACCTGATGATATGATGGTCGATGTGGGTGTAGGAATCCCAGGGGCTGTTTCCGCCCCCTGCTGCGTTGGGATCCCGGATGCAGGTAAAGGTTGATCCGTTGACTGACTGGCTTAGTTCGACATTTCCGAGGAGTACATTATCGGGGTTTACCGGGTTCACAGCAATGCAGAGATCGTAGAAACCCTGGTCACTGTATGCTGAAAGGTTTACGCCCGGCGATATCTGGGACCATGAAGCACCGCCGTTGACCGATTTATACGCACTGGTCTTCATGCCGTTGGGGGAAGGCGCCTTGTCATATATCAAACCGTAAAGCACGGAAGGATTTGAGCGGGATATGTCAAACTGCATCCTCCCGATGTGAACGGGATCGGGGAGGCCTGTATTGCTTTGCGAAAAAGTGAGGCCTCCGTTGGCAGATACCAGGAAACCGGCCTGTTCCTGCTCATTGCCGCAAGCTGCATATACAATGTTCGGATTGGTGGGATGAAATGCCAGGTCCCATATCCCTTCTCCCGGGAAAACACAGCTCCAGTGAATACCGGCATCGGTACTCCTCCAGATGCCCTGATTCTGAACTGCATTATTAAGGTTTTTGGCAATCCCTGCCATAACCACATCTGGATCATGGGGGGATACAGCGAGTGCCGTAAATCCGGTTACTGTATCAAATTCAGCCTGCACCTTGACCCAGCTGTCGCCCCCGTTGGTTGATTTGTATAAGCCATCCCCGTTATAAAACCTCTCGGTGAGCAACCAGAAATATTCACCCGTACCGGCATAGATGGTTTCAGGGTTTGAAGGGTCGATCGCAATGGATCCAAAGGTGAGCAGGTTCAGCCCCCCGCTTTTATCCACCCAGTTTTGCCCGCCATCAGTAGATTTCCATATACCCGCACCCCCGGTGCCCGCGTAAACGATCTCCGGGTTAAATGGATGAATGGCAAGACCAATCACCCTTCCGCTCACCACACCCCAATGCCTGACTGAGGCATCGCCCGAGAAATCAATACCCACCGGGCCGAGATTATTCCATTGGAAGGAGGCACCTGGCTTATCGGTTTGCGTCTGCATTTTCACTATTTCCGTTTCCTTTTGCCTGTCAATAAATGCCCTGGGGAACACACCCTGTGCGTTCAACCTTGGTTTGTAAAACCACGCCAGCCGCTTAAATGAATTCCTGTTTTTGATATCAACAGGCACACTGTCCCATTGTGAGGCCGATGACTGGGTTGAGGCACCTTTACCAATCCCGGTCCAGGGTTTCATCGGGCTGCTGATTTGCGCGGGAGCTCCCGCCAGGAATAAGATCATGGCGGAGAGGAAACATAAAAGTTTTGTTTTCATTCAGCGTAGTTTTGACGAGCAATTGAGAGGTAGTTTTCCTATTTCCCTTTGTTGGCTTTATGTAAACAGCAAGGTGGAGTTTTGCCGAAAATCAATTGTTAATGTTTTAACAAATATACATCCGTTTCACCAAAGTTTTCATTGAATGTATTTTTAATTTTAATGAATATCAATGTAATGAAAAAACCGGAGTTCCCGACCACCCTCTGCCGATTTTTGTTGACCACCTAACTTTATTAACAATCACCAAATTGAGATGATTATGCTGTTCCGGCTTTTCCGTGCAATGGCCGGCCTTTCACTTTTCGACCTTTGCTCTTTATTTTTCGGATACAAGAAATCGATTTTTGTTAATAGATTTGCATTATGAACAATCCTAAAAAGCCCGTTTTTCAAACTTCAATCCTGATCTGGTTTTGTGTTATGGCGTGCTTTGCAGCCTGTAACAGCAAAAAATCAGGCAGTCAGACAGCTGGAAAATTTTCACTGGAAAGTAAAAAGGCCGGCCAGCTGATCGCTACGGATCCACGTGCGGCCATGCGGCTTTTGGATTCATTGGTTCAGGCTGTTTCGCCGGAAGTTCTTACTGATAATCAGCTGGTTGATTACATTAAGATCAAGTCCGAAGCGCTGATGAAACTGGACATGAGAGATTCAGCTTACAGTTTCATGCAACGATACCAAAGCGGAATTTTCCCGGGAAGGAGCAATGCCGTAAAAATATATTCAGGGATATGGTTATCGCAGCAATTAACTAACGACGGCAAGTATTTCCTGGCCCGAAAATACCTTGACGAAACGTTCAAATTATTCGACAATAAAACGCAAAGCTATCAAAAGGCTATCGCGCTGAACATTGAAGGTTCTTTACTGAGTTCTACCGGGGATTATTTTACTGCCCAGAAAAAACTGCTTGAAGCCATAAAGATCTTCGAATCCCTGGGAGATACCATGACCCTTGGCCCGGTTTATCTCAACCTGGCCGGCAATTACCAATCGCTGAACGACAACAAACTGTCGCTGCTTTATTACAGAAAAGCATGCCGCATCACGCGTTCTTATCATGATAGTTTAAACTACCTTTTTGCTTTAAATAATCTGGGTACTTTTTACAGGATTTCCAACCCTGACAGCGCAGAATACTATTTTTTGAAAGCAAAAAACATGCTTCCGATGAAACAATTTGCGGTTGAGACCCTGCCGACCCGTTTCCACCTTGCCGGCTTGTATTACGAGCAAAAAAAATACACGCAGGCACTTGAACTTTACAATGAAGTTCTGTCTGCCTCGCGAAAACATCACATTAATAGCGGAGTATTCAGGGCCATGAGCGGCATAGGTAATGTTTACGAGGCTCAACAAAAGGATAATGATGCCCTTCTTATATTTAAAGAGGCGGGCAGGCTTGCCGCATTATCTGGGGAAACCCCTGTATATGTCGAGTTGCTTGAGGCCGAACAGTATATGTACGAAAAGGCCGGCAGGTATAAAGAGGCTTTTGCTACCCAAAAGACAATCCGGCATCTCAACGATTCCCTGTTGGCCCTTGATAAGCAAATAGCGATACATGACCTTGAGTTTGCGTACCATAACGAAAAACTTGAACGCAGGAACGAGTCGCTCAGTGCCAACATGCTGCTGATGAAAAACCGGATGCATGCGAATTTCATTATCCTCGTCATTGCCCTGGTTTCCGCCCTGGTTCTGGGAGCCCTGCTCTTCAGGATTTACCGGCTTTACCGCCAACGCGACAGTGCATATAATATCTTGTTTGAAAAATACAGGCACGATACCCGGGCAGGGGATTCAGGGGAGGAAATCATACCTGCCGTACAACTGTTTCCTCCATTGATACCGGATCAATCCAGCCAAATCTACCAGAAAGTGATAGAATATTTTGAATCAGAGAAACCTTATTTAAACAGCAATCTGAGGTTTGATGATGTGACCGCCCAACTGAGGATCAACCGGAAAACAATTTCAGACCTTATACAGCAACATGCAGGCATGAGTTTTAATATGTTTGTAAACAGTTACCGCATCAAGGAAGTGCTCATGCATCTTGCTTCTCCTGAATTGAAGAATTACAAAATTGAAGCCCTTGCCAAAGAAGCCGGGTTTGGATCGAAAACTGCTTTTTATAAGGCTTTCAGCCAGATAACCGGTACACGACCTTCGGAATTCAGGTAAAATGTGACGGTCAATCTTCTGAGCCGTATTTCATTCACACAGATTCTGCCTTATGCAGACTGCTTATCCGCTTTAACCAGGCTGGCATTCCAATTCGAAAAGTCAATCCCGGCGGAACATAACACTATGTTCGTAAAAGCTTTGTAAAGTATAGTAAAACAATGCATTGAAAAATATCGGGAGATGCAATTCAAATTTCAGGACATACATATCTTGGTTTAAGAGGGTTTCGGATGTTACTTTCGCACCCAGAAGAAGTACCTGGTTTTGTTTATATAATAACTCATCTGGATGAAACACAAAATTTTCCTTTTGGCAATCTCTTTTTTTCTCGTCGGGAATATATTCGCCACCGCCCCGGCCATCACTTCATTCAGTCCTTCGTCGGGAGCAGTTGGAACCCTGGTGACCATCACGGGTACCAATTTAACCACCCCTACTGCATTTACCATTGGTGGTACGGCGGCCATAGTGGTTTCCAATGATGGTACAACCCTGGTAGGCATGGTAATGCCGGGGGCTTCCACAGGTGCTATTTCTATAACTACAGCTGGGGGCACAGCTACCGGCACCGGCAATTTTTCGGTTACCGCCACTCTTTATCCTGGCGGACAACAGGGTAGCAAACTGGTAGGCACCGGTAATATTGGTGCTGCCAGACAAGGTTGGTCAGTAGCAATTTCAGCTGATGGCAATACGGCAATAGTAGGAGGATACTTTGATAATAGTGCTCAGGGAGCTGCCTGGATATATACCCGTTCAGGAAGTACCTGGACCCAACAGGGAAATAAATTGGTTGGCACAGGTAATACTGATTATGCCAGACAAGGCAGTTCAGTAGCCATTTCAGCCGATGGAAATACAGTCATAGTTGGAGGATATACTGACAATAATAGTCAGGGAGCTGTCTGGATATTTACCCGTTCGGGAAGCTCCTGGACCCAGCAGGGCACTAAACTGGTGGGCACCGGATATTCAGGTCAGGCCAATCAGGGCTCGTCAGTGGCTCTTTCAGCCGATGGCAATACAGCCATAGTGGGCGGAAAAGGAGACAATTATAATGTGGGAGCCGCCTGGGTATTTATCCGATCGGGAGGCAGCTGGACCCAGCAGGGGAATAAACTTGTAGGCAGCGGGTATTCAGGGCAGGCCAATCAAGGCTATGCAGTAGCTATTTCAGCCGATGGCAATACGGCCATAGTGGGAGGAAATTATGACAATAATAATCAGGGAGCCGCTTGGGTATTTACCCGATCGGGAGGCAGCTGGACCCAGCAGGGCAGT
This sequence comes from uncultured Bacteroidales bacterium, assembly GCA_903926565.1. Taxonomy (GTDB): domain Bacteria; phylum Bacteroidota; class Bacteroidia; order Bacteroidales; family FEN-979; genus CAIVAT01. The sequence continues at coordinate 77,433 of CAIYJU010000122.1, forward strand.
AAACTGGTAGGCAGCGGAGGTTCGGCTTATGCCTCGCAAGGCACTTCAGTAGCTCTTTCAGCCGATGGCAATACGGCTATTGTGGGAGGATATTGGGACAATTCAGGCCAGGGTGCCGTCTGGGTATGGACCCGTTCGGGAGGCAGCTGGAGTCAGCAGGGGAATAAACTTGTAGGCTCCGGTAA